>CAYFZZ010000114.1:0-24863 GCA_964347545.1 uncultured Planctomycetaceae bacterium | reverse complement strand
GACCCCCGGGGACACTCCCCTTTCGACCGCCGGGGACACTCCCCTTTCGGCCCCCGGGGACACTTTTCTTTCGACCGCCGGGGGCACTCTCCAGGCGGGTGGGCGGGGGGCCAGCGGGGTGGCGGCGGTGGCTGGCGGGGAGTTTCGGCCCGCCTACGAGGTGGATCGGTTTCGCTGGCCGGCTGTCTGCCAATCGTTGCGGGAGGCGATCGGTGCCGAATTGGAGTCGGCCGCTGCGCGGGTGCTGGACGAGATCCAGGGGGGGCAGAACGTGGTGGCCGTGGCCGGGCTGGCCCCCCAATCGGGCTCGACCACCTTCCTGCTCTGCCTGGCCCGAGAGCTGGCCGCCGAGGGTCTGCGGGTGCTGCTGGTCGATGCCCATGCCGCCCATCCCGCCTTGGCCCCCAGCCTGGGGATCCAGGCCCCCTGTGGTTGGAACCAGCCTGCGTCCGCTGCGGTGGATGTTGCCGAAACGGTGGTTACTTCGCTGGAGGATGGCATCGCCCTGGCATCGTGGGCCGACGAGGCACCGGGTCGTCATCCGCAGGCGGACCTGGCCGGGAACTGGCGTCGCCTGATCGCGGTCGTCCGCGGTCATGTTGACCTGGTGTTGGTCGATGCCGGCTCCCTGGAACCGCCCTCGGAACGCTCGGGGTTCACGGTCTTCACCGCCGGCGGTGTCGACCGCGTAATTCTGTTACAGTCGGAAGCGAGGATGCCGACAGCGTCGTCCGCACGGTGTATCCGCGAATTGCTGGCGGCCGGTGTGACACCAATGGGTATCGTTCGCAATGCCCACCCTGCCGGCGGGGGTGTAGCCGGTTGAGTCCCAGCCCGAGGAGCCCCTGCCGATGTATACCACTTACTGGCAGTTGAACTGCATGCCCTTTTCCAGCGGAGTCGATCCTGCTTTTTACTATCCCAGCGAGACGCACCAGGGTGCGCTCTTGAAGTTGCGGTATGCCATCGAGGGCCGACGAGGCGGCGGCTTGCTAGCGGGCGATGCGGGGTTGGGAAAAACCCTGCTGATCGAATCGCTGAAACAGGCATGGCCCGAGACGATCGGTCCGGTGGTGCAGATCGTGTATCCGCAAATGTCCGCCGAACAACTGCTGGCGTACGTGGCCGCCGAACTGGGGGAGGCCGCCGCGGCAGGAGAGGTCCAGGCCAACGTGCGAACGATCGAGGCGGCCCTGCAGGCCAGGGCAGCCGAGGGCGGCCATGTGGTCCTGATCATCGACGAAGCGCACCTGCTGGAAGATACCGGCGGGTTGGAGTGCGTGAGGTTGTTGGGGAACTTCCAGCGGGGTGGCGAGCCGCTGATCACCACATTGTTGCTGGGCCAGACCCGCCTCCTGCCGATGTTCGATCGCTTGTCGGATTTCGAGGAACGTTTGGGGGTCAAGTGTCTGTTGAGACCGCTGAATCTGGAAGAGACCGCCAGCTATGTCCATCATCGCTTGAACGTGGCCGGTGCGCCACGGCCCCTCTTTGAAAACGCCGCCCTGGACGCTCTGTTCGCCATCACCGGCGGGGTCCCGCGCCGCATCAACCGGCTCTGCGATCTGGCCTTGCTGGTCGGTTTCGCCGAACAACTCCCGGCGATTTCCGCGGACCAGATTGAGGCCGTTCAGGAGGAGCTGGTGACGGTCGCAGCCGCCTAGCGGCAGGGCGTCTTGCACAACTTCCTGCTCGTGCTGCTGCGTTCGCCGAGCGGACCCTGGATCCCCCCGCAGGGGCCCGCCTTGGCGGGCGGGCGAGCTGTTGGCTGGTCACCGCCGCCCCGCTCGCCGCCCTGTTGGCTATCGCTGGGTCCCACCGTCGGTGGGGGCCCCCTCCGGCATGGGGGGGCCGACCAGGGTCCGCCAGGCCCGGAGTTACAAAGTTTCTGGAGGGCGTTTTGCAGAAATTACAAACCGCCAGCCCGCCGGGGGGAGGGCTGGACTGGCCTGCAAAACGGCCTGGGGAACCTTTTTTCCCTACAAATACGGCCTCTCGGCCCAGGCTGCCAGCTGCTGTTGCCCAAATCGTTCTTCCCTGGCACGCAACCTGCTCTAGAGCCGTATCAACCACGTTGACCCACCTGGCCCGGCGGCCCCCGCAGCCGCCGGGCCTGACCGTACACCAAAACGTGGGGCACTATGAACCTTAGGCTCGTGATGCTGCCCGACGACGTCGTCCGACAGCCATCAACCCCATCACGGGACGCAGCCAGCTTTTCATGGTGACACAGGCCCGATCGGCCCTTCCCGCACGGCCGATCGGGCCTTTTTGCTGCGCGGCCTCTGGCAGCTTTGACACCCTAGGCGGTTTCGGTATAATTCCGCGCGCGCCCGCAGGCAGGCTGGCATTTGCCGGGCCGCCGGACCTGGGGGGGCTGGCAGGCGGACGCTGAGTGCAGACTGGCGGGCAGCAGACCATTTTTAGAAACGGAGAATTGAACGATGGCGACAGTTACAAGCACCGCTTGCGTCGAGCAGATCGGAGAGACCGCGGGTGCGATCTGGCACCTGCTGTACGAATCCGGGCCGCTGCCGCTGGCCAAGATTGTCAAGGATGCCGATGCTCCGCGAGACGTCGTGATGCAGGCCGTGGGCTGGCTGGCTCGGGAAGGCAAGCTGGGCATCGAAGAGCAGGGACGCAAAAAAATCATTTCCTTGGTCGAACGTTGATGTGCGTGGTGGGGGGAGAGCTTGTGTGGCGAGCGGCTCGAAAGCGCCCTGGCGGGTCCCGCGAAAACTTTGCCGCCAGCCACTCCTGCGGCGAGTGCTGCTAGCAGCCCATGATCGCTCAGCCAGCCACGCTTTGGTTGGCACCCCGGTCCCCCGGGGCGGTGAAAGCTTGTCGTCCGCGGGGATCTCCCAGTTTGCCTGACCGGCCACTCGCCTCTTGCAAGTTGGCGGTTTTTGCGGGAGTTGCTGATCCCGGGGCCTCTTCGGGACCGAACCGAGATAAGACGGGATGTGGGCCTCGCTTTGTGGCGGCCCGGGGGGCTGGTCTGACGAGCGGTGCAGGGAGGGGGGTACGAGTGATGAAGCGCGGTGGCTTTTGGTTGGTGTTGGTGCTGGTGCTGGTCGGCCGCGGGACCGGAGAGGTCCGCGGCGAGGATGCTCGGCCGAGCGTGGCGGACCGAGCGGCGTTGGAGGCAGAGGTCTCCCTGGCCGATATCGCTCCCACCCCAGAAATGTGGTTCTACATCCAGGAGCTCCGTCGCTACGAGGATTCCCGCGCGGCGGTGCGGCGCAAAGCCGAATATAGGGCTCAACAGCGCCAGCAGCGGATCGCTGCGATGAAGGCCTTTGGTGATTCCAAGCAGCGTCCGCGGGCGGAGAACAGCGCCTTTTCTTCCATGTTCACCACCCGCAACGATTCTGGCTGGCCGGTCTTCTGGCCGCTGCAGGTCAGGGACGTTAACCCCCCGGGGTTTCTTCCGCGGGACTCTCAGGCTTGGTAGGCCCATATCCGGGCAGCTGGCGAATCTGTCGCCGGAGGTGTTCCAGGTGAGCCTGAAATTGGGGGCTGGCCAGCGCTCCGTAGCGGTCGGTCAGCTGGTCCAGGGAGAGGCCTTCTTCCAGTTCTGCGACGTCGGGAACGTAGTCGGCAACGCGAAATTTTTTTCGGATCTGCTGGAGGCTCAGTTTGTCATTTTGCAGGGCGGTGGCAAATTGGACTCCGGCAAGATCGGCGGCCACATCGGCAAAGCTAAAACCGGTCCCGCTGTAGGCATCTCGGACTTCTTTGAAGAGTCCTGCCGTTTCCGCTCCGCTGGCCCCCACGCTCAGGGTCAAGAGGGCGGTGGCCAGGAAATGTTGGGCCAGATCGACGCGTCCGCGGACGGTAGGCTGGCCGATGACCCGCAACCGTTCCTCGCGTTGCTGGACCGACTCGGCCAACGACAGCTTTCGGGCGATGGGTGAAAAGCGGCTGAGCAGGTTTTGCTGATCGAGGCTGAGCCCCAGGCCCAGCAGGAAGGCTTCGGCCTGGTACTTGGGCGGCAATTTCGCGGCCACGGTGGCGGCCGCGCGGATGTAGATCGCCATCAGCAAATCGTCCGCATACGATTTTTGGCCTGTTGCCGCTCGTTGCTGGTTGGCTCGGGCCACTTGCATCACGGCGTCGCGGACGGCCAGTGCGCCGTATTCGGGAGAGCGCATCATGAGGCCCAGCAGCTTCAATGCCACTTGATCCTGAGGGTAGAACTGGGCCATCAAGCCATAAATGGCCGCCAGCCGGTGGCGGGTTTGATCGTCCAGCTGTCGGACATCACGGGCCTGCCTCTGGCGCCACTGATCGGCCACGATGTTCATGGCCAGGACGTTGTAAGGGTCGTAAGTGACGCGAAAGCTACGCAGGTTGGCCTGGCCGTCGCCCAGCACGGTCCGCATCAGGGAACCGCGGTCGGGGCTATGAGCGGCCCCCAGAAAATGGCCCAGCTCGTGCAACAGGATCTCCAGCCGTTCCACTTCACTGGCCTGCAAACCGTACTCCCGAATCAAAATATGGGATCGCAACGGACCGCGGGTACCCCCGGCGTGGGGCATTTTCTGGGTGATGGGAAACTGGCTGGTGAAACCGATCGCGACATCTGCCGTCCCACGGGAGGCGGTCTTCTCGAAGTCGGTTAGGGCTTCGCTGAAATCCTTGAGCTGATCGTCTGATTCCCAGCGATCAAAGCCTTCGATCTCGATTCGCATCCGGCAGAAGTACTCCAGCACCTGGTTGGCCCGGGCGATGCGCTGCTTGACCTTGGGTTGCCAGACATGTCCGCGTCGATGGTCTTCGTCGTCGACAAACAGCCGTGCGCGGATCGTGCCGGGGGCTGAGCTTGTCCAATCGGCCCCCGCCGGGCTGCGGGGCGCCGCCTTCACGGCGGAGAGGGGACCGAACACAATCTGCTGTAGATACGGCTGCTGGTCGTCGTCAGCGCGAGCCAGGTACAGCGAGTCGGCCATCAGCTGGTAGGACCGCGGCCCGGAGGGCGACGTCAGCCGGCAGGGGGCCTGCGCGGCGACGGGGATGGGAACCAGTTGTCGCGGTTTCAATGTCAGCTTTCGCCACCGGCCCTCCCGATCGGCAACGGCAAACTGGATCGTGTCTCGCGTCCGGTTGGCCACAATCGCGGTCCCGGCCGCCGAGCGGCGGGGCGGCAGCCCGATCATCACGACCAGCAGGGCCAGGGGGAGGGTGATTTCGGGGAGCGGCCAGGCCCGGCGGAGGTGATGTTTAGGCGAGTTCATGGCGGACAGCCCAAATCGCTGCTTGCGTCCGATCCGTAACGCTCAGCTTGCGAAGTATATGGTGCACGTGTTCCTTGATCGTTTCGGAACTGACCTGCAGTTGCTGAGCGATTTCCTTGTTCCTCAGCCCGGCCGCCAGCAGCTGCAGGACTTCCAGTTCGCGGTCCGACAGCCAGTCGGCACTATCCAGGGACATCCTGGGCGGAGCGGGATTGCTGGCCCCCTTCCGCAGTTCATCCGGCTGCCACAGCACTTCGCCGGCCGCCGCCTGGACGATGGCCGTCAACAGCTGGTCGCGGTTGACGTTTTTTAAGAGATACCCCCGCGCGCCGAGGGCCATGCTGCGAGCCACGAGCGAGGGGTTGTCGTAAGCAGAGAACATCAGCACGGGAAGGTCGGGGCATTGTTTTTGAAGGACGGAGAGCGCCCGCAGGCCACCCCCTTCGGGCATGCAGACATCCAGCAGAACCAGGTCGACATCCAGCTGCATCGCCTGGTGCACGGCCTCGTGGCCGTCTGCCGCCTCCCCCACGATTTTCACCTCACTGCCGCTCAGCATCCGGCGCAATCCCCGCCGCACCAGCTCGTGATCGTCAGCAATCAGGATGGAGATGGACATGCCGCAGTTCCCCTTCCCGCCGGCAAGGCTTAATCGACTTGCGAAGCGAAGGCTTTCTTCAGTATACTCCACCGGCTGTGTATCTGTCTTGCGGACGGGCGTTTGGGCCAAAAACGGGCGATCGCAGCGACCGTGGCAGGAACGATCGGCTGAATCGCAAAAACGGATTCTCTTACTCTTCACGGACAGTGGCGGCATGCCTCGCAGCGCATCGATCTCTCGCAAAACGTCGGAAACCGACGTGCAGTTGACCGTGAATCTGGACGGGACGGGTCGTTCCTCGGTGGCGACGGGGATCGGTTTCTTCGACCACATGCTGACGCTGTTGACCAAGCATGGTTGTCTGGACTTGGAGCTGCAGGCTGCGGGGGATTTGGAGGTCGACCAGCATCACACGGTGGAGGACGTGGGGATCTGCCTGGGCCAGGCGGTCCAGCAGGCCCTGGGTGACAAGGCGGGCATCCGACGTTACGGATTTTATCTCCTGCCGATGGAAGAGAGCCTGGCCAGTGTGGCGTTGGATTTAAGCGGGCGGTATGCGTTTGTATTTCGAGCCGAGCTGCCGACGGCCAAGATTGGGGATTTTGACAGCCAGCTGGTGGAAGACTTTTTCCAGGCCTTCGCCGCCAACGCCCTGTGCAACCTCCACATTCAGGTGCCTTATGGGCGGAACAGTCATCACGTCAGCGAAGCGATTTTCAAGGCCACGGCCCGTGCGCTGCGGATGGCCGTGGAACCGGACGAGCGGATGCGGGGGGTCCCCAGCACCAAGGGGACGCTCAGCTCGTAACAGGCCCGGCGGGGCCGCGGTTCGTTTTCCCGCCGCGGGCCGGCCGCTCGGTTTGCCACCGGCAAGAAGCCGATCAACCGCCCCAGGTACGCTCCACAAAGTTCGTATCGATGCGGCCCTCGGCGAATGCCGTGTGCTGCAACATTTCCATCTGACGGGGTGCCGTGGTGCTGATCCCGGAGATCTGCAGTTCCGCCAGGGCCCGCAACAGGCAGCTGATCGCCTCCTGGCGGGTTGGCTGGTGGACGATCAATTTGCCGATCATCGAGTCGTAGAAGGGGGAGACGGTGTAGCCGGCATGAGCGTGGGAGTCGAAGCGGACACCGAGCCCTCCGGGGACGATCAGCTGTTCGATTCGCCCGGGTGACGGCCGAAAGTTGTGGGCCGGATCTTCGGCATTGATCCGGCATTCGATGGCCGCCCCGTGCAGGTGGATATCTTCCTGCTGGAAGCCGAGCGGTTCGCCGCTGGCCACGCGAATTTGGGTCTTGATCAAGTCGATTCCGGTGACCATTTCTGTCACGGGGTGTTCCACCTGGATACGAGCGTTGACTTCGATGAAGTAAAAGTTGCCTTGAGCATCCACGATAAATTCCACGGTCCCGGCGTTGGTGTAGTCGGCGGCTTTGATCAAGCGCACGGCGGCCTCACACATCGCTTGTCGGGTCTCCTCGGAGAGGAGCGGGGCGGGGCTTTCTTCGACCAGTTTTTGATGGCGGCGCTGGAGGGAACAATCCCGCTCCCAGAGGTGCACGGCATTGCCGTGTTGGTCAGCGACGATCTGGACTTCGACGTGCCTCGGCCGCTCGACGTATTTCTCCAGGTAAACGCTACCGTCGCCGAAGGCCGCTTCTGCCTCGATGCGGGCGTTTTGCACGGCTTGTTTCAGCGCCAGGTCGTTCAGAGCCACGCGCATCCCTTTCCCGCCGCCGCCGGCCGCCGCCTTGACCAGGACGGGGAAGCCGATTTCGTGGGCGACCTCGAGGGCCACATCTTCGCTCTCTAGCAACCCCTCGCTGCCGGGAACCACCGGCACCTGGGCCTCGCGAGCCAGGTTGCGGGCCTGGTTCTTGTCGCCCAGCATTTTCATCGCCTCGGGCGAGGGCCCGATGAAATCGATCTTGCAACTGCGACAGATTTCGTTGAAATGCGCGTTTTCGGCCAGAAAACCGTAGCCGGGATGGATGGCCTGCACGTTCCCGACTTCCGCGGCGCTGATCACTCGATCGATCTTCAGGTAGCTGTCGCCGCTACGGGCCGGCCCGACGCAGTAGGCTTCATCCGCCAGGTCCAGATACGCGGCCCCCCGATCCGCCTCGCTGAAGATCGCCACGGTCTCGACGCCCAGCTCGCGGCACGCGCGGATGATTCGCAGCGCGATCTCTCCACGATTGGCTATCAGGATCCGCTTGTACATCGCTCGCTAGACCGAAGGGTCGACCTTGAACAACGGCTGCCCGTATTCCACCGGATCGCCGTTTTCCACTAGGACCGCGACGATTTTTCCGGAGACTTCTGCCGGGATTTCATTGAAGACCTTCATGGCCTCCACAATGCAAATCGTCGTGTCCGGACCGACGTGGTCGCCCACTTTGACGTACGCGGCCGCTTCCGGACTGGGGGCGGTATAGAACGTACCCACCATGGGGCTGCGGATGAACACCGCCTGGCTTTCTTCCGCCGCAGGCTTGGCCGCTGCCGGAGTGGGGGCGGGGGTGGGGGCGGGCTGAGCGGGGGAGGGGAGCGGGGCCGCAGGAAGTGGATGAGCCACCACTTCTCCCGTGACGCCCCGGCGGAGACGGATTCGTTGTTCACCCTGCTCGAGATCCATCTCGTTCAGGTCATGCTCCTTCATCAACTCAACCAGTCGACGAATCTTTTTCAGATCGAACACGTCGACCGATGACGAATCACCCATGACTGCTGGTCTCCGATTCTCATTCCTTGGGCTCGATCCGACTCACCCAGCCCAGATATATTCCGTCAAGCTAGCTGCTTGATCGCCCTCGTCTCTTCGCAACCACGCTCACGGCCACGCTCACGGCCTGCCTGCCCTGCCACGGAGGTTAAATCACGACCCGCGCCTCATCCCACGCCTTGGGAACCGTGGTCAACACGTCCCGTCCATCGCGGGTCACCAGGACATCGTCTTCGATCCGCACGCCGCCAAATCCGGGCAGGTAAATTCCCGGCTCGACCGTGACCACCATGCCGGGCTTCAAAACCACCTTGCTGTTGGCGGCCAGCCGGGGACCCTCGTGGATATCCAAGCCGATCCCGTGGCCCAAGCCATGACCGAAATACCTGGCGAAACCCGCCTTGCCGATCGTCTGGCGAGCCACGGCGTCCACCTCACAGGCTCGCGCACCGGGCCGAATCGCAGCGATCGCACGTTGCTGTGCCTTCAGCACAACCCCATAAATCCGCTCAAGTTTGGGCGAGATTTTACCGGTCACCAATACCCGCGTCAAGTCGCTCTTGTATCCCCCCGGTTCGTCGGCTCCCCAATCCAGCAGCAAAAATGACGAACGTCCGATGGGCTGGCTGGTGGCCGCCGCATGCGGCAATGCCGCTCGAGCTCCTGCGGCCACAATCGGCGGAAAACTGCAACCGGTGCCGCCGAACAAGCGGATCTGGTTTTCCAGCTGGTGCGCAACAGCACGCTCGGCCTGTTCACCGCGCAACGAACTGCGGACGACCTCAAAGGCTCGCTCGGCCAGCCGCACCGCCTCGCGCAAAGCCTTAATCTCGTGGCGATCCTTCACCAACCGCAGCTGTTGGACCAACCCCTGGCACGACACCAGGGTCACCTTCGGCAATTCTTTTTCCAGCGCCGCATGCAGGGCAACCGTCATCGAATTGGCTTCGATTCCCAGCTGACCAATCCGAGCTCGGCGGAGGACTTTGGACAGGGCGCTGAGCATATCCACGCCGGGAGCGCGAATCTCGCAATCCAGGTCAGGGCATTCCTCTTTCAGCTGCGTCGTGTAGCGAGGATCGGACAGGATCGTCTCACCCTTCTTCCGCAACAGCAGGTAACTGTCGTCGCCAGAAAAGCCGGTCAGATACGTGACGTTGGTAAAGTTGCTGACCAACAACGCATCGGCATCGACGCGCTTCAACAGCCGTCGCAGTCGGTTCCGCCGCGCCTCGTGTCGTTCGGCCATGGAAGACTCCCCGGAAATTTCGCGATTTGTCGCTCCCCACCAGTTCACCCCGCAGGGTTCCGCAATTGAAACCTTTGGCCAACGCCAAGTCTACCCTCCGGCATGGCGAACGGGTGGCCCGCGCGTTAAGATACCGAGATCCCGCGGGGCTGGCGGCACACGCGCGGTGGACTGCCAGTCCTCACGGTTCCCGAACCCGGCTGGTTGAACCCGATGAATGCAGAACAAATCAAGGGACTGGCGACCGGCCTGCTGGACGGCCGGCTTTCGGTGGATGCGTTTGTCCGCCAAATCACCCGACCGGCCACGGTGGCGTTGCCAGACGCCCACGTGGACCTGCAACGGGCGGCCCGCTGCGGTTTTCCCGAGGTGATCTATGGGGAAGGCAAGCCGCCCGAAACGCTGGAAAAGATCGTCGCCAGCCTCCTGGCCGAAGGCCAGCCGGTGTTGGTGACGCGGCTGAGCCCGATGCAGGCCGAGCGGTTGGTGCAGCGGCACCCGCAAGCGCGTTACAACGCGGTGGGTCGGACCCTGCGCGTCGCCCCCGACTCAGGAGGGGTGGGCCAGCGGTGGGTCCAAGCGGGCCAGGTGGCCGTCGTGGCGGCCGGGACCAGCGACCTGGTCGTGGCCGAAGAGGCCGTCGAGACCGCCGCCTGGACCGGCGCTGAGGTGACCAAGATCTTCGACGTGGGCGTGGCTGGCCCCCAACGCCTGCTGCCGTACCTGCCCACCATCCGCGCGGCAGACGCGGTGGTGGTCGTGGCCGGCATGGAGGGGGCCCTGCCCAGCGTGGTGGGGGGTCATGTGGCCTCACCCGTGATCGCGGTCCCGACCAGCGTCGGGTATGGGGCCAACTTTGGCGGCCTGGCAGCTCTGCTGGGAATGCTGAACAGCTGCGCCGCCAACGTCACCGTGGTCAACATCGACGCCGGTTTTAAAGGAGGCTATCTCGCCGGCCTGATCGCTCAACGCGCCGCCAACCATCCCCGCCCGGACGGTTCCACCGAGGACGATTCCGACGAAGGGGTGTTACCGCGATGAGCACTCCTCGGCCTGCTGACTTGCCGCAACTTCCGCCGCGCCGACTGGAGAGCCACAAGGGGGACTACGGGCGGGTCTTGCTGGTCGGGGGATCCCTGGGCATGACCGGGGCCATTGGCCTGGCAGGTACGGCCGCGTTGCGAAGCGGGGCAGGGCTGGTCACCATCGCCACGGCCGCCCCCTGCTTGCCCATCGTGGCCGGTTACGAACCCTCCTGCATGACCGCCTCCCTGCCCGCCGACGAAGAAGGACGGATCACCTATGCCGCTCGGCCGCTGCTGGAGGCCCGCTGCGAGCCGGCGACCTGTATCGCCTGCGGTCCTGGGCTGGGTCGCAGCGAATCGTTACAGCGGCTGGTCAGCTGGCTCTATACCCATCTGACCCAGCCGGCCGTCTTCGACGCCGACGCCCTCTTCGCTCTGGCCGCCGATCCCGATGTGCTGACGCGGGCCGCCGGCCCGCGGGTGCTGACCCCCCATCCCGGCGAGTTCGCTCGACTGGTCCCCGCCGCAGCTCAGCCCGGCGCCGACCTGCGGCAGCTGGCCGTCACCGCGGCCGAACGCTGGGGGGCGGTGGTCGTGCTGAAAGGGCACCAGTCCCTGGTCACCGACGGCCAGCGGCAGTTTCTCAATCCATCCGGCAACCCGGGGATGGCCAGCGGAGGCACGGGAGACGTGCTGACGGGGGTGATTGCGGGCTTGTTGAGCCAGCAGGTCGAGCCCTACGGGGCGGCGGGCCTGGGTGTCTATCTTCACGGGCGGGCAGGCGATCTGGCGGCGGACCAGCTGGGGCAGACTTCGCTGATCGCCAGCGATCTGTTGCGGTTCTTGCCCCAGGCTTTCCTGGCGGATGCCGGCGGCTAGCGCCTTGCCGCTGGTGATGATTCGATCACCCCGTAACGGTAGGGGGGCTGAGGCTCGCGCCGCCGCACCCCCAGCCGGTCCCTTGGCGGCATCCCCACCTACGCGGGCTCAACCGCACCCCGCCCCGGCGATCTCCCACCGGTCCTCGCTGCGGACGACGCGGCGGTACAGCGTATCCCGCTCGACCGGCTCGCGTCCCGCCTCCTCGATCAGCCGCCGCAGTTGGGCGACGGTCAGGATCTGGGGCGTTTCGGCCCCCGCGTCGTGATAGATCAGCTCGTGACGGACCATTCCGTCAATATCGTCCGCACCGTAGGCCAGGGCCGCCTGGGCGGTGCCGATCCCCAGCATGATCCAGTAGGCCTTCAGGTGGGGGATGTTGTCCAGCATCAGTCGGCTGATGGCCATGGTCCGCAAGTCCACCAGGGCGGAGGGCTTGGTGATTTGCGCCAGGCCCGTATTTTCAGGGTGGAAGGCCAGGGGGATGAAGGTCTGGAAGCCGCCCGTTTCGTCCTGGAGTTCGCGCAGCCGGATCAAATGGTCGATGCGGTGATATGGTTTTTCGAGGTGGCCGTACAGCATCGTACAGTTGGTGCTCAGTCCCAGCTGGTGTGCCGTGCGGTGGATCTCCAGCCAGTTTCGCGCGTCGGCTTTGTGTTCACAAATTTTGTCACGGACTTCCGGATGAAATATCTCTGCCCCCCCACCGGGCATGCTCCCCAGGCCGGCCTCGATCATGTCGGTCAGAATCTCGCGATACGAGCGGCCGGTCAGGTGGGCGAACCAGTTGATTTCCACCGCCGTCCAGGCCTTGAGATGCAAGGTGGGAAACGCCTGATGCAAGAGGTCAATCAGATGCAAATACCAGTCATACTTTTTTTGGTGGTGCAACCCTCCCACGATGTGCATTTCGGTGCAACCTGCGGCGACCGCCTCCTCGCCGCGGGCGAGAATCTGCTGATCGCTCATCAGATACCCTTTCGGGTCGCGGAGGTCCGAGCGAAATGCGCAAAACGAGCATCGGTAGACGCAGACATTGGTGGGATTGAGATGCGTGTTGATGTTGTAATAAGCGACGTTGCCGTGTTTGCGGTGGCGGACCAGATCGGCCAGTTCTGCCAGTTCCCCCAGCGGCACTTCCGGCTGGTAGAGGTACAGTCCGTCCTCCAGCGACAACCTCTGGTCGTCAAGCACTTTGTCGCGTATCTCTTGGAGGCGAGGGGATTTTGCAGGCAACATGCATCGCTCCGGCGAAAAGGCTGCGGGAAAAATCGAGGGGCAACCAGCGGGCGGGTGGGCACCGCGGCCTAGGGCCGGCCCGTTCCCCACCACAAATCGATGGCCACCACCAGCATCAGTCCCGTACTAATAACCGCATTCAGATGAAAAAAGGCAACATTGACGCGGGTCAGATCATCGGGTCGGACCAGCAGATGTTCAACAACCAACAACACCGCGATCAGTCCCAGTCCCAGCCCGTAGATCCAGCCCAGGTGGGGATAGCACCAGGGGAGGGCGGCCAGCAGGAGGACCGTGCCGCCGTGGCAGGCAGCCGCCAGCCGCAGGGCCCCCGGGACCCCGATCGCTGCAGGGACGCTGTGCAGGCCGACCTGGCGGTCGAACACAGCGTCCTGGCAGGCGTAGATCATATCAAATCCGGCGACCCACAGCAGGACCGCGGCTCCCAGCAGGACCGCCGGGAGTGGGTCGGTGGGGGACTGCCACAGCAGCTGGCCCCGGATGGCAATCCAGGCCGAGAGCGGGGCCAGCATGAGGGCGGCACCCAGCCAGAAATGGGAGAGCCGGGTGAAGCGCTTGGTGAAGCTGTAGCCCAGCAAGAACAGCAACAGGGGGACCGCCAGGATCACGGGGAGCGGATTTTCCGGCAGGAAGAGGGTGGTGGAGAGCACGAACGCCACGGCGGAGACGACCGTGAAGACCGCCACCGCCCCCACGCTCAACTCGCCCGCAGGCAGATGCCGCGCGGCGGTCCGCGGATTGTCGGCATCCAGCCGGCGGTCCGCAATCCGGTTAAAGGCCATGGCCGCGCTGCGGGCGGTGGCCATGCACAGGAGGATCCCGAACAGGTGCTGCAGGCGAAAGGGGACGTAGGGGCGGTGATGGGCGCCCAGCCACCAGGCCATGAGGGCCGCCAGGAGGGCAAACGGCAGGGCAAACAGGGTATGGCTGAAGCGGATCAGCTCGAGCAGCTGGCGGATACGGGACAGCATGAAAGTCGTTGGGGGGTGGTGGAAAGTCGAGGGGCCGGAGGGGTGGCATGGGCCCTCCCGCCCCTCACGGCACAGATCTCGCTTACGTTCCCCAGCGGCGGATCAGGTTGTGTTCGATCCCCAGCTGGTCACAAATGCGTCCCACCACGAAATCGACCAGGTCCTGAATGGTCTTCACGCCGTGATAAAAACCGGGCGCGGCGGGGAGGACGACGACGCCAGCCTCGGACGCGCGTTTCATACAGTCCAGTTGCAGGCTGGAGAGCGGGGTCTCGCGGGGCACGACGATCAATTTGCGTTTTTCTTTCAAATGCACATGCGCGGCACGCTGGACGAGGTTGCCCGAGAGGGAATTGACGATCGCGGCCAGCGACCCGCTGGAACAGGGGCAGATCACCATCCCGTCGGTCAAAAACGAGCCGCTGGCGATCGGTGCCAAATAGTCTTGGTGATGGTGATAGTAGATATGTCCCGGTTCGCCCACGTCGAATGCCAGGACGTTACTGTCGGCGGTGGAGATTCCCGCCTGTTGACGCATCAGGTTCAGCTTGCTGTCCGAGGAATCCATGCCGTCACCCAGCAGCAGGCTGCTGACTTGAAAGTCATCCAGGTCCACCGACAGGTCCAGCTCCTGCTGGAGAACCTCCTGAGCGGCCGAGGTGATGATCAGGTGCACATCGATGCCGGCGGCGCTGAGCACCTCCAGCAGGCGGACGGCATAGATGGCACCGCTGGCCCCCGTCATGCCGACGACGAGTCTGCGTTTCATCCCGCTTCCTTCCTTCCCAGGTACAACGTGACGACCCCGAAGGTCAAGGCATGCCATCGGACCGCACTCAGACCGGCCCGACGCATCAGGTCCGCCAGCGATTCCCCCTGGGGAAACTGGCCGACGCTGGCCGGGAGGTAATTGTAAGCGTCTTCCTGGTTGCGAGCCAGCAGTTGGCCGATGCGGGGCAGAACATGGCGAAAATAAGCCCCGTAGGCGGCGCGGAGGGGAGCCAAGCGGGGGAGGGAAAATTCCAAAATCACCACCGTGCCCCCGCGGCTGCAGACGCGGGTCATTTCCTGCAGGCCGCGGTCCGTATCGGCAATGTTCCGCAACCCAAAGGCGACCGACACGATCTGGAAACTGTTGTCGGGAAAGGGCAGCCGTTGAGCATCGGCTTCGACCCAGCTGACCCGCCCATCGGTCCCAGGCCGTTTTCCCTTGCTGGCGCCAATCACCAGCATTTCGTGACAAAAGTCGGCGCCGACTACCCGAGCCCTCCCGCGGCTGTGGCGGTGGAAGGCCAGCGCCAGATCGCCGGTGCCGGTGCAGATGTCCAGAATGGCGTCTCCCTCAGCGATCGGGACTCCCCGCACCGCGCGCCACCGCCAGTATCGATCTGTGTTAAGGGAGAGCAGGTGATTGAGAAAATCGTAACGATCGGCGATCTGGCCGAACATGCGGCGGACGCGCGGCGTCGATTTGTCGACTTCCCGAATCATGCCTGGGAGGATGCTTGCTGCCGGGGCGATACCGCGGTTTCCCCCTGGCCGGCAGGGTCACGTCAATTGTTGCGATACTGCAGCTCGGGCTGCACCCACACCAGGTCGAACTCCTTTTCCAGCTGGTTCAGCCACCGCTGTTGCACCATCCGCCAATCCAGCCCGGCGACCTGTTGGATTTGATTGGCGACGGCCGGATCGCCCATTTCGTCCAGAAAGTTTTCCTCGATTCCGGCCAGGGTTTTGCTTTCCTCCAACACTTTCGCCACGAACACCTGGGTTTGGGGATGATTCATGGCCACGGTCGTTTCGTCCGGAGCGATGCTGAACACCGCCTGCATGAACTCGGTGCCGGCCTGATCCACCCCACTCACCGTGCTCAACCGCAACGGCGGCCCTTGGAGGGGGTTGAAACCGGGGGCACTTCCCGTGGTTAGCCAGCTGAAAAATTCGGTTTCGACCAGCTGGCTCTCCGACTGCGACTCGGCGACGGCCGCCAACGGCTTGCCTTCCCGAACCTGCTGTGCCGCCGCGGTGGCCCAGTCCCGCGCCAGCCGACGAGCGGTGGGGGGGGGCTGGTCGCGGCCCGCGCCCAGTTGCCACGCGCGGACGACCTGCTCCCGCACCTCGTCCAAGGAGGGAACCGCTTCGGGGGCTTCGGCAGTCTTCCAGAATAAATACCGAATATCGTCGTCATCCCGGGTCTGTTCCGGGCTGAACAAGGACTGCTCTCCCTCCTGGAAAACCAGCGACAGGAACGGGGTCGGGGCCGGCAGGGGGTTGGCCTCCGTCGGCTGGCCTGGTTGCTGGGAGAGCCCTAGGCTGGTCTGCTCGCGATACTGAGCTGCCGAAAGCAGGTCATCTTTCGCGAATTTCAACCCTTGTTCGGCCGCCGCGGCCGCGATGTCGGGCCGGCGGTAGGTGGGTTCCTGACCTGGTTCGGTGTACATCCGCGCCTGACGGTAAGCATCCATCTTGGATTGGATCGCCGCGAACTTTTCCTCCAATCGTTCTTCCGCTCGACGTCGAGCCAAAATCTGGTGAATATCATCGCGGACTTCGTCCAAGGGCCGAAACCGCAGCTCCCGCTCGGCCTCTCCACGCTCCCCTTCCCCCTCGGCCACTGTCTCCTCCTCGGCCACCACTTCCTCGTCGGCCACCGTCTCCTCCTCCGGCACCGTCTCCTCCTCGGCCAGCGTCTCCTCCTCGGCCCCGTCCGACGGCTGGTCCGCCGCTGGCGCCAGAGCTTCGGCCGTCTGGTCAGCGGCCCCCTCGGCTTCCTCCCCGGCGCGCTGTTCCGTGCTGTTCGCCCCCGGCGGCTGGGCCGCGTTCTGGTCCGAGCGGTCTGCAGGTTCCAACTCGGGCAAAGGCAGCTCGTCCTCGGCGTGCAGCCGTTCGTCGGTGACCTTATTGGCTTCGTAGTAGGCTGCGATTTCCTCGTCGCTAATCTCGTCGCGAACGACGTCCATCAGTTCTTCCACATGTCCCCTCACACTTTCGACCGATACCCGATGCGGCAGCTTGAAGCCCGGCGTGGGGGACGTCAGCGTCTGTCCACCCACGAAATCGACCGGTGGCAGGTTGGCTTTGTACTTGTCAAAAAATGCGTTCAACTCTGCTTCACTCGGCTGGGGTACCTCTTTCAAAAAGGCGTCCACGGGGAGGCTGAGCAGTTCCAGGCGGATGCGGCGGTTGATCCGTGCGTAGTATTCCAGTTGTTGCCCTGGGGGGGGCGTCTGCCAGCCCCGATAGAAGTCTTCGAACAATTTTCGCGCCAGCATTTCTTCTCGCAGGACCTCGTACACGCCCCGCAGGGAGAACCGCCGATCCGGCCCGATCAGTGCCGCCTTCAATTGATCCTCGGTCAATTTGTTATCCACCAGCGCGTACAGGTACCGCCCGATTTCCAGGTCGGAGACGTCATAACCCAGCTGGCGGGCTTTGGCGGCCAGCAGCATGGTTTGGACAGTCTCGCTGGGCGACACCGCTTCCTGTTGGATGATGGGCTGGACCGGGAGGGGGATACCGAAGCGGAGCGCCGTGAGGGCTTGTTCGCCGAAGGCACCCTGCTGGAGGGCGGCGCGTTGGAGCCGATTCAGCAGATAGCCCACGGCGGCTCGCATGTTGCGGCGGCCGTACAGCTGGCCCTCGGTCAGCTGCTCGCCCCGCCACCGCACCGCCACCGGATCCTGGTCGCCCCCGCCGCCCACCATCCGGGCCAGGGGGTCTCCCACCGTGAAGACGATGATGATCAAGACCCCGAAAACGGCCAACATTGCGGCTTGATACTTGCGAAAAACGGCAAAAGGACTGGCCATAGGGGAACCCTCGCTTGGATCGCCCGTCCCGCCAGACTGGCTTGACAAGCGAAAGACAGAGTCATTAAAGATGTTCAGGTTGCAGCCGGAGGGGTAGGTTCCAGCTCATGGGTGATTGTACGTCGGCACCGGGTCTGTGCAACGCCAATTGCCGAGCGGAGGAATTCTATACGTCCCGCGGCGGGCCGTACATGGTCCGTCGCGGAGTCTGCCCGCGGTGGGGGCCCGTTGGGGGGGGTTGAGGGGGAGCTTTTCCCGCGGCTGTCGGCGGCGGCCCGAATCTCCCAGGCGAAACATGGCAAAAACGAAATCAGCAAAAAGCGGCAAAACCCTGGTGATCGTCGAATCGCCGGCCAAGGCCCGGACGATTTCCAAATACCTGGGAAAGAACTTTACGGTCGAGGCCAGCGTGGGGCACGTCCGCGACCTGCCCCAGGGAAAGAAGAATCTGCCAGAAAAATACCGCGACGAAGAGTGGGCTGACCTGGGCGTGAATGTCAACCAGGACTTCGAGCCCGTGTATGTGATTGTGCCTGGCAAGTCCAAGCAGATCACGGCGCTCCGCAAAAAACTCAAAGACGCTCAGGAACTGCTGCTGGCCACGGACGAGGACCGCGAGGGGGAAGCGATCAGCTGGCACCTGGTAGAACTGCTGAAACCGAAGGTTCCCTGCCAGCGGCTGGTGTTTCACGAGATTACCAAGGAAGCCATCCTCGAGGCACTGGCTCATCCCCGCGACCTGGACCAGCAGCTGATCCGAGCTCAGGAGACGCGCCGGATCCTGGACCGCCTCTACGGTTACGGCGTTTCCCCCTTACTGTGGCGGAAGGTCCGCACCAAACTGTCCGCCGGCCGGGTGCAGAGCGTCGCGGTGCGGCTGATCGTACAGCGCGAGCGGGAGCGGATGGCGTTTGTCCGCGCCAGCTATTGGGACCTGCTGGGCACCTTCGGTACCCCCCAAGGGGAAACCTTTGACGCGGCGCTGGTCGAAGTCAACGGCAAGCGAATTCCGACCGGCAAAGACTTCGACTCGCAAACTGGCAAGCTGACGGCGGACCGCGCCCTGTTGGACGAAGCCCAAGCGCAGCAGCTGCTGCAGCGGATTGCCCAAGGGCGGTTCGAGGTGGTGGGGCTGGAAGAAAAACCGTTCACGCAAAAACCGTATCCGCCCTTCACGACCAGCACTCTCCAGCAGGAGGCTAACCGCAAGCTGGGCTTTACCGCTCGACATACCATGAGCGTCGCTCAGCGTCTCTACGAAACCGGCCACATCACCTACATGCGAACCGATTCGACCAGCCTGGCCAACGTGGCCGTCGACGCTGCTCGCCAGCTGGTGTCGTCCGAGTACGGCGGCGAGTACCTGCATGCCGCACCGCGGGTCTACCAGTCCAAAGTCAAGAACGCTCAGGAAGCCCACGAAGCGATCCGGCCGGCGGGCCACCCCTTTGAACTGCCCGCCGTGATGCAGCAGGAATTGCAGCCGGACGAATTCCGGCTGTTCGAGATGATTTGGAAGCGGACGATCGCCAGCCAAATGGCCGATGCCCGCGGGCGGCGGATCAGCATTACCCTGGCCGGGGAAGGCTGCCTGTTCCAGGTCGGCGGCAAGGTGATCGATTTTCCCGGGTTCCTGCGGGCTTATGTGGAGGGGTCGGACGATCCCCACGCGGAACTGGCCGACAAAGAAAAGATCTTGCCCGCCGTGGCCGTGGGGGACACGCTGACCTGCACCCACATGGAAGCCAAGGTGCACACCACGGCGCCCCGAGCTCGGTACAGCGAGGCGTCTCTGACCGCAGCCCTGGAAGAAAAAGGGATTGGGCGGCCCAGCACCTACGCGGCCATCATCGACACGATCCTCAACCGCGGGTACGCCTTCAAACGGGCTCATGCCCTGGTACCCACCTGGGTCGCCTTTTCCGTGGTCAACCTCCTGGAAATCCACCTCCCCACCCTGATCGACTACGAATTTACCGCTCAACTGGAAGACGATCTGGACTCGATCAGCCGCGGGGAAGCGGACCACAACGAGTACCTCTCCCGCTTCTACTTCGGCAACGGCAAACCGGGTCTGAAAAAGCAACTGGATCACAAGCTGGAAGAGATCGACGCCCGAAAGATTGGCACGATCCCCATCGGCACCCCCGCCGACGGCCCGTCGATCGTAGTCCGCGTGGGGCGGTACGCGCCGTTTCTCGAGCAGGGGGAGCGGCGAGCGACGTTGCCGGACGAGATGCCGCCCGACGAGCTGACGGTGGACAAGGCGCTGGAGCTGCTGGAACAGGCGGCCAAGGCAGAAGAGCCGTTGGGAATTTGCCCCCAGACGCACAAGTCGGTCTATTTGAAAGTCGGTCGGTTCGGGCCCTACGTCCAGCGGGGTTCGCCGGACGACGAGGAGAAGCCGAAAAATGCGAGCCTTCTGAAGGGGATGCAGCCGGAGGACGTCGACCTCGAGACGGCCTTGAAACTGCTGGCCCTGCCCCGCGAGCTGGGACAAGATCCCCGCTCGGATACCGCGGTCGTCGTCTACAACGGCCGCTTTGGTCCCTACATCAAATGCGGCGACGAAACCCGCTCGTTGCCCGCCGACCTCTCGCCGCTGGAGATTACCCTTGGCCGAGCCCTGGAATTGCTGGCCGAGCCAAAGAAATCGCGGCGCGGGTTTGGGGCCAAAAAAGAGCCGCTGAAGGTGTTTGACGCTTCGCCGGTAACCCAGCAACAGGTCCAGTTGCTGGACGGCCGTTACGGCCCCTACGTGACCGACGGTGTCACCAACGCTTCGCTGCCCAAGGAGGCGAAGGTGGAGGAGGTTACCTTCCCGCAGGCGCTCGAGTTGCTGGCCGCCCGCGCCGCGAAGGGCCCGGCCAAGAAGAAAAGGTCTGCCCGCAAAAAGGCCGCCGGGAAAAAAACCGGGGGAGGCAAGAAAGGGACGGCCCCGAAGAGGGGGACGGCCCAGAAGTCGTCCGGGGCCAAGAAATCGGCCAGCCGGCGGAAGAGCTGAGCGGACAGGGGGTGGCCCCGCTGGGACCCCAGCCCCCACGCGCCCCCCCCCTCGCTCACTCGTCCTCACCCCCGCTCGCCCCCACAGCGATCGCCAACGCGGTGGCGTGGCTGCGGCAGTGGGAGATGCTGAGCATCACTTGTTCGATCCCTCGCAGTTCGATCACATCTCGAGCCCCCCCGCGAAACACGACCGTCGGCTTGCCCCCTTTTTCGTTTCGGACCTCCATGTCCCGCCAGCTGATGCCGCGAATCCAGCCGGTCCCCAGCGCCTTGAGAATCGCTTCCTTGGCCGCCCAGCGTCCCGCGAAATGTTGCGTCGACGCTCGCCGCCGCCGACAATACTCAATCTCGTGCTCGGTATACACTCGCCCAATAAACAACTCCCCGTGCCGCTCGATCATCTGAGCGATCCGGAGGACTTCCACAATGTCGGTTCCGATACCGGCGATGTGCATGGGACGTTTGCGGGGGCTGGAGCTTCAAGCGGGCCGCTGGCCAGGTCGGGGACAGAAAAAAACCGCGGTGGGTGGGGGTGGTCCAGTTACCATCGGATGCCACAGGCGTCTTGAGCGCGGCGCAGGACTTCGGCGGCTTTCTTCCGAGCGGTGGCAGCACCGTCTCCCAGGATCTGCCGAATCCGCTCGGGATCGGCCGCCAACTCCTCCCGCCGAGCTCGCCGCTGGTCAAAATACGCCTCCGCCGCATCCGCCAAACGCTTCTTCACCTCACCGTACCCGAATCCACCCCGACGATACAAATCCGCCAGCTCGTCACGCTGATCGGCCGTCGCGACCAGCGAGTACAGCTGGTACAGATGGTCCGTCTCCGGGTCCTTGGGCTGGTCCATGGGGCGCGAATCGGTCTTGATCCGCATGATCTTTTTCCGCTGCACCCGAGCGTCCTCGAACACCTCCAACGTATTGTGATAGCTTTTGGACATCTTCTCGCCGTCTGTCCCCGGGACCTTCGCCGCCGTGTGGAGGATCTTGGCACGGGGCATCACAAATACTTCGCCAAAATGGTGATTGAAACTGGCCGCAATGTCGCGGCAGACCTCGATATGCTGGCCCTGATCTTCACCCACCGGGACGATTTCCGAGTCGTAGGCGAGGATGTCCGCGGCCATCAAGACCGGGTAGGTGAACAGTCCAGCGTCGGCCTGCAGCCCTCTGGCTTTCTTGTCCTTGTAGGCGTGACACCGCTCCAGCAAGCCCAGCGGGGCGCCAGTCATCAGCAGCCAGGTCAGCTCGGACACCTCGGGCACGTCCGACTGGACGAACAACACGGCGTGGTCAGGATCGAGGCCCAAGGCCAGCAGGTCCAAGGCGGCTTCATGCGTATTCTGCCGCAAGACCTCCGGATCCCGGACCGTCGTCAGGGCGTGGAGGTTGGCAATGAAATAAAAGGCAGCGTCCTCGGTTTGCAGTTCGATGTACTGGCGAATCGCGCCAAAATAGTTGCCCCAATGAAAGCGGCCGGTGGGCTGGATGCCGGAAAGTACGCGCATGGGAGGGGAGGAGGAGTGAGGGGGAAATGGTGAGTGGGAAGGAGTGAGTGGTGAGTGGGAAGGAGTGAGTGGTGAGTGGTGAGTGGGAAGGGGGGAGCCTGTGGGGGCTGGGTGGCCTTGCTCAGGTCTCCAGGGTCCCGACGATCGCCGCCACGCAGGTGGCGCCCAGCTGGGCCAGCGCCGCGGGCAGCTGGTCCAGGATCGTCATCGTCGCCGTGGGATTATAAAAATTCGCCGTGCCGATTTGAACGGCAGTGGCCCCGGTCACCAAAAACTCCATGACATCATCGATGTTGGCAATCCCGCCGATCCCGATCACGGGGGTCTGGACCGCCTGGGCGATCTGGTAGACGGCCCGCAACGCAATCGGCTTGATGGCCGGACCGCTGAGCCCTCCCAGGACGTTTCCCAGCAGGGGCTGCCTCCGCCGCCAGTCGACGGCCATGCCCAGGCAGGTGTTGACCGCTGAAATCGCGTCCGCTCCGCCCGCCTCCGCCGCTCGAGCAATCGGCCGAATGTCCGTCACGTTGGGGGTCAACTTGGCCACAATCGGCACGCCACAGGCGGCCCGACAGCCCGCCACCACCTGCTCGCACAACTTCGGATCGGTCCCCATGTCGACACCACCGCTGACGTTGGGGCAGGAAATGTTCAACTCAATGGCCGCCACACCCTCCTGCTGGTCTAGACGACCCGCCAGTTCGACAAATTCCTCCGCGGTACGGCCGGCGATGCTGACGATGACCGGCACGGGCAGTTGGCTCAGATAGGGCAAATGGTGCCGCACAAACGCGTCCAGGCCGTCATTGTCCAAGCCGATGGAATTGAGCATCCCCGCCGGGGTCTCGATCGTCCGCCAGGGCGGATTGCCCATCCTCGGTTCGGCCGTGATCGTCTTGGGAATGATGCCGCCCAGCCGAGCCAGGTCGACCAGATGCTGCATCTCGCGGGCATAACCAAACGTGCCCGAACCGACCAGGATGGGATTGGCCAGCTGTAATCGGCCCAGCGTCACCGCCAGCGAAACAGATTCGATCGGATCCTGGGACACGGTCGGTACACCACCCGTTCGTCGCCGTGGTGCAGATCCTGGCAAACGGCCCACACCGGCTGCTGACCTGCAAAAGGGCAATGTACCGTTAACGACCACACTGCCGCCAGCCACTCGACCAGGGCCCGCTCAGCCCGACCGCTAAATAATGCCGCCGTGCGTCCGGTAGGGGGAAAGGTGGCTGGGCTGATCCAGAAACCAGAACCGTTCCCACTCTTCCAGAAACATCCGCAAGTTTTCGGACGTGAAGATCAGCTGGCGGGTTCGCCGCTGAGGATCGCCAGAATAAATGGGCAGAATACAGCCGGTACTTAGTCCCAGCGTAATGCCCAACAAGCTGGCCAAGAGCAGTTGCCGCATGACTCATTCCTCCTTGAATTGATCGCTCCGCGAGCGGTCCAGGCCGCGACTTTGTCCGCGACCCCACCACCCGCTCGGCCCATCGCTGGCCCGATCCTCGAGCCCGCAGGGCCCGGCCCGCCCCCGCGAGCTCGACTGCCTCCTGCTTGGGATAAACGGCTGGTCAGCGCCGGGGCCTGTGTGGGCCCGCCGGGCAAACCGCCGCCGGTGAAAAGTCCTTAGGTTGTGCCGTAACTTCTCTGAGCTTCAATACTTCCGCTGGGCGACTCCCCCGCCGGCGGACTCGGCTCGGCATGCCCCCCCGCACTTTGCGAGGCCCGCTCCAGCTGCCGCACCTTTTCCTCCATCTCCTTGCCCGGCTTAAAGGTTACGACAAATTTCTCGGCCACATACACCTTCTCGCCCGTCCGCGGGTTTCGAGCCTTCCGGGCTGCCCGCCGCTTGACCTCAAACACGCCAAAATTCCGGAGCTCGATCCGCCCTAAAGTCCCTTCACCACCTTTGTTTATGTTCGCCTTCGTGTCCTCGACCAGCGTGTGGACAATCGCATCAAAGGTCTTCTGCACGATCTCCTTGGTCTTTAGTTGAGTCAGGCCAATCTCCTCGGAGATGGTTTTTACGATCTCTTTCTTGGTCACGAGTAAATCTCCTGCTGGAAACGGGGAGATATGAGGGGTCGGATTGGCCCTTCCAAGCGACCCGCCTACACGCTCCAAGTGTAGGTGGCGCAAGTACTAGTGTCAAGATAAAAGCTCGCAGACAGCCCGTTGGCAGGGGCCGGCGGACGCCTGATGGCAGCGACTGCAGTGATTCGGCCTTTCGTAATAACGTGTTGCGATTACTAGATTTAGCAACGGAGACCTTCTTTCAGACGTGGGAATTCGTCGCAAGCCCATGCCACATAAAGACTAGCGTAATTCAAGCCTGTCCCGCGGTCCCACGACGGCCCAGGCGCCCACCTATCCGTTATCGGCGGAGCAACCGTCAAACTCCAGCCAGCTTAACAAGGCGAGCGATCCAACCCCGGGAGAGCTGATAGAGGATTGGTGGGGGCCGGTCAAGAGGAATGCCGGCCGGCAGGATAGGCTGGGGGTCGGTCACGGGCCGGTGCCCGAGGGCACCGCCTCCGGCCCCCTGCCCGGGGTGCTTGGCCGGTGGCGGTTGTTGTCAGCACCCCGGCTG
>CAYFZZ010000113.1:0-18619 GCA_964347545.1 uncultured Planctomycetaceae bacterium | reverse complement strand
GGGGCGGGAAGGGATGAGCTTGATTGTGAGAACCGTCTGCCGGTGGGTGAAAGGATTCATTCTCCTGTACGGGATCTACATCGTGCTCTACGGGCACCTCACGCCGGGCGGGGGCTTTTCCGGCGGCGTGATCGCCGCCAGTGCCTATGTGCTGCTGGTGCTGGCCGAAGGCGAACGGTCGGCGCTGGCCGTCTTCTCCCGCTCGGCGGCCGCCACGGGGGACAGCCTGGGCGTGCTGGTTTTCTGGGGCATGGCCCTGGCGGGACTGCTGCTGGCGGGTGGGTTTGCCGTTAATTTCTGGACCACCCCCGCCTCTGCCCGCTTTACGCTGCTTAGCAGCGGCATCATCCCGGTCTGCAACATGGGAATCGGCGTGAAGGTCTGCTGCTCGTTGTACCTGGTCTGCCTGGTCCTGTTCGCCGCCCGCCAGCGAATTTTCCAAGAGGACGAAAAAGGAGATTCGCCGTGATTTATGCCTTCTGTTTCGCTCTGATCTTGATCGGCCTCTACGGAGCGCTGGTGCGGCGCAATACCGTGAAGATCATTATCAGCCTGCTGGTCGTGGAATACGGAGTCCATTTGTTTCTGGTCTTGCAGGGCTATCGGACGAAGGGGGTGCCGCCGATTGTCGAGCCCGGGATGCAAGAGGCAGCCTGGCTGCGGGCGTCCGTCGATCCGTTGCCCCAGGCCTTGATCCTGACCTCCATCGTGATCGGCCTGGGTGTCTTGGCCTTGATGCTGGCCATCTCCATCCGGCTGTACGAACGTTACGGCACTTTCGATATCAGCAAAATGCGGCGTCTGAGAGGATAGCCGCCGGAGAATATGGCGTGTTGCCAATTACCGCTCAACCGTCCCTGTTTTCCCCGTCGGCTTGGCCAGGGGTGACCGGTGCCTTCCCGACCAGGCGCCGCAAGAGGGTTCCTGCCCAGCCAAGGGGTCCGCGATGAACCAGCTGGTTCCCTTGTTGGTGGCCATTCCCTTGGGCGGTGCCTTTCTGGTGCCCTTGGTCGGTCGTCGCCGACCGTGGCTGGCCGATGGACTGGGCAACCTGGCCCTGTTTGGGTTGCTTCCGATCGCGGTGTCGTTGCAGGGCCAGCAGTTGATCTACTCCATGGGGGGCTGGCCTGGCCCCCTGGGGATTGACCTGCGCGTCGATCACCTCACCACGCTGATGTTGTTGATCGTCAACGGCCTGGCCCTCCTGGTGGGCCTGGCCTCGATCGCTTATGTGCGACCCTTCACCGGCCGCTACCGCTACTACAGCCTGCTGCTGTTTCTGGTCGCCGGCACCAACGGTGTCGTGTTGACCGGCGACCTGTTTAATCTGTACGTGTTTATGGAGATTACCGCCATCGCGTCTTACGCGCTGGTCGCTTTTGAAGGCGAGGACGAGGACCTGGAGGCGTCGTTTAAATATGGCGTGCTGGGCGGTCTTTCGTCGGCAGCAATTTTGATTGGCATCAGCCTGCTGTACGGGATGACGGGCACGTTGAACATGGAGCATTTGGCGAGTCGTTTGGGGGACAGCGGGTCGGCGGCGCCAGTGCGTTTTGCCCTGGCCCTGTTTGTCTGCGGCTTCGGCCTCAAAGCGGCGGTGGTCCCTTTCCACGCCTGGCTGCCCGATGCCTACCCCGCGGCCCCCGCCCCGATCTCGGCCCTCCTGGCGGGGATCGTCAGCAAGGCCACCGGCCTGTACGTCCTGGCTCGCCTCCTGTTCAACGTGTTTGGGATCACCCCCGATCTGCTGCTGCTGATGCGGTGGATGGGCGGAATCACGCTGGTGGTCGGCGGGCTGCTGGCCCTCAGCCAATGGGACATCAAGCGGCTGTTTGCCTACAGCAGCATTAGTCAGGTGGGGCTGATCCTGCTGGCGCTGGGACTGGGCACGTCCTGGGGCGTGGTTGGGGCCCTGTATCACCTGGTCAACCACGCCGTCTTCAAACCGCTGCTGTTCCTCAACAGCGGTCAGGTGGAAAGGGCCGCGGGCACGCGTGACCTGCGGCAAATGCAGCGGCTGGGCCCCCAAATTCCCATCACGGCAGCCACCTCCCTGGTAGGGTCGCTAGCCCTGGCGGGCATTCCCCCGTTCTGCGGATTCTGGAGCAAGCTGGTGATCGTGGTCGCCGCGATCCAGGCAGGGCATGCGGGGTGGGCCATGGTCGTGGTGGTGATCAGCATCGTGGCTTTGGCGTACCAGATGAAAGTCCAAAAAGAGGCCTTTTATGCTGGGGTGGCGGCGGAAGAGCCGCCCCTGGCAAGGGGTGCGGCCGGTCGCTGGCGGGGCGAACCGGTGCTGATCGCCGTCCCCATGATCCTCCTGGCGGTCGGTTGCCTGGCCCTCTCGTTGTTGGCCCTGACAGGACTGCGGCATCCACTGCTGTTGGGACCGGCGGCCGAGGTATTAATGAGCGGCAGATTTGGCGGGTGAGGAATTCAAGCAGATGAACCGCATCGTCCTGTTTATCCTCCTGGGTGGCTTCTGGGTCCTGCTGACCTGGCCGGCGGTCTCTCCGGGGACCGCTTACCTGCAGGATCTGGGGGTCGGCCTGCTGGTCGTCTTGTTGGTCACCTGGGCCGTGGGAGAGCCCGCACCGCGGCTGGCCCCCTGGCTGCAGCCCGCTCGGTATGGGTGGGGGATCGTCTATTTTTTCGTCCTGGCGGTTTACGTGGTCAAAGCCAATCTGGAAGTTGCCTATCGCGTCCTGCACCCGGCCATGCCCATCCGCCCGGGGATTGTCCGCATCAAAACCCGGCTCAGCCAGCCCGCCGCCCGCACGCTGCTGGGCAATTCGATTACCCTGTGTCCCGGCACGTTGACCGTCGACATGTGGGAAGATGGTACGATGATGGTGCACTGGATTTACGTCCGTTCTGTGGACCCGCAAGAAGCGGGGCAACAAATTGTCGCTCGCTTTGAATGGTTCCTGGCCAAAATTTTTGAATAACAACGTTGCCTGACAAGGTTCCGCCCAGCCATGCCGCCTACCGCGTTTGCCATTTTTACCACCGTGTTGCTGGTCTGTTGTGCGTTGTGTCTGTATCGCATCGGACGCGGCCCGACCGCTCCGGATCGCACGGTGGGAATCGATATCCTGGGGACCGTCGTCGTGGGGTTCTGTGCCTTGTTGTCGCTGATGACCGGCAAGGATTACCTGATGAACGTCGCCCTGGTATGGGCCCTGGTCAGCTTCATCGGGACGGTGGCGCTGGCCAAGCGTCTGGAGGCACGACATGAGCCTGGCTGATAAAATGGGTTTAGTGATCATCGCCATCGGCGTATTGTTCGACCTCTTGGGGTGCATCGGCATGGTCCGTTTACCGGATGTCTACAACCGGCTGCAGGCGGGCACCAAGTGCGTGACCTTGGGCGTGTGCCTGATTTTGCTGGGGACCCTGGTGATGGCGGACAGCTCGCCCATCCGCTTCAAGGCGTTGTTGTGCATCGCGTTCATCCTCTTGACTGCCCCGACGGCGGCCCACGCTCTGGCTCGGGCCGCCCGTGTCTCGGGTATTTCGCTTTGGGAGCACAGCGTCGTGGATCAGTTTGCGAGGAACGACTGATGGCGGCCAAAAAAAATCGCTGGAACTGGAAGCTGCCTGCCCTGCTGCAGCCGCGCGTGCTGAAGCAGGCGGTGAAGTCGATCTTTTCGCGACCTTACACGACCCAATTTCCTGCGGTGCCTTACGAACCGCCACCCAGTTTTCGCGGGCGAGTGCGGTTTTATGCCGAAGCCTGCATTGGCTGCGGCGCCTGCGCCGAAGTCTGCCCGTCCAAATGCATCGACGTGGTGGACGATCTGACGGCCCAGCCGCCCCAGCGGAAGTTGGTCGTCCACATTGATGCCTGTATCTGGTGCGGCCAATGCGAGCGGTATTGTCCTACGGGCGAAGGCATTCAGCTGACCAACGAGTACATCGAAGTCGGCCAGCGGCGGGAAGACTTTGAAGAGCGGGTGGAAAAGGAACTGCTGTTGTGCGAGATTTGCGGGGAACGGCTGGCCCCGGTCGACCAGCTGCGGTGGCTGGTCCGCCGGATGGGTCCCCTGGCGTTCACCAATCCGACCCTGATGCTGATGGCCGGCAGGGACCTGGGGGTCGTGGAAGAACGGGCCAAAACAGAAGGAGACACCGTGGCTCGGGCCGACCGCCTGCGGCTGCAGTGCCCCAAGTGCCGGCGGGAAACTGCTCTGCACGCCTGACGCGGCCCGATGGCGGCAACCAGGACGGCCACCCCTACCCCGGCCGTCCCGACCGACCGCCCCGCCCCGCGGAGAAACGACCGATGCCCGCTGACCTGGGCCCACCCGACACCGACTTCAGGGATTCGCTTGCCGAACTGCTGGGCGGGCGCGTCGTGATTGTGGGCGTGGGCAACCGGCAACGGGGTGACGATGGGGCCGGACCCTGCGTGGTGGACCACCGGCACCCCACCGCGGGGGGCCTCTGGCTGGATGCGGGCGTCACGCCAGAGAATTTTTTGGAGCCCATCGTGCGAGCGGGGCCCCAGCTAGTGTTGATCGTCGACGCCGTCGCGTTCGGGGGATTGCCCGGCGCATGTCGTCTGTTGGAGACGGCCGACCTGGACACGGGTGCCATCTCTACCCATGCGGGGTCCTTACAGCTGGTCCACAGGTACCTGGAGGCGCGCAGCCCAGCGGGCGTAAAGGTGCTGGGAATCCAGCCGGAGAGGATCGAGCCGGGGGAGGGGTTGAGCCCGGCGGTGGCCGAGGCCGTGCGGCGGGTCGCCGCCACGTTGTCGGACCTGCTGGCTTGAGCTGATAGAACCTACGGCACTAGAATCCAGGCTTATGGAGCCTGCAAATCGCATCATCGCCATCGGCAGTCCCCACGGCGACGACCAGGTCGCTTGGCGCCTGATCGAGCGGCTGGGGGGGTGTGGCGACCTGCCTGCCACCTTGGTCGCCCTCCGCGATCCCTCGGGATTGCACGGCCATATGGACGGTTGCGACCGCCTGGTCATCCTGGATGCTTGTTGCGGTGCCGGTCCGCCGGGGACGGTGATCCGCCTGGAGTGGCCCGACGAGAGCATTCAGCACAGGCTTGCCCGTGGCACGCACGGCATGGGTGTCTGGGAGGTCTTGCAATTGGAACAGGAATTGGGCCGTTTGCCGGCCCGTGTCGTGATTTTGGCGGTCGAACTGTCCGCGGCTCAGCCGGGGGGCTCGTTGAGCGACGAGGTGGAGGCCGCGTTGACGGACCTGGAGGCCCAGGTTCTGCAGGAACTGCAGGACCCTTGTGCATCACCCCGGAGTTAAAGGCTGTCCCTATCGCGAGAGACCTTCACGGGCCGTGGTCATTTATGCACGAACGATCCCTGGTGGGCGCCTTGGTCAGACAAGTGCACCGTCTGCAAACCGAGCAGGGGGCAGCGCGGGTGTTGTCAATTTGTGTTAGTATTGGGGAGTTTTCCGGCGTGGAGCCTGAGCTGTTTTGCAGTGCTTTTGAGGAACTGATCGACGGCTCGCCCCTCCGTGGCGCTCAGCTCGAATTACGCGAGACCCCGCTGGAGGCCCGCTGCGAGGCTTGTGCCAACGAGTTCCTGGTGGTGAAATTCCAGTTCCTCTGCCCGCACTGCGGAAGTTCCCAAGTGAACGTCCTGCGGGGCGAGGGGCTTGTTTTAGAAAGCGTGACATTGGAGTAGCCCATGTCGGATGCAAGCCTGGTAGACGCCTTACGGGGCGTGCGGTTTTTGGAAGGGATTGCCGATCAGTACCTGGTCCAGCTCGCGTCTCTCGCCCAATTGGTCGAATTTCGCGAGGGCCAGCAGATCTTTCGCGAGGGAGATCCGGCAGAGAAGGTCTATCTGGTGATCAGCGGCAGCGTTGCTCTGGAAGTGTGCGCCCCAGGCGTCGGTTGCCGGCGGGTGTTGACGGTCGGCTCGGGCGAATTTCTAGGCTGGTCTCCCGTGCTGCGCCAGCCCCGTCTGACGGCCACGGCGCGGACCCTGGCGGACACCCAGGTGGCGTGTCTGGAGGCGAGCGCCGTGCTGGCCTTGTGTGAGGATCAACCACCCTTTGGGTACGAATTCATGAGACGGGTGGCCTTGGCTCTGGCCAAGCGCCTGCGGGCAGCCCGCATGCAAGTGCTGGATATCTACGGTGCCGAGTCGTCGGCGGGCGAGAGTGCGCCTGCCCAGTCATGACATTTTTACGGCGGGATATCGATGGATGCTGCTAGTTTGGCCGTCGGGTCGTTCGTGACGATCGCCAAGCAACAGCTGGAGGAGATTATCCACCAGCTGAAACAACAAGGTTACCGCACCGTCGGTCCGCAGATTGCCGACGGAGCCATTGTGTACGATGCGTTGGACTCCCCGGACCAACTGCCGATCGGTTACCTCGACCAGCAAGATGGCGGAACCTATCGGTTGACCCCAGCGGGCGACGCGTGGTTCGACTACGTGGTGGGTCCCCATTCGCTGAAGAATTACCTCTTCCCGCCCCGAGACACCTTGCTGGAATTGCAGCGTGTCCAGGATCAGTGGCAGGTGCAGGAACCGGCCCTTCCGTCGGCTCCCCTGGCCGTCATCGGGTTGCGCTCCTGCGATATCCACGCCCTCCGCGTCCAGGATCGCGTTTTTCTGGGCCAGGAGTACGTCGATCCGGCCTATGAAGCTCGACGAAAAAATTTATTCCTGGTGGCGGTGAACTGCCGCCGAGCGGCCCCGACCTGCTTTTGTCACTCGATGGATACCGGGCCGGCCGTGACGTTCGGCTTCGATCTTGCGTTGACCGAGCTTGATCAGCATTTCGTCGTGCAGATCGGCAGTCCCCAGGGGGGCCGCATCCTAGAGAGCGTCTCCGGTTCGCCCTCCACGGCTGCCGAGCTGGAGGAGGCGGGCGGTTTGCCTCAGCGGTTGAGGCAGCAGATGGCCCAGCGTGGCCAGCATGCGGAAGGAGATTCAGCCAGCCAGCCGCGCGGTCGCCAGCTGGATACCCACGACATTCGCAATCTGCTGCTGGACAACCTGGAACATCCTCGCTGGGAGGAGGTGGCCCAGCGCTGTCTGGCGTGTGCCAATTGCACCATGGTCTGCCCTACTTGTTTTTGCAGCAGCGTGGAGGAGGTCACCGATTTGACGGGCGATCATGTGCGGCGCGAGCGGTCATGGTCTTCCTGCTTTACCGCAGAACACTCTTACATGCACTCGGGCACCGTCCGCAAAACCACCGCCTCGCGATACCGTCAGTGGCTGACGCACAAGCTGGCAACCTGGTTCGACCAGTTTGGCACCTCCGGCTGTGTCGGTTGTGGACGCTGTATCACCTGGTGTCCGGTAGGCATTGATCTTACGGAAGAAGTGGCCGCCATTCGGGGGGAGGGGTACGGTCAGGCATGACGTGGCATTCGTCTCCTTCCAGTCCCTGGACGGTTCAGCCGGTGCGGATCCTTTCCATCAAGGACGAGATCCCCCAGACCACCACCTACCGCCTGGAGTTCGTGGACCCCACGGCGGGCATCACCTTCCACTTCCGGCCGGGACAATTCAACATGCTGTACTTGCCGGGATTTGGCGAGTCGGCAATTTGTATCAGCTCGGATCCTCAGGCGACGCACACGATTTCGCATACGGTGCGCCAGGTGGGGAACGTGACCTGCGCCCTGGCTCGCCAGCAGGTGGGCGATCAGTTCTTTGTCCGCGGCCCGTTTGGTTCGGGTTGGCCGCTGGACGCCTGGGTAGGTTGTGACCTGGTGATCGCCTGCGGCGGTCTTGGCCTTGCGCCATTGCGGCCGGCGATTTATCATATCATCAACCACCGCAGCGATTACCGAAACGTGCACCTGCTGTACGGTGCTCGCACCCCCCACGATCAGTTGTATGCCGAGGAATTTGAAGATTGGGCTGCGGCGGGGATCGAGTTGGAAACGACGGTCGATCGGGGCGATGCCAGCTGGCAGGGACACATCGGGGTAGTGCCGACGTTGTTGGAGCGGTTGCGTTTGGAGGCCGAGCAGACGCGGGTGTTGACCTGCGGGCCGGCGATTATGATGCGCTTTATCGTTTTCGAGGCGCTGGAACGGGGAGTGGCACCCCGGCACATTTACCTTTCCCTGGAACGCAACATGCAATGCGCGGTCGGTTTCTGCGGCCACTGCCAATTAGGCCCCGCCTTCGTTTGTAAAGACGGTCCCGTCTTCACTTACGAACGTATGGAACCTTATTTCAACCTGGAAGACCTGTAACCCGACGCTGGCCTGTCTGTGCCAGGACCCCACGATGGCCTCCAAACCGACGATTGCCGTGTTCAAGTTCGCTTCCTGCGACGGGTGCCAGCTGGCCTTGCTGGACTGCGAGGACGAATTGCTGGCCGTCGCCGACGCCGTGGAAATTGCTTATTTCCTGGAAGCCCGGTCGCAGACGCTGGCTGGCCCCTACGACGTGGGCATCGTCGAAGGTTCGGTCACCACGCCTGCAGACGCCGAACGGATCCAGGCCATCCGCCAGCAGTGCAAGTTCCTGGTGACGATTGGCGCGTGCGCCACGGCCGGCGGCATCCAGGCCTTGCGGAATTGGGCCGACGTGGACGAGTTTGTGAGCCAGGTGTATGCGCATCCGGAATATATCCAGACGCTGGCCAAGAGTACTGCGATTGCCGAGCATGTGACGGTCGATTTCGAGCTACGCGGGTGCCCGATCAACAAACAGCAGCTGGTCGACCTGTTGTCGGCCCTGGTCCGCGGCCGACGGCCGCGCGTGCCGACGTACAGCGTGTGCGTCGAATGCAAACGCCGGCTCTCGGTCTGCGTGGCGGTGGCTCAGGGTATCGCCTGCCTGGGCCCCGTGACCCAGGCCGGTTGTGGCGCCATCTGCCCGGCTTACCATCGTGAATGCTTTGGCTGCTATGGCCCCAAGGAACCGCCGTTGAACCTGGTCAGCCTCACCGGCCACTACGCCAGCCAGGGGACCGATCGCCGCCAGCTGGTGCACCTGACCCGGAATTTCAACGGGTACGCGCCGGAGTTTCGGCGGGCCAGCGAGGAATTAGAGCGGGAAAGGTAGCCATGCCGGGCAACCGTCAATTCGAAGTCAAGGCCCTCTCACGTGTCGAGGGTGAGGGTGCCTTGTACGTCAAGCTGATCGGAAATCAAGTGGCCCACGTGGAACTGAACATCTACGAACCGCCGCGATTCTTTGAAAGCTTCTTGCGGGGACGCCAGATCAGCGAAGTCCCCGATATCACGGCGCGGATTTGCGGCATCTGCCCGGTGGCTTACCAGATGAGCTCCTGCCATGCTCTGGAAAAAGCCCTGGGCATCGACGTCACGCCGGACATCCGCACCTTGCGGCGCCTGCTGTACTGTGGCGAGTGGATCGAAAGCCACACCCTGCACATGCACCTCCTCCACGCTCCTGATTTTTTGGGTTACGAAAGCGGGATCAGCATGGCCGCCGACCACAAGCCGCTAGTCGAGCGCGGTCTGCGCCTGAAAAAAATCGGCAATCAACTACTGGAGATTATGGGCGGCCGGGCCATTCATCCGATCAACGTGACCGTGGGAGGCTTTTACCGTGCGCCGCGGAAACGCGAACTGCAGGGGCTGCTTCCCGAACTGGAGTGGGGGCTGCAGGCCGCCCAGGAGACCCTCCAACAGGTGGCTCACTTCGATTTCCCCGATTTCGACGTCGATTACCAGTTCGTATCGCTCAAAGATGATGACCAGTACCCGATGAATCACGGCCGCGTCGTTTCCTCCTCGGGGCTGGATATCCCCGTTGACCAGTACCCCCACCATTTTCAGGAACGGCACCTCCCGCATAGCACGGCCTTGCATAGCGTGATGCTGCCGGAAGAGATACACTATCTGGTGGGCCCCCTGGCACGGATCAACAACTGCTTTGATCAGCTGGGGCCGACCGCCAAACGTGCGGCGGAAGAAGCGGGAGTCGAATGGCCGCTGAAGAATAATTTCATGAGCATCGTGGCACGCGCGATCGAAGTCGTCGAAGCCTACGACACGGCGGTAAACATCGTCAAAGCCTACCAAGCGGAACCGGTGCCCAGTCGAGTGGCTTTCCAGCCCCGGGCGGGCGCCGGATCTCACGCCACCGAGGCGCCCCGCGGTTTGCTCTACCACCACTATCGCCTGGGGGACGATGGCCGGGTGGCCGAAGCCACGATCGTGCCCCCCACCTCGCAAAACCAGGGCCAGATCGAAGAAGACCTCCGCCAGTTTGTCCCCCAAATTGCCAGCCTCGACGACCAGACCGCCACCCGCAAATGCGAACACATGATCCGCAATTATGACCCGTGCATCAGCTGCGCGACGCATTTTTTGCAATTGACCCTGGAAAGATAATCGCCATGCCGCAGACCACTATCCGCGTCCAACGGGATATTCGGGCCGAGCGGCAGGCCGCCGCCGAAGCCTTTGGCCGGGAAATGACCGCACAAGGAACCTTGCTCGTGCGGCTGCTCTCCTCCCCCGGCGCCGGCAAAACCATGCTGCTAGAGAAAACCGCGGCGCGGATCAGCGGCGAGTATCGGGTGGGGGTGCTGGTGGGCGATGTGGAAACCGATCGTGACGCCCAGCGACTGGCCCCCTTTGCCCCCACGCGGCAGATCACCACCGGAGGGGCCTGTCACCTGGAACTGCCGCTGGTCCAGCGGGCCTTGCCCGATTTGGGCTCGCAGTCGTTCGATTTTCTGTTCGTGGAAGATGTGGGGAACCTGATCTGTCCCGCCTCTCACGATCTGGGGGAACATTTGCGGGTGATTGTGCTCAGCACTCCAGAGGGGGACGACAAGCCTGGCAAGTATCCCAAAGCGTTTCGCACCAGTCAGGCCGTGGTGATCAGCAAGCGGGACTTGCTGGAACATGTGCCCTTCTCGGTCGAACGGGCGACGGCAGATGCTCGGGCCGTGCAACCCGCCTTGACGGTCTTGTCCCTCTCGGCCTTGACCGGGGAAGGCCTTGCCGAGTGGTGCGAGTTTCTGCTGCAGCGGCGAACGGAGATGCTGCAGCACCGCTCGCCACGCTCACGCCTGGAAACCAACGTGTGACTTTCCGTCTCGGAACGGCCGAGCCCTCCGAGGCACCTGCGGCTCGTCCCGCCCATGCGCGGCGCGTTCGGGTGTAACCGACTAGCAAGATTTCGCAGCCCGCGACCGGCGGACCAAGTCCGTTTCCATCTTCAAAAGGAACCTGCCGTGATGCGGCCCTCGGGCTCGTCCCTCCCGCCGGCCCCCCCTCCCCCGCTGTCCGATCCGGCGGCGATGGTTCGCGCCGTGGTCCAGATCGAAGGCCATGTGCAGGGGGTCGGCTTCCGGCCTTTTTTGTATCGCCTGGCCACCAGCTACGGGCTGAGGGGAACCGTCGGCAATTCCGCTAGGGGAGTCGATCTGGAAGTGGAGGGCCCCCGCCAGGCCGTGAAGGCCTTTTTGGCCGAAATCCCCCGCCGCGCGCCTGCGGTGGCAAACGTCACGGCCTGCCGACATGATCTGAGGCGGCCGGCCGGATACCCCGCTTTTGTGATTCGCCCCAGTGCCGCGGAGGGCCACCGCACGGCGCTGATCTCGCCGGACCTGGCCGTCTGCCGTGACTGCCTGGGGGAGATGTTCGATCCCCGCGATCGCCGCTTCCGGTATCCGCTGATCAACTGCACCAACTGCGGTCCGCGTTACACGATCATCGCCGACGTCCCCTACGACCGGGCGGCGACGACGATGTCCCGGTTTACCATGTGCCCGGCTTGCCAGGCCGAATACGACGATCCGGCCAACCGCCGCTTCCACGCTCAACCCAACGCCTGCCCCACCTGCGGCCCGCGAGTGTGGCTGATCGCGGGACCACAGGACGACCCGCGCGGCGACCCCGCCGGGCCTCTCTCGGTGGAGCATCTCCCGGGCGATCCCGCCGTCGTTGAGCGCGGCCACGGCGGCGGCGGGGAGGATCCCATCGAGGCTGCCGCGCGGTGGCTGCAGCAGGGAGGCGTGGTGGCCGTTAAAGGGATCGGCGGTTTCCATCTGGCATGTGACGCGACGAACGCCCAGGCGGTCGAGACGCTGAGGCGCCGGAAAGACCGGGAAGAAAAACCACTGGCCCTCATGGTCCCCGACCTGGAAGTAGCTGGCCAATTGTGCCACCTGGACGCGGACGCCCGGCAGCTGCTGGCTTCGCCCGAACGACCCATCACCCTGCTGGCCAAACGCCACCCCACCCCCATCGCGGACGCCGTGGCCCCGGGTCACCACCACCTGGGCTTGATGCTGCCCTACACGCCCTTGCACTACCTGCTGTTTTTCACCGCCGCGGGCGAACGGCGGTTTCGGGCCCTGGTGATGACCAGCGGCAACCGCCGGGATGAACCGATGGCGATCGACAATAGGGAGGCACTCCACCGCCTGGGAGACCTGGCCGATGCTTTCCTGTTGCACGATCGCCCGATCCTGGTCCGCGCGGACGACTCGGTAGTCCGCTACGACGCGGCAGGCGACGACACTTCCCCATCGGGACGGCACCCTGCTGCCGCGGTGCCCGTCACGATGATCCGCCGGTCGCGGGGCTACGTCCCCGCACCCGTGTTCCTCCACCGCGATGCGGGAGAAGTGCTGGCCGTGGGGGGGCATTGGAAGAACACGATAGGGATTGCAAGGGGTAAGACCGCGTTTCTGAGCCAGCATCTGGGCGACATGGACAACCTCCCCGCCTGTGAATTTCTACAGCAAACGGTCGCACACCTGCAGCAAATTCTGGGGGTGCAACCCCAGGTGGTTGCCCATGACCTGCATCCGGATTACTACAGTACCCGGTTTGCCCAGCAGCTGCCCGACTGCCAGGCGGTCCCGGTACAGCACCACCATGCCCATATCGCCGCGTGCATGGCAGAACACGAAGTGGATGGCCCGGTGATCGGACTGGCCCTGGACGGGACCGGCTACGGCAGCGATGGCCACATTTGGGGTGGCGAGATTCTCATGGCCGACTATGACCACTTCACCCGCGTGGCTCATCTGCGCGAAGTTCCCTTGCCGGGCAACGAATTAGCGATCAAGCAACCATGGCGGATGGCGCTGAGCCACCTGGACTCTGCCTACGGGGATGCGTTGTGGAACCTGCCGATCCCCTTCGTCCGTCAGCTGAACAGGCCGTCGGCCCAGCTGGTATTAAGTGCGGCGCGGCGGGGCGTGAATGCACCTCCCACGTCCAGCTGCGGACGGTTGTTCGACGCCGTGGCCGCTGTGCTGGGCCTGCGGAACACGGTCAGCTATGAGGGCCAGGCGGCCATCGAGCTGGAAATGGCGGTGCGCCAGGAGGGGGACTCTGGCCAGCAGTACCGCACGCGGTACCGGTTGGAGGTGGTCGAACCCGCGGAAGGGCTACCGCCCACCTGGCGGCCCAGCTCGTCCGACCAGACCCCTCCTCCTCCCCGTCTGCTGGACCCGGCTCCCCTCATCCGAGCGGTGGTGACGGACATCCAGGAGGGTGTCCCGCGGGGCGTGATCAGCTGGCGTTTCCACCGTGCCCTGGCCGATTCGTTCGCCGCGGTGGTCGAGCGTCTGGCGGACGAGTCGGGCATTTCCCAGGTCGTGCTCAGCGGCGGCTGTTTGCAGAACCGTGTCTTGCGGGCGGCCTTGACCGCGGCGATCCAGGAGAAAGGGGGTACTGTCTTGACCCCTCACCTCCTGCCCCCCAACGACGGGGGCCTGGCCCTGGGCCAGATCCTGGTCGCTGCCGCGCGAACCGGTGGCTAAACGGCGGTGGTCGCCGCCGTGCCACGCCCTGCCGCGGGGCCAGGGCCGAAGGATGCAGGCCGTGACCCGACATGTCCCCGGCTGCTGGAGGACCAGCGGGGGGTGGTGGGGGGCGGCCGCCTTGGCCGGCCGGGGCCCGGGACATGCAAGAACGCGCCTGCTGCCGGGTTCAAGCCCCGGCGGGGCGGTGGCGCTTGGTTGAGCAACACGGGATTTGCTAATCTGTTAGCTACCTGCGCTCTGCTTGGCATTCGAAAGTTACCTTCCATGAAATGCGTCGACTCACAACTGGCGGCTCAGTTGATCGACATCCGCCGCGACCTGCACATGCATCCGGAGTTGAGTTGGGAGGAGCATCGTACGGCGGGGCAGATTTGCAGATTTCTGGATCAGCACGGGATTGCTTATCGCAGCGGCGTGGCCGGCACGGGGGTGGTAGTGGACCTGTCCAGCCCCGCCGGTGGACCCTGGGTGGCCTTACGTGCGGACATGGACGCCTTACCGATCCAGGAAGAGACGGACCTGCCTTTCGCTTCGCAAACCCACGGGGTGATGCACGCTTGCGGGCATGACGGCCATACCACGATGCTGCTGGGGTCCGCCGTCCTGCTGGCGCGAGAAGGCCGCTTGCCGGCCGCCGTGCGGTTGATTTTTCAGCCCGCCGAAGAGACGGGCAACGGCGCCGACGAGATGATCAAAGCGGGGGTCCTGGACGACGTGGCGATGATTTTTGGCGGTCACCTGGACCGGCATCATCGAGCCGGCACGATCGTCGTGACCGACGGCACGGTCAATGCGTCCAGCGATCGCTTTCGCATCGAAATTACCGGTCGCGGCGGCCACGGCGCTCGGCCACACGAAACCGTCGATGCCGTGGTGGCCGGATCGCTGGTCGTGACGGCCATCCAGACCATCGTTTCACGGGAGGTCAACCCGGCTCATCCCTCCGTCATCTCGGTCGGCAAGTTTTCGGCCGGCACGGCGTCCAACGTGATCGCCAGCCGCGCGATTCTGGAAGGGACGATTCGAGCACAGGACGAAGACGTGCGGCGGCATTTGCACGGCGCGTTGCGGCGCATCAGTCACGCCGTGGGCCAGCTGCACAATGCCACGGTGGATGTCTTGATTCTGGAGGGCACCCCGGCGGTGAGCAACAACCAGCGGGTGACGCAGATTGCCCGAGCGGCGGCGACGGCCACGGTCGGCGCCGACTGCGTCGAGGCCCTGAGAACGCCGAACATGGGCGGCGAAGACTTCAGCCATTACCTCCAACACGTGCCCGGATCTTATGTCCGGTTTGGTGCACAAATCGCGGGCAAGGAAAACTACCCGGCGCATTCCAGCAAGTTCGATATCGACGAACAGGCGTTAGCGGTGGGCGCCGCCTGGTTCCACCAGGTCGCCCTGGCGGCCGGCCGCACGATCCGCGACGAGGAACCTCTTTAGCCCCCGGCAGAAACTCCATGGACCCCACCGACTCGTCCACGTTGACGCCCGAGGAGATCGCCGCCGGCGTGCAGATCCGCGACGCCCGCGAAGGAGACGTCTCGCAGATCCGTGACGTCTACCTGGCGACCTACGGGCAGGACTACGCGTACCCCCAGTATTATGACCTGGATCATCTGAAGAAGCTGGTGTTTTCGGACGAAACGCTGCTGCTGGTGGCCGCCGATTTGGAGACGGGCCAGATCCTGGGCACGGCCTCGGTCCTGCTGGAATTCGGAGCTCACGCCGACCTGGTCGCAGAATTCGGACGCCTGGCGGTCCATCCAGAGGCTCGCCGCCGCGGCATCGGACACCTGCTGATGGAGGGGCGGCTGGCGCGGGTCCGCGAGCGGTTGCATGTGGGGCTGGTCGATAACCGGGCCAGCCATGTCTTCTCGCAGAAAATCTCCGCCGCTCAACAATTTGTCCCCGTCGGTATCCTGCCGCTGAAACTGCGGCTGGCCGAACGGGAGAGCGTCGTCATGTTCGCTCGCTATTTCGGCGATGCCCTCTCGTTGAGGCGGAACAACCCGCGGGTCATTCCGGAGGCCTACGAACTGGCCGCTCAAGCCCTCACCGCTTGCGGGCTGAACCAGGACGCCGTCATCGACGACCAGGCCCCGCCGTATCCCCACAACGACGAATTTGAATTGGATGAACTTTCTACGGAGGGTTATGCGACGTTATTGCGTTTCCAGCGGGGTCGCGTCCGACAGCGCGAAATCTTCGGCCCCCTCCGCCTGCACTACGGCCTGTTCAAATTGATGGCTCGGCATTCCAACTACCTGCTCGCTCGACAACATGGCATCGTCACCGGCGCCATTGGTTTTACGATTGACGAGGTCGAGCGGGCGGTGCGGGTCTTTGAATTGATCGCGGTCGACCAGCAGCCGGTCCATTTCTTGATGGAACAGTTGCTCAGCCGCTGCCAAAAGCAGTGGCAGGTGGAATATGTCGAGGTCGACGTCAGTGCGTACTCGCCGCGGATGCAGCGAACGCTGTTGGAACTCGATTTTCTCCCGGCGGCCTACATTCCCGCCATGGTATTTCACGAAGTCGAGCGATTAGATGCGTTGCGGATGGTCCGGCTGCTGGTTCCTTACCCCCCGTCGCCCCCGCAGGTGATCGAGGCGGCCGCACCGATTGTCGAGACGGTCGTGCGGCGTTTTGTCCGCCAGGCGGTGGAACCGCGGATTGCCGCGGCCGCGGCCGGGGCGATCGGGCCGTTTCGAGGGCTGACCGGCGAACAGGCCGAGCGGCTGGCGGAAATTTGCCGGATCGAAACCGTGGCCGCCGGCCAGGAGATCCTCCGCGAAGGCCAGCGGGACGACAAAATCTTCTTCCTGCTCAGTGGCGAGGCGACCGTCAGGGCGGGCCCCTCCCAGCGCCCTGTCGGGGGGCTGGGCCCCGGCGAACTGCTGGGCGAGATGGCCCTTTTGCAGCAGATCCCCCATGCAGCCACGGTCACGGCCGAAACCGACAGCGAGGTCGGGGTGATCCAGCATGAGGCGCTGGGCAAGCTGATCCGGCAGCGGCCCGACATTGGGCTGGTGTTGTACCGCAATCTGGCGGTGGGCATCGGCCAGAAACTGTCACGTGCCGATCATGCGGGCGATGGCGTCTGATTTGCCCAGGGCGATCAGGTGGTCGTCCACGCGAATTTCGGTCGACCCGCTGGGGGGCAGAACCAGTTCGCCGCTGGCCCGGCGAATCCCCACGATGACCACCCCGATCCGACTGAACTCGGTCTCCTCCAGTCGCTTGCTGGCCAGCCCATCGTCGGCCGACACGTGGATTTCCGCCAGATCCAGTTCGCCTCCCTCGCGGGTGAAGATTTCGAAAAAATCTTCCAGGTCCGGCTTGACTAACAGCCGAGCCATCTTCATGCCGGTGGTGTGGTAGAGGCTGATCACGCGATCGGCGCCTGCCTTGTGCAGTTTGGCACCGCTCATTTCGTCTGTAGCTCGTGAGATGACTTGCAGTCCCGGGGCCAGCAGCTTGGCAGACAGGACCACGTAAAGATTGTCCGCATCGCTGCTCAACACCGCCGCCAGTCCCTTCGCCCGCTTGATACCCGCCTCGGCCAGGGTCCGGTCTTCGGTCGCATCCCCGTCGATCACGATCCAGCCGTCGGCGCTACAGTCTTCCACGATCGCTTCATCGCGATCGATGACCACGAAGGGATGTTTTTTTTCGTGCAGATTGCGGCAGACCGCCCGACCCATCCGCCCCGCCCCGCACACAATGTAATGCCCTTCAATCGACTTCAGCCTCATGTCCATCCTGCGTCTCCCCAACCAATCCCAATGACTTAGTTCGGCGCGGACAATCAATTCGCCAATTTGCACGATGCCGTAAAAAAATACACCCAGTCCCACGATCAGGTAAAAAATCACAAACCCACGGCCGGCCGGGGAGAGCGGATGCACTTCCTGATAGCCGACGGTGCTGAGCGTGATGACCGCCATGTAAAGGCCATCAAACCAGCTCCAGCCTTCAATCCAAACGAATCCCAGCATGCCGATCATCGGCAACAGCGCCAAGACCGTCAGGATATGGGCGATGCGATTCACTTTTTGAGCACGAGCACGGGGCAGGGAGCAAACCGAATTACCCGTTCGGCTACGGACCCCAGCAGCAGATGTTTTAACCCTGTCCTGCCGTGTGAAGGCAGCACAATCAAATCGGCGCCCAGCCGCTCGGCGTACTCGGTGATCTCGATGCCCGGGTCGCCAAACGCGATCTCGAAGTGGATCCCGCGATACCTCTCCTCCGCAAACTGCTCGGCCAACACTTTCTGCACCTGGGCCTCGCGCGATTCATCGGTCACCGACTCCCACACCACACCCAATTCCGTGGCACCCAGGACCGGCAGGACGTGAATCACGTACACGTGCGAAGTGTCCTCGACCAAATCGAGAGCCGTCTCCAGAGCCCTCACGGAGAACTCGGAAAAATCAAAAGGCACCAGCACCTTCTCGGTTTTCAAGCCGCTCATTGCTCTAACCCCCTGATGGTCGACAAGCGGGGTCCGCGTTGCAGCAAGCGCTGACCCAGCCGCTTTTCGTCCTGCCCAGGCCCAGCCGCCGTGCGAATGCCACGTACGTATTTGTGACACTTGACGCATTTCATCGTCATATCGACGTACGCCAAAGTCGCTGCATCCAGATTTTTTTTCTCAGCTGCCGTCACCATCGCATGTGCGGCGCGACGGAACTCCAGGCTGTACTGCACGTAATCCTCTGTCTGCAACACCCGCCAGTTGCTCTCCTGGCTCAACAACGCCAGCTGCTGAGCGTTTTTGGCGATCCGGTCAAAATCTTCGACGCAGAGGCCCTCCAGCACCTTTTGCGAGTGGTCGAGCTTGGCCCGCATAAATGCTCGCAACTCCTCCGGCGACTGCCCCTGGACCGGTA
>CAYFZZ010000112.1:0-7389 GCA_964347545.1 uncultured Planctomycetaceae bacterium | reverse complement strand
TCGACGCAGAAACCGGTGCTGCGGCCGTAGGTGTTCAGCACCATCTGGCCGCCGAGGTTCTGCCGGACAAAACAGAAACCAAAATCGCCGTCCTTCAAGGCACAAGTGCGCGGGCAGAGGTCGCACACCACCCGGTCCTGGTCGGTGTGCCACCAACCCGCGAGTTTTTCTCCGCCGCGGGTCATGCCCGCGGGGGGTTCTCCGACAGTCCGCTGCGACATCGGCCCCACCTCCCTCGGCCCTCGTTGCTTCCACCACCCCGCCACCCCGCTCGCCCCCGCGGGCAGGCTGGCCCCCTAGCAACAACAGGTTGTCGAGTGTCGGGTCTGCCCCGGGATCTGGAACTGGCGCTCGTTTTTGGGTCGCAAAACACATGCCACTGGCGCTCTTGCACCACACAACTCGCCGTTTGCCCGACAACCACCTCCCCCCGCTGCCCCGCTCCCCCAGCCCAGGCGGTCAGTTTGCCAGGAGGTGTGCGGGACCGCGCAGGTGTGCCCGCTCGCCCGCCACCCCTCGCCGTTCTGCTGCTCGCCCAGGCCCACCGGGTGCAACCACCGGTGGCCATCGTGGCCCACCGTCGCCTTCCGAGGCCGGCCATCTGGCGGAGGCGTGTGGCCGGGGAGGTGTTTTGTCTGGCCGGGGCCCTCGGGTTGTGGTCCAATTCCGGTATGAAAATCGCTCAGCCCATCTCCAGGCGAGGTTTCCTGGGGCGCCTGGCACCGCTGTGCGTTGTCCTGGCGGTGGGGGGTTGTGGCGAGCCTTCCCTGGAGAGAGGGGTCATGCGCAAGCGCGAGACGGATCGCGGGAAGAAGCTTCCTGCCGCTCAACAAAAAAGCGGCGCACCGCTGGCCGACGTGCTGGCCCGCCGCCGGTCGCTGCGCGAGTTCACCGATCAGCCGTTGACCGACGCCCAGTTATCGCAGCTGTTGTGGGCCACGCAGGGCCTGAGCCACTCCGAGGGTTATCGGACCGCTCCCTCTGCCGGGGGTCTGTATCCCCTGGAGCTGTACGTGGCGATGGCCGACGGCCTGTATCGGTATCTGCCCCAGGATCACCGGTTGAGCGTGCAGTTGGCCGAGGATATCCGGCCGGCGCTGCGTCAAGCGGCGCTGGATCAGGAACCGGTCGGCACGGCGCCGGCGGTCTTCATTTTGACGGGAGTTTACCAGCGGACGGCGGGCAAGTACGGCCAAACCCGAGCGGTGCGGTACGTCCACATGGAGGCGGGCCACGCGGGGCAAAACCTCCTGCTGCAGGCCACGGCCCTGAACCTGGGGGCGGTACCGATCGGCGCTTTCGAGGATCGTCGGCTGAGCAAGATTTTGCGGCTGCCGCGGGACGAAGTGCCGCTGTATTTGATCCCGGTCGGCCATCCCCGCTAGCCGGTCCGCTGCTCCAGCCAGCGCTGCAGTTCGGCCTGCCGCGGCCCCTCGTAATATTCGATCCCTGCGGCGTCTGGGCAGATGGTGGTCCCGCGGTCACCCGCCAGGACGTCGACGGCATCGGTCAAGGCGCCGATCCCGGCCACCCCGCCGGTGGCCTGCACGAAGCGGCAGGCCGCCTTTACCTTGGGATGCATCGACCCGGCCTCCCACGTCCGCGGGGCCAGTTGCTGGGGCGTGGCCCTCCGCAGGGGCCGCTGGGCCGGCGAAGGCCAGTCTTCCCAGACGGCCGGCACGTCGGTCAACAACAACAACCGGTCGGCCTGCAGTTGGATGGCCAGCAGGGCGGCCGAGAGGTCCTTGTCGATGACCGCTTCCACCCCCTGCAGACGCAGGTCGGCGGTCCGCACCACCGGAATCCCGCCCCCGCCGGCACAGATCACCAGGTGTCCCGCCTCGCACAGCAGCTGGATCGTCCGCAGTTCCAGGATCTGGCGTGGCTGAGGAGAGGGGACCACGCGGCGAAATCCGGGACCATCCGCCGCCAGCTGCCACCCCCGCTCGGCCCCCAACCGCTCGGCCGTCTCCCGATCGTACACGGGCCCAATCGGTTTGGTGGGCGCTGCGAAGGCGGGATCCTGGGGATCGACCTCGACGCGGGTCAGCAACGCGGCCACTTCGCGGTGGGCCAGGACGTTGGACAATTCCTGTTCGATCAGATAGCCCAGCATTCCTTCGCTTTCGGCATCCAGGACATCCAGCGGGTAGGGGCGGACCTCTGGCAAGGCCTCGGACTGCAGGGCCAGCAACCCCACCTGGGGTCCGTTCCCGTGCGTGACGACGACCTGGTGCGCGCGGGCCACTGCGGCCACGGCCTCGGCTGCCGAGCGGACGTTGGTCCGCTGGACTTCCGCCTCCAAGGGCTGACCGCGTCGCAACAGGGCGTTGCCTCCCAGGGCGATCACGACGTGCATCTCAGGACTCCTCTTCAACAGCCAGGCGTTCCCGCAGGATTTCCCGCAACTTCGGCGCTCCCCGTTCGGCAAACGTATACGTCACCCGCACGGTGGGCTTGTCCAGGTGCAGGAGTCGCCGCAGGTCAATCGGGGTGGCGACCACCACGACGTCGCACGGGGTGTGGGCGATCGTCTCCTGCAGGTTGACCAGCTGATGGCGGCTGTAACCCAGCGCGGGGAGAACTTGCCGCACGTGGGGAAAGGCGTGGAAGGCGTCCTCGATTTCGCCCACGGCAAAGGGTCGCGGATCGACGATTTCCGCCGCCCCTGCCTCCTGGGCGGCCAAGTACCCCGCGCCATAACCCATACCCCCATGGGTGATGGTCGGTCCGTCCTCGACGACCAACACCCGTTTGCCGCGGACGGCCTCGGGGTCTTCCAGTCGGATGGGCAAGCGGCCTTCGATCACCACCGCCTGGGAATTGTACTGCTGGACGTTGTGCGAGAGGATTTTTAGTTGAGCGTCGGAGGCCTGGTCGATCTTCCCGATGACCAGCACATCCGCGTGCTCGAAATTCCAGGTTCCCGGAAAATAGGTCAGTTCGTGGCCGGCCCGCAGCGGGTCCAGCACCGTGATCAGCAGATCGGGGCGGATGAAGGGAGCGTCGTTGTTGCCCCCGTCCCAGACGATTGCGTCCCCTTCGGCCTCGGCGGCGGCCAGCACTTTTTCATAATCCGCTCCGGCAAACACGACGTTGCCCGCTTGAAGATGAGGCTCGTATTCCTCCATTTCTTCAATCGTGCATCGATACCGCTGGAGGTCTTCGATCGCCTCAAAGCGCTGAACAATTTCTTCGCTCAGGTTGCCATACGGCATGGGATGGCGGACGACGACCGGGCGGCGTCCCAGTTGGCGTAACTGGTCGACCAGATAACGCGCCAGCGGGCTCTTGCCACAGCCTGTCCGCACGGCACAGACCGCCACGCAGGGCCGGCGGCCTTGCAGCAGGCTGGGTTCAATCGCGAACAGCGAAAACCGAGCTCCCCAGGCCTGCACGCGGCGGGCGGTCGCTTCCAGAAAATCGCGGGACACATCGCTGTAGGCAAACACGACTTCATCCACCTCTTCGGCAGAGATCAGCCTTTCCAGTTCGGCCTCGGGCAAGATCGGGATTCCCTGGGGATACCGGGCACCCGCCAGGGCGGCGGGGTAGCGCCGGTTTTCGATGTGGGGGATTTGAGCGGCGGTGAAGGCGACCACGTCGCAGCGGTCGTGGTCGCGAAACCGGGTATTGAAGACGTGAAAATCGCGCCCCCCGGCCCCCATGATCACCACCCGCTGGCGGCCGGCCGCTGGGGGCGGAACGCCGGCGGTCGTTTGCGTATGACCGATCTGCAGATCGACCCATTGACCGCAAGCACAGCGGACCCGACGCTGGAACTCGAACAGCGTCACATCGTATTGCTCGCCACAGCGGGGACAGGAGATCGCCATCTGCTCAGCGTATCACTCCCACCCACCTGCCGAAAGCGGCTCGCCGTGTTGGACCCCAGCGGTCGCCTCCGTCGTTGGGGCCACCGCCGCGGCCACCGGGGCGACCTGCGACGAGCAGCCCCGGAAAACCTAGAACAGGTATTCCAGTCCCAGGGTAAAGCCAAAGAAGCCCAGGTCGTCATCCTGCTCGTCCCGCACGTCGTCGCTCGGGTCCTCGCTGGCCGCCGACCAGTATTGGCCTTCGAACACAGCGCGGAAGGCGAGCGTGCTGCCGTTACAGAAGATGGTGGCATACTGCAGACCCAGCTGCGATTCCAGTGTCCACAGCAGATCATCTTGGTCCTTGGAATAGAACTCACCAAGCTCCTCGACAAATTTGGTTTCTCCGAAGGCCATGGCCCCGCGGGCGTTCAGCACGAAGGCCCAGTTCGTGCAGTTGATCGGCACCAGCGATTCGAAGGCAAACGTCGGTCCCCAGCCTTCGAATTGATGCCCTTCCCCATCCGCTTCGCGATGTTCCACATAGCTGTACCGCAGACCGCCGACGAGGTTGGTTTCCACAGGACCCCAGTTGACCAGCTGGGTGACGTCCAGGTCCAGCGTCTGGACCTGCAGCCCAAACGGGACATCGCCTTCCAATTGATCTTCGAAATCGTTCCCCGCAGAATTGTGATCCCAGTTCCAGTAGCGAGCACGGACGCCAAGTCCGGCGTGGTTGTGATAGCCCAGCCACACGCGGGGGCTGGCCTCCATGTCGTAATCCGGGTCCAATCGGAAGCCGTCGATCTTGGTCACCCCGTCTTCGAAATGGGGCTTGACCACAACCACTTCCGCGCCGGCGTACCAGCGGCAACCCAGCTGGCAATAGCACCCCTCGCAGGCTCCGCAATCCGCACAGCCACTGTCCCAGGTCATTTCTCCGGGTATCTCGCCGGGGACCGCCCCTTCGACTTGGGTCCGCAGCGAATCGAGTTCGGCATGCAGCTGGGAAACCTCCTGATTGGCCTCTTCCCAGTTGGCAATCTGCCGTTCTTTGCCGTCGTTACGAACCTCAGCAGACGTGCTGGCGGCGCCAGCGGTGACCACGGCAGCGACCAGCAACAAGCGGGCGGCCGACGGTGACAGACGAGTCATGATGTTGCTCCCCTTAGAAATGTCAGACAACGGTGAGAGGCGGCTGCCTAGGCTTTCGCCAGCTGCCAATCTATGCCATAGTCTCGTCATCGGCCGGAATCTTTTACCGATCCAGAAAAATCCGTAAAATCGTTAGCTTTTGACAGCCCCCCCGCGGGCGGCGCTTCCTCCCCCAGACGGCGGGGGGGGCGCGGCGGGCTGCCCGGGACGGGGAGGAACGAAGATGCCATGCAACCGTTGCTGAAATTTTTCACCGCGTTGGATCTGAGGGCGACAGGCAAGTGGTTTGTACTGTCCGCCGTGGTGGGCCTGGTCGCCGGGTTGGGGGCCATCGCGTTTCAATTTTTGGTGGAGGTCGTCCAGCATGTTGGTTTGGCAATGTTTGCCGGGTATGTGCCCACCGACGCGGCGGGCGAGCAGCCGTTGTTTGCCGCGCCGGAGGGGGAGTTTTTGCCCTGGATGATCGTGGTCGTGATGACGGTGGGGGGCCTCGTGTCGGGTTGGCTGGTCTATCGTTTTGCCCCCGAAGCCCAGGGGACCGGCACGGACGCTGCGGTCGACGCGTTTCACAACCGCCGGGGACAGATCGGGCCGCTGGTCCCGGTGATCAAGACGATCGCTTCGGCCATCACCTTGGGAACCGGCGGGTCGGCCGGCCGCGAAGGCCCGATCGCTCAGATCGGCGCCGGCTTTGGCTCGGCCCTCGCCAACCGCCTGGGACTCTCCGCGCGGGACCGCCGGATCATGCTGGCGGCCGGCATGGCGGCCGGCGTGGGGGCGATCTTCCGAGCGCCGTTGGCCGCGGCCCTCTTCGCCGGCGAGATCCTCTACCGGGACGCCGACCTGGACTCGGATGTGATCGTCCCGGCCGCCTTCTCGTCTATCGTGGGATACAGCGTCTATTCCCTGGCCCTCCCCCCCCGTGCTCGCTTTGCACCCCTCTTTGGACAGGTCCAGCAGGTTCAATTCGGTTCCCTGCTGGAATTGCTCCCCTACGCCGTGCTGGCCGTCGTGCTGGCCCTGGTCGCGATCTTGTTCATCAAGTGCCACCAGGGAGGACAACGCCTGTTCGCTCAAACTCCCCTCCATCCGGTACTGCGACCGATGGTGGGCGCGGCGCTGGCCGGCGTCATCGGGGTCGGCCTGTTCCTGCTGGGGGGACAAGATCCCCACCTGCTGGGGGTCTTGTCCACCGGCTACGGCACGCTGCAGCAGGCGACCAACCCCGAGGCCTCGATGGGCCTGCAGATCCTGATGGCCGTGGCCCTCGTGAAGATCGTGACGACCTCCTTGACCATCGGGTCGGGGGGGGCCGGAGGCATCTTCGGTCCTTCCATGGTGATTGGCGGCTGCCTGGGGGCCGCCGTGGGCCAGGCATTCCATCAGTGGTGGCCCGCCGTGGTGACGCATCCCCACACCTTCGCCTTCGTGGGCATGGCCGGGTTCTTCGCCGGCGCGGCCCACGCGCCCTTCTCGACGATCATCATGGTCACCGAGATGACAGGCAACTACCAGCTGTTGTTGCCCACCATGTGGGTCTCCACGCTGTGCTTCCTGTTCTGCAAGCGGTGGAGCATTTATCCCCACCAGGTGCCAACACGGCTCGAGTCGCCAGCTCACCGGGGGGACTTCATTGTCGACGTGCTGGAAGGGATCAAAGTCGACGATGTTTACCAGCGGGATCGCAAGATGATTCGCATCCCGGAGGGGATGCGGCTGAAGGGTATCGTGCACACCCTGGCCATGACCGCTCAACGCTACTTCCCCGTCGTGGACGAAAACGATCGCCTGGTCGGTATCTTCTCCTCGGAAGACGTCCGCTCGTATCTCTACGACGAAGCCATCTGGGAGCTGGCCAATGCCCGCGACGTGATGGTGACCAAAATCGTCAGCGTCACCCCCGAGGACGACCTGAACACCGCCCTCCGCCGGTTCACGGCCTTGAACCTGGACGAACTGCCCGTGCTGGACCAGGAGGATCCGGGAATCCTGCTGGGCATGCTGCGGCGAAAGGAAGCCATCGCGGCCTACAACCGCCGGCTGATGGAACACAAGGAAGCGCTGGAAGCAGTCTAGGTCTGCCTACCGTTGACGCGCCTGCCGTTGCGCTGGCGAGCCGATTTTCCGAGAATTGCCTCTCGCCGCTTCGCGTAAATTAGCGGTGGAATCACCGCTCCTGGACCCGCCCCCGGGTCCCTCGCCCCCTCACCCCTACCGGCCCGCATCCCGCACCCCGCATCCCGCAACCCGTACCCCGCATCCCGAATGGCTGGCATCCCTTCGGGATGCATTTTTGGGGGTCTCCGTATATCCGGAGGTGGCGCTGCGCTTACCTCCGGCTAATCGCTGCAACCGCTCCGCGGTTGAATTGGGGACCATACCTACAACCGCTCCGCCGTTGATGGGGATGGGGATGCTT
>CAYFZZ010000111.1:0-30034 GCA_964347545.1 uncultured Planctomycetaceae bacterium | reverse complement strand
CGGAATGACCGTCCCCAAAACAGACCGGCGGCTAGTCCCGGCGCGCCAGGACCGCTCAGATCGCCAGGGAGTCAGGCACCTTTTTCGGGAGCGGCTTTGCGCGGGGGCCAGATGTTGGTGGCCGAAAAAGGAGCCAGACTCCGGCCCGCTGCCGCTGGCGGTTTGCGAAAAGCGAGCTCTGCGCTAGATACGCATCCCGCATCCCGCAACCCGCATCGCGAAGCCCGCATCCCGCATTCCACATCCCGCAACCCGTATCGCGCAACCCGCATCCCGCTAGCCAGGCCCAACGGGCCGTAATGCAAAAGCCAGCGGCACCAGCCCCAGGGGGGGTAGGCTCGCCGGTCATACGCCGCCCTACCGCTTCCAGGGACGCCACGTGCGGACACGTTCTACCCAGGACGGCCTGCGGTCGGATGCCGGGTCGGCAGTCGGAGCAACCTCGTCCGCCGGCGGTTCGACAGGAGGAATCTCCAGATTTTCATACGGGTTGCTCGGCGGCCCAGACGCTTCCGGCGGTGGGGCATCCAGCCGCTGTTCGAATCGAGCGGCCGTGTCCTCCAGGCGCGAGTTCCCATTCCGCTGGCCAATCCCGCGGAGATGGTCGGCCCGTTCCTGCAGCCGCTGCTGGTTCCGCAGGCGGATGAATTCCCGGCGCTCGTGGGCCCAGTCTTGGCCCCAGGTTCCCGAGCGGGTGGTGGGAAAGGCCCCCTGGGCGCTCGGCGGGGAGGCCCCGGCGGGCGTGGAAATTCCCGCGCGGCCAAAACCCTGGCCGGCGGCTGCTGGCGCGGAGGCCGCGGTGGGGGTAGAAATTCCCGCGCGGCCAAAACCCTGGCCGGTGGCTGGCGGCGCCGCACGGCCTTTGCCGCCGTGGGCTGGCACTGCCAGCAGGGAGGAGGCGAGTACGGCGAGGCCGACCGAGGCAAGCGTGGATTTCATGGCGTACGATTCCCTTCCGGAAAAACAGAGGTTAAGCACATCGGACGCGCCGGCTACCGCCCCCGGGGAAGACCTTCCCCCGGCGAACGCCCATCCCGCGGGGTCCGAATAGCAAAATTTGCCCCCCGCATGCAAGAGGAAATCGGCCAGCTGGCAGGTCCCCCGCAGGGTCCCCCTCGCCGCCCGTGCCGCTCAGCACACCCCTGTTCAATACGCCTTGGCCAGGACCACCCGCCGCTCAGTCGGCTCCCCGCTGATCAGGCAGCGGCCCGCCTCCGGCGGTTCGTCCAGCGGAATACAGCGAATGGTGACCTTCAGCTTTTGCAGGAGGGCGGTGGTCTGCGGGTCTTCCCCGCAGTGGCACCAGGCCAGTCCCCCGTGGATTTCGGGTTTGTCCCGGTTTTGGGGGGTGAAGTAGGCTTCCAGCTCCTCCCGGGTCTCGAGCCGGACCGAGTGTTGCTCGCGAAAGTGACGCGCCCGCTGCCAGAGATTGTCCTGAATCTCGCTCAACATCTCCCCGGCCGTGGCCACGAACTGCGGCCGGGGGATGGCTTGCTTGTCCCGCGGGCTCTGGTCGCGGCGGCCGACGAAACAGCTGTCGGCCTGCATGTCCCGCGGTCCGATCTCGACTCGCAGGGGCACCCCTTTCTTGATCTGCTGCCAGACCTTTTCGCCACCGCGGAGATCGCGGCGGTCGACGGCGACCCGCAGCGGCTCGCCGTCAAAGATCTGGCCTCGTAATTCCTCCGCCACGCGGTCGCAGTATTCCAGCACGGCGGCCGAGCTGTCGTCGCCCCGCAACACGGGCAGCAGGACCACGTGCTGGGGCGCCAGCCGCGGTGGCAGGACCAGGCCATCGTCGTCGCTGTGGGTCATCACCAGGCCGCCGACCAGCCGAGTGGAGACCCCCCAGGAGGTGGTCCAGGCGTAAACTTCCTGCCCCTCCTCGTTCTGGAATTTGATCTCTTGAGCCCGGGCGAAATTCTGTCCCAGGAAATGCGAGGTCCCCGCCTGCAGGGCTTTGCAGTCCTGCATCAGCGCCTCGATGCTGTACGTCGCCACGGCGCCGGGAAAACGCTCGTCGGCCGTCTTTTCCCCCTTGATCACCGGCATGGCCATGTAGTTTTCGGCGAAGTCGGCGTAGACGTCCAGCATCTTCATCGTCTCCTCCACCGCCTCGGCTTCGGTGGCGTGAGCGGTGTGACCCTCCTGCCAGAGGAATTCGGCCGTGCGGAGGAAGAGCCGCGTGCGCATTTCCCAGCGGACGACGTTGGCCCACTGGTTGATCAGCACCGGCAGGTCGCGCCAGGACTGGATCCATTTGGCGTACATTTCGCCAATGATCGTCTCGCTGGTCGGTCGCACCACCAGCGGCTCTTCCAGCGGCCCGGCCGGCCGCAGGCCCCCTTCCCCGTCCGGCTCCAGCCGATGATGGGTGACCACCGCGCACTCTTTGGCAAAGCCCTCCACGTGCTGGGCTTCCTTTTCCAGGTACCGCATGGGAATGAACAAGGGGAAATACGCGTTCTCGTGCCCGGTGGCTTTGAACATGCGGTCCAGCGCCCGCTGCATGTTCTCCCAGATCGCGTAACCCCAGGGCTTGATGACCATGCAGCCGCGGACCGGCGAGACCTCGGCCAGGTCCGCCGCGCGGATCACCTGCTGGTACCATTCCGGATAGTCTTCGGCGCGGGTGGGACGGATCGCGGTTTTGCTGCCTGCAGCCATCGTGCTCGTCTCAAGGAAAAAGGAACCGCGGGCCTACCGCGGGGGGCGGGCGACCCGGCAGGGATCGGCAAACGGGGACCTCCCGCAGATGGTTTTCCCCGCGGGCAGGTCCGCCACCCAGGAATCCCCACGGGGGCGGGGGACCAGTCCCCAGGACGGCGGCATTCTAGGGGAGGATCGCCGCAGCAAGCAATACAGACACTTGAGAGCTCTCCCGGGGACTCCTACAATCACGCGTTCGCGACCTCTCGCCTGGCAAATCCAGAAAGGCCACCCGCCATGGGTCATCGGTTTGTGAAAGAACTGAGCGACAAGGAATCGGTCAACGAGGTCTTTCTGGCATCGGAAAAACAGTTGCGGTCCAATCGCCAGGGAAACCTCTACCTGCAGTGCGAACTTTCCGACCGGACCGGCTCGATCGGGGCCCGGATGTGGAACGCCAGCCAGGAGCTGGCGGATGAGTTCGATGACGGAGATTTTGTCCGCGTGCAGGGAACCACCCAGGTCTACCAGGGGGCCCTGCAGTTGATCGCCACCAGGATCGATAAGGTCGCCACCGAAGAGGTGTCCGAAGAGGACTATCGGCAGATGACCGCTCAGGAGGTTCAGCGGCTGACGGGGCGGTTGGAGGAGCTGCTGGGCACCGTCAGCGATCCTGCCCTGGCGGCCCTGGCCGACAGTTTTCTGGCCGACGACGTGTTCATGCCCAAGTTCGCTCGGGCCCCAGCGGGGGTCAAGAACCATCACGCCTATCAAGGGGGGTTGCTGGAACATGTGGTCCAGCTGATGGAGCTGATCGTGCGGATCAGCGAGCTGTATCCCTCCCTGGACCGCGACCTCCTGCTGCTGGGCGCCTTCCTCCACGACGCCGGCAAGGTGGACGAACTTGAGTACGATCGGCAGTTGAGCTACAGCAGCGAGGGTCAGCTGTTGGGCCACATTGTGATTGCGGTGGGACTGCTCCAGCAAAAACTGGAACGGCTGGCGGCCCAGGGCACGCCCCTCCCCCCCGAAACCGCGCTGCGCTTAAAACACCTCATCGTCAGCCACCATGGGGCGCTGGAATTTGGCAGCCCGACCGTGCCGATGACCGTCGAGGCGGTCACCTTGCATCACCTGGACAATCTGGACGCCAAGATTCATCATTTCGCCACCTTGTTGCGGGATGATGCCAACCTCGGTAGCGAGTGGACGCAGTTCCATCCCAACCTGGGCCGCAAGTTGTACAAGGGGCTGGCCTCGACCCCCTAGCTGCGATGGGGGCCGCTGGCCCGCCAGCGGCTCGGGTCCCCAGACGGCGGAAATACCAACGGCCGGGCCATGATGAACGAGGAACAAATCCAAGAAGCGGTGTTGCGGCTGGTCGCCGCCCCCGACTATCAGCCCCTCAAACCGCGCCGCATCGCCCGGCAGCTGCAGCTGGACGACGACCAGGCCCGGCTGGTCAAGCGGCTGATCAAACAACTCGTCCAGGAGGGCCGGCTGACCTACGCCGCCAATCACGCCGTCTGCCTGCCGCAGCAGTCCAGCAGCCATCAGCTGACCGGCATCTTCCGCCGCATGTCCGAGGGCTACGGATTCGTCCGTCCCCAAGGGGCTGTGGTGGGCCGCGAACGGGAGGAAGATGTTTACATCCCCAAACTCAAAGGCGCCGACGCCGCCAGCGGCGACCTGGTTTTGGTCCAGCTCAGCCGGGGACGGGGCGGCAAACGAGGACGCTCGCGCCAAGGAGTCGTGGTCAAAGTCCTCCAGCGGGAAACGCACCATTTTGTGGGGACGTATTTCGAGCGCAGCGGGTATGGGTTCGTCCAGGTGGACGGCAAAATCTTCGCTCAACCCATCCTCGTGGGAGATGCCGGCGCCAAGAATGTCCGCGTCGACGACAAGGTCGTCATCGAAATGGTCCGCTTCCCCTCCCACGTCCACGACGGAGAAGGCGTCGTCCTGGAGGTGCTGGGACAACGCGGCCAGCCGGGCGTCGATACGCTGTCGATCATCCACGAATTCAACCTGCCCGGACCCTTCGCCCCCGACGTCCTGGAAGATGCGCGGGAACAGGCAGACAGCTTCGACGCCGCCGTCGAAGCCGACCGCCGCGATCTGACCGACCAGACGGTGATTACCATCGATCCGGAGGATGCCCGCGATTTCGACGACGCCATCTCCCTGGACCAAATCGAAGGAGGGCACTGGCGGTTGGGCGTCCACATCGCCGATGTGGCTCACTTCGTCCGCGAAAAGTCCCCCCTGGACCGGGAAGCCCGCCAGCGGGCGACCAGCGTCTACCTGCCCGACCGGGTGATCCCCATGCTTCCCGAGACGATCTCCAATAACCTGGCCAGCCTCCAGCCCCACCGGGTGCGCTACACCAAGTCGGTGTTCATCGAGTTCGCCCCGGACGGAGCCGTGATGGGGGCCGAAGCGTGTGCGGCCGCGATTCGCAGCCAGCGGCGCTTCACCTACGAGGAAGTCGACGACTATCGGGCCAATCCCCGCCGCTGGCGGCGGAAATTGAAAGTGGAAGTCTACGAGCTGCTGGGGCGGATGTACACGCTGGCCATGATCCTGCGCAAACGCCGCTTCGATCGGGGAGCACTGGAATTGACCCTACCCGAGGTAAAAATTGACCTGGACCGCGACGGACGCGTGGCCGGGGCCCACCTCGTGGAGAACACCGAGAGCCACCAGGTGATCGAAGAATTCATGCTGGCCGCCAACGAGGCCATGGCCCGTATCCTCCAGGAGGCCGGGATCGTCTTCCTGCGGCGGATCCACGAACCGCCCGATCCCCGCAAGCTGCAGGAACTGACCCTGTTCGCCCGCGAACTGGGCCTGGAGGTGACCTCGCTGGAGAGCCGGTTTGCCCTGCAGGGACTCCTGAACCAGCTCGAAGGACGGCCCGAAGAACATGCCGTCAGCTACGCCACCTTGCGCAGCATGCAAAAAGCCGTGTACAGCCCCGCCGAAGAGGGACACTTCGCCCTGGCCAGCGACTGCTACTGCCACTTCACCTCCCCCATCCGCCGATATCCCGACCTGACCGTCCACCGCCTCCTGGACGCCCTCCTCGCCAGCCGCGCTCCCCGACAACACGTCGACGAACTGGCCAACCTGGGGGACCACTGTTCCCAGCGCGAACAGAGGGCCGAGCAGGCGGAACGGGAACTGATCAAGGTCAAACTGCTGAACTACCTCAGCGAACGGATCGGTGAAGAAATGGACGCGGTCGTCACCGGCGTCCAGGAGTTCGGGCTGTTCGTCCAGGGCGTCCAACTCCCGGCCGAAGGGCTGATCCACGTCACGTCGCTGCAGGACGACTATTACCATTACGACCGGGGGACGCACTCGTTGAGCGGCCATCGGGCGGGCCACAGCTTTCGCTTGGGCGACTACCTCCGCGTGGCCGTGGCCCATGTCGATGTCGATCGCCGCGAACTCGACTTCCGCCTCGTGCGGCGACTCTCCAGCCGACCGGCCGGACCCGCCCCCAAACCCAAGACCCAAAGGGCCGGCAAGACGCGCAGGACCCGAAAACCCTCCACCCCCCAACGGGCCACCCCCCGCAGCGAACCGGCCTCGCCTCCGCCCGGGAAGGGCCGCCGCAAGACCGCCCCACAAGGCCAGGTTGGCGAGGGGAAAAAGGACCGAGCGAAAAAAGGCCGAGCGAAAAAGGACGGGGGGAAAAACAGCAGGGGAAAAAAGGGCGGAGCGAAGAAGGGTGGGGCCAAGAACAGCAGGGGGAAAAAGAGCGGGGCCAAGCCAGGTGGCGGGAAAAAGGGTGCCGCGAAAAAAGGTCGAGGCGCAAAGAAAGGAGGCCAGCGGAAAGGGAAGAAGTAACCCCCGCGCCGGTGGCCCCTACCGACTGGGGGCTCGCTGAAACGCGCTGCGTGTTGTGCCATACTTGTCACCGTTGCCCGTGACCGCCCACCAAGCCCCCCCAAAGTTCTCTCTCCCCCACCGTCCCGGCTCGCCGGAACGCCGGGGAAGAGGGAACCGGACGCGTGTCTGGCGAGTAGCGAAAACCACAGACTCCTTCTCTCTTTTGCCATCGGGTAAGGTGTTACCAAAAATCAAAAATCAACATTCGTCAATCATCAATCGAAGAGCCCGATGATGCCTGTCCTTTTTTTACTCCTTTTTTACTCTTTTTACTCTGCCCAATCGTCGAATGGGACCTTCGTGCTCTTCGCGTCCTTCGTGGTAAAATTCCCCTTCGCCCCAGCCCTCAAAAGTCAGTTGGCCCCGCCTTACCGCACGCCTCTCCTCCGTCCGGCAGGGGAGGCTGGAAAGGACCACGAAGGACACGAAGAGCACGAAGGGAGAGGAAAGAGGAAAGCGAAAGGACGCAGGGCGGGCCTGAAAAAAAGCTGGAGTGCTTCTCGTTCAGGGCCCTCGGATGATTTAGCGACAGGCCCAAAAGTCAGTTGTCCCCGCTTTCCTGCACGCCTCCGGTACCCTCTCCCCCGTCCCCCGTCCCCGGCCGCGGCGGGGGCAGGCGGAGAGCAAACCGGAGGTACCTCGGAGGACAAGGAAAAACAGCCGCATCCCTCCCCGGCCCGGTAGCCGGGAAAGGATTCCGCGCCGCGCACCCGGGGCTGAACTTCCCCCCGCCAGCGCCGCCGTCCGGCATCGCTCGACAAACCACCCAGGAAAAGCGGAGGTGGAGGTGAAAAGGAACAGCCGGAGGGAAAGCGCGGCCAGCGGCCCTGGTGATTCCCCCGCCACGGAAGATAATACACAGGGCGACCGACAGCCGAAGGATACACCACGATGCAGACGACGGAAAAACTCGCCAGGACCAGCCTCTACCGGTGGCACGTCGACCACCACGGCCGGATGGTCGAATTCGGCGGCTGGGAAATGCCGGTCCAATACAGCTCGATCGTCGAGGAACATCTCGCCACCCGCCAACACGTGGGACTGTTCGATGTCTCTCACATGGGGCGCCTTCGATTCGACGGGCCCCGGGCCAGCGAGTTTCTCGATTCGCTGTTAACCCGCTCCATGCGGGATCTGCCCCTCGGCACGATCCGCTACGCCCTGGTCACCAACGAAGCGGGGGGTGTGCTGGACGACGTGCTGGTCTATCATCTCTCCGAGGAGGAACGTTCCTGGTACCTGATGGTCGTGAATGCCTCGAATCGAGCGAAGATCGTGGCCTGGATCAAGCGGCATCTGCCGGCCGACGTTTCCTGCACGGACCTGACCCTGGATACGGCCATGATGGCCGTGCAGGGACCGCAAGCGTTGCCGCTGGTCGCGGAAGTGACCCCTTTCGATCCGGCAAAACTGAAGTTTTATCGCGGCCAGCTGGTGGGCGGCGCGGGGAGCAGCTCGACCAGGGGGACCATCGTCAGTCGGACCGGCTATACGGGGGAAGACGGTTGCGAGCTGATCGTGCCGGAGGGGGAGGCCCAGCCGCTGTGGGAGACGCTGGTCGCAGGCAGCCTCGCCAGAGGAGGACGCCCGGCCGGCCTGGGCGCGCGGGACACGCTGAGACTGGAAGCTGCCATGCCGCTGTACGGACACGAAATTGACGAAACCATCAACCCCCTTCAGGCCGGGCTCGATTTTGCCGTCGACCTGGAAGACCGACAATTTCCGGGGCGGGACGCCCTGGCCCAGATCCAGGACGGCCCTGCCCTGCCCCGCCGTGTGGGTCTAGAATGTGATGGTCGGCGGGTGCCGCGCGAGGGATACGCCATCACGCGGGAAGGCCAGCCGGTGGGGGTCGTCACCAGTGGCGGGTTCTCGCCGACGCTGCAGCGGCCCATCGCCATGGGCTACGTCGAGCCTGACGCCAGCCCACTGGGGACCGCCTTGGAGATCGATGTGCGGGGACGCCGCGAACCGGCTCGCGTCGTCAAGCTGCCGTTCTACCGTAAAAAAACCCGCTCAACCCCCTAACCCCACACCCCACACCCCCCCATCCCGCATCCCCCTATCCCGTAACCCCCTACCCCATCACGTATCTCGCACCCCGCATCCCGCACCCCGCAACCCGCATCCCCGCAAAGGACGCTCACGTGAAACCCGAAGACCTGTTGTACGCCAAGACCCACGAATGGGTGCACGTTGTCGAAGAAGGGGGGACCCAGCTGGCGATTGTGGGCATTTCCGCGTTTGCCATCGAAGCCCTGACCGATCTGGTCTACCTCGATCTGCCCGAAGTCGGCCGCCAGGTCACCAGCGGCGAGTCGTTTGGGGAGATTGAATCGGTCAAAGCGGTGAGCGACCTGTACAGTCCGGTCAGCGGCGAGGTGGTGGCGGTCAACGGGGAACTGGCCGAGTCCCTGGAGAGGTTGAGCGACGATCCTTACGGGGCGGGATGGATCGTCAAGATCAAGGTGGCGGACCCGGCGGGTTTGGACCAGCTGGTGGATTACGAGACCTACCAACGGTTGTGTGCGGAAGAACAAGCGTGACGTACTCGTACAACACCCCCGACGACCAGCGTCAGATGCTGCAGGCGATCGGCCTGGACTCGCTGGAGGCCCTGTTTGCTTCGATTCCCGAGGATTTGCGGATGGGGCAACCGCTGGATCTGCCGGCGGCCATGGGCGAGCTGGAGTTGACGGCTCACCTCAGCCATCTGGCGGGCCGCAATGGGGGGGCCGCCAACCGGGTCTGCTTCCTGGGGGCCGGCAGCTACGACCACTTCGTCCCGGCCGTCGTCGATTACGTCGCCTCCCGAGGAGAATTCTATACCTCCTACACGCCTTACCAGCCGGAGGTCAGCCAGGGCAACCTGCAGGCCATGTTCGAATACCAGACGATGATTTGCCAGCTGACCGGAATGGAGGTCGCCAACCAAAGCCTCTACGACGGCGGCAGTGCGGCGGCCGAGGCCGTCCTGATGGCCATGTCGGTGACCCGCCGGCACGGGCGGGTCGTGACGGCCGGCAGTGTCCATCCCGAATACCGGCAGGTGATCGACACCTATTTTGCCAATCTCGACACGCAACTCGTCACGCTGCCCACGCCCACAGGCACCTTGCCCCCGGCGGAACTGGAGTCCGCCCTGACCGAGGATACGGCTTGCGTGTTGATCCAGCACCCGAATTTTTTCGGCTGTCTGGAAGAGGTCCAGCAGCTGGCAGAGATCACTCACCGCGCCGGCGCCCTACTGGTCGTCGCCGTCGATCCCTTCAGCCTCGGCCTCCTCCAGCGCCCGGGCGATTACGGGGCGGATGTGGTGGTAGCCGAGGGGCAGGGGTTGGGCACGCCGCTGCAGTTCGGCGGCCCCTACCTGGGGATCATGGCCTGTCGCGAAAAGTTCGTCCGCCGCATGCCGGGCCGCATCGCCGGGCAGACCGTCGATCGCCAGGGACGCCGCTGCTGGGTGCTGACCCTCCAGACCCGGGAACAACACATTCGCCGCGAGAAGGCGACCAGCAACATCTGCACCAACCAGGGCCTGTTTGCGCTAAGGGCCAGCGTCTACCTGGCGGCTATGGGCCCGGCCGGCATGCGCGAGGTGGCTCAACTGTGCTTGCAAAAAGCCCGCTACGCCCAGGCTCAACTCTTCGCCACCGGCCGGCTGGAACCGGTCTTCGCGCCCCCCACCTTCAAGGAATTCGTGGTCCGCGACCGGCAGGGGGACGTGGCAGGCCTTTTGGCCGAGACCCTGGCTGCCGGCGTGCTGGCCGGCGTCCCCCTCGGACGCTGGTACCCGGACCTGTCCGACTGCCTGCTGATCGCCGTCACCGAAAAACGGACCCGAGCCCAGATCGACCAGTTGGCTCACCTGGTCACCACCAGCGCCCCCCACGAGGCTGCCCTGCATGCGAAACACGCGTGACACCCAGCTGTTGTTCGAACTGTCGCGGCCGCTGCGTCGAGCGGTCAGGTTACCCGCTTGCGATGTGCCACAAGATCGCGTCGACCAGCTGATCCCTGAGCGTTTTTTGGCAAAGCGGTGCCTGCCCCTGCCGGAGCTGACGGAACCGCAGTTGGTGCGGCATTACGCGAACCTGTCGACGCTGAACATGTCCGTCGATACCCACTTCTACCCGCTCGGCTCCTGCACCATGAAGTACAACCCCAAGCGGAACGAGCGGTTGGCGTCGCTGCCGGGCATCGTCGATGTGCACCCCTACCAGCCCGACCCGTCCCTGCAGGGTTTGCTGGCCCTCCTCTACCACCTGCAGAAGATGCTGGGCGAAATCGCCGGTCTGGATGCCGTCAGCCTCCAACCCGCCGCGGGGGCTCACGGAGAACTGACCGCCTTGATGGTGGCGGCGGCTTATTTTCGTGACTTGGGCGAGCGGCGGACGAAGATTCTCACGCCCGATTCCTCCCACGGTACCAACCCGGCCAGCGCCGCCATGTGCGGTTTCGAGGCCGTGACGGTCAACAGCACCCCCGCCGGCTGTGTCGATTTGGAAGACCTCAAAGCCAAGCTGGACGAACAGGTGGCCGTGTTCATGATCACCAATCCCAACACCCTGGGACTGTTCGATCCCCACGTCCGCGAGATTGCCGACCTGGTCCACGCTGAAGGAGGCCTCATCTACCTGGATGGCGCCAACATGAACGCCATCCTGGGCGTGACGCGGCCCGGCGATTTCGGCACCGACATGATGCATTACAACCCGCACAAAACCTTCAGCGGACCGCATGGCGGCGGCGGGCCCGGCGCCGGACCGATCGCGGTGACCCGGCTGCTGGAACCATACCTCCCCTCGCCTTTGGTCGTGCAAGAGCAGCGGGGGGGGGAAGTGCACTACCGGCTGGACGACCAGCGACCCAAGTCGATCGGACGAGTACGCAGCTTTTTCGGCAATACGGGCGTCCTGGTGCGGGCCTACTGCTACATCCTCACCCACGGGCCCCAAGGCCTGCGGGAGGTCGCCGAGAACGCCGTGTTGAATGCCAACTACCTGCTGCACCGCGTCCAGCCCGTCTTGCCGGTTCCCCAGGGCCCGCGTTGTGCGCATGAATTCGTGGCGACGGCCGCTAGCCTCAAACAACAACGCGGGGTGACGGCCATGGACGTGGTCAAGCGGCTGCTGGACTTCGGCTTCCACGCCCCCACCGTCTACTTTCCGCTGACCGTCAAAGAAGCCATCATGGTGGAACCGACGGAGACGGAGAGCAAGGAAACGCTGGATGCCTTCGCCGCCACGCTGGCTCAGGTCGTGGAAGAACCCCCGGATCAGCTGCACACCGCTCCCCACGCGACACCCATCAGCCGCCCCGACGAAGTCAACGCCGCTCGCCACCCCGTCCTCCGGTGGCGGGAAGAAGCGGAAAGTTCGCCGCCTTCGTGACGCCCACTGCCCGCCCCTGCCGCCTCCTGCTGGACCCCCCCGCCAACGGCGCCTGGAACATGGCCGTCGACGAAGTGCTGTTGGCGACGGCCGCCGAAAGCGGACAACCCACCCTGCGGCTCTACGCCTGGGCGGAACCGACCCTGTCGCTGGGCTACTTTCAGGCCTACCAGGATCGAGCTCAACATGCCGCCAGCCGTGACTGCAGCCTGGTGCGGCGGATGACCGGTGGCGGAGCGATTGTGCACGATCGCGAACTGACGTACAGCCTCTGCTGGCCCGCCGCCGCCACCCTGCGACGGATCGATTTTGGCTGGCTGTACGACCTGGTGCACGAGACCCTCCAGGAAAGTCTGGCCACGCAAGGGATCCCCCTGCAGCCTGTGGGCTGTCCCGCACCTCCCAGCTTGCCGCCAGCCTTCCTCTGCTTTCAACGCCGCGGACCCCACGACCTGGTCCTGGGCGCCGCCAAGATCGTCGGCAGTGCCCAACGACGTCGTCAATCCGCCGTCCTGCAACACGGCAGCATCCTCCTGGAAACCTCCCCCGCCGCGCCGGAAGTCAGCGGACTGGACCCACGACCGGGCCACCACCACCTGGCCGCCACCCTGCGGCAAAGCTGGCCCACCCTCCTGGCCCAGCGGCTGGATGTAGACCTCCTGCCGGCACGCCTGACAGATCGCGAGACCAGGCAGGCTAGTGAATTGGTGCGGATTAAATACGCTTCGCCGGCCTGGTCCCATCGCCGCTAGGCAAAATTTGTCGATCGTGCCCGTTGCCCAGCGTCACTTCCCGGCCAAGAAACCCGCCGAATCCCCGCCCCCCTGACCCCGGCCGCTGGCGGCACCCGCCCAGCTTTTGACTATTTGCCCCCGATCCGTTATGCTCGTCAGTACGGAACAGGGGTCGTCTCATCCGTGCCATTCCAATGAATGCGAGGCCCGTCTTTTTCAAGAACGGACGTTCGTCCGTGAGGGGTGCACCAAGGCGACAAGGGACTGACGTACGATGCAGGTGAAATTTTTAGTCGTGGGCGGCGAACGGGACGGTACGGAGATTCCCGTCCCCGGCCCAAAATTTTTGATCGGACGTGATGCCGATTGCCATCTGCGACCGCGCAGCGAGATGGTTAGCCGACACCATTGCGTCGTGATCGTGGACTCCGGCTACGTCGGGTTGCGGGACTTCAGTAGCAAGAACGGCACGTTCGTCAACGGGGAACAGATTCACGGGGAAAAAGAATTGAAACAAGGCGATGAAGTGGAAATTGGAAATCTCCACTTCAAAGTTCAGGTGGACCACTCCCTGGGAGGACCGAAAAAGCCCCCCGTCAAGGATATGGACGATGTGCTGGCTCGCACGGTCAGCCAGGCCGACAGCCAAGACAGCATCGACGAATGGCTGTTTGACGAGGAGGGTGAGCAAGGTGAGACCGTCGCCGCCGAGGCGGAAAAGACGATGCTGGGGTCGGATCAATCCATGAGCGATACGGCCGAGTACCGTTTGCAGGATGAAAAACTGCTCGACTCGGCCGGCCCCGAAACGACCACGCCGGCAGAGACGCCCGGGAAAGAAGCCGTCCCGAAGACCAAGGACACGCGGGACGCCGCCCTGGATGTGCTCAGGAAATTGCGGAAGCGCCAGCTGGAAAAGCAGCTGCAAAAAGCCCAGCTGGAACAAGAGCCGGTGCCCGAGCAACAGGCAGGGAAGGAACCGAAAAAGTAGGCCATCCCACCCAGACCGAATACCGCTTTAAGGTGGGCGAATCATCGTCAGCGGCAAGGCGCGAGCCGCCGGTTTGGCGTACGTGGGCGATGCGAAGTTGCCGGCGAATTCTCTGGGCCCGCCACGACCGCTCATAATCTGAACCGTATCGCGCCTCGACCAGTCGGTCTGCAGCGCCCACCCGCCCCGCGGCTCCCCCCCCAACCGCTCGGCCTCCCCACGGCCACCTCGGGCCCCGCCCACTGCTGCCCCAGGACCCTCCGCCCCATTCCCACCCGCGGCCCCGCACAATCGACACAACCGGTTCTTTTGCGCCACCGCCCCGCTTTCGCCAGACCAGAAACTCCCCGAAAGCCGCATTCCTTCTCTAAATGGTGTATTTTTACAACGGGGTGGACCCAGCCACACGTTCGCCGCCCAGCGGCGGACACCCGGGTGGCGGTGCCGCAGATCACTAACGGACAGAAAGCCAAAAGGGGGGACTTCGAGATGGCCAAATCAGCATCTTCCACGGTAACGGTGGATCGACGGCGGACCAGTGAGCGGCGTGTAGGCACCGAGCGGCGGAAGAAGAGCGGGGCGGTGCAGAACGAGCGGCGGCAGCTGCAACGTCGCCAGAAGGTCAGCCGGCGGCGGCAGATTGACCCGACCACCTGCGAGCGGGACTATTCGGTCGAGGAGGTCGAATTCATGCAGGCCTTGGACCAGTACAAGCGGTCCAGTGGGCGGATGTTTCCGACCTGCAGCGAAATCCTGGAGGTGATCCGCGAGCTGGGGTATGCCAAGCAGCCCGTGCCGGCCGCCTCGGAAACGACCGACGTGCCCGCCGAGGCCGAGGGGGCCCAGACGGGTGCCGCGGAGGGCCAGCCCTTGGAGGATTAGGCTGGCGGCTGAGCCGCGGTGCGGCCACCCCCCCCTCCCGCTCGATCCCCCCGCCCCGCGACCCAAATTCTCGGTCCGTCCGCCCCCCTGCCGGGGGGCGAATCGGCGGCGCCATCCCGGCTGCTAGCGTGCTGGCAGCGAATCGCTCTTGCCAGCCCCGCTCAGGTTCGATAACGTCCCGCCTCACGTCCGAGGACCGGTTTTTCGCGGGACCGTTCCGCTCGTCATTCGTAACCTGCGCACCTTGTTTCTTGCCAAGGGTAGTGATCGTGGATGCCGCAACTTCTTTTTCCTGGGGCAGCCCCCGCGGGGCGGGCTGTTGGGTGGTATGTCTGTGGGCTGGCTTGTGGCTGATGTCCAGCAGCGGGTGCAGTGTCGCTTCCAACAGCATGAATGCCGAGGGGACGCGCTTCTTCCAGCAAGGCAATTCGGCAGCGGCCATCCGCCGCTTCGAAGAAGCGATTGCCACCAATCCGCGGGACCCGGACAGCTATTACAATCTGGCCACCAGTTTCCACCATTTGGCCAAAGCGGGCGGGCACGAGTCCTACTGGGGACAAGCGGAAAACTTTTATGTGCAATGCCTGGACAAAGATCCCAAGCATACGGAGGCCTATCGGGGCCTGGCCGTGTTGCTGGTGGAACAGAACCGGCCCGAGCAGGCGGTGCGGCTTCTGGAAGGCTGGCGGGATCGCCAGCCCTTCGCGGCCACACCCAAAATCGAACTGGCCCGGTTGAATGAAGAACTGGGCGACGTGCGGGCGGCGGAAGAGAATCTGTTAAGCGCCCTGGCGATTGACGCGACGAATCCCCGGGCCCGCACCGCGCTGGGCAAGATCCGTGAAGATCAGGGTGACCTCCAGCAGGCCCTTTCCGATTACAGCATCGCCCTGGCCCGCAATCCCCGTCAGCCGCAACTCCAAGCTCGAGTGGCGGCGCTGGCCACCTCCGTTGCCGGACCACCTCCCTTCTCCCCCACCGGGGTCCCCCAGATGGTCGCCGTGCCCCAGGCCGCAATCCGCTACTAAGCCGCCCGCCACAACAACTCCCCAGCAGCGGGGCCCGGACACCGCCGGGAGACGACCGACGGGAGAGCAAAACCTGCGGCGGGTGCTCAGCCGCGGAAATGGGTGTGCAGAAAAGCCGTCACCCGCTGAGGGCTGACAATCCCCACCAACTGCTCTTCCAAGTTTAAAACCGGCACGTGCCGGTAACCGGCCACGGCCATCACGGCCAAGGCCGCGGCCGGGCAGTCGGTTTCGTAGACGTAAATCGGATTGCTGGTCATCACCCTGCTGACCGGCTGATCCTGCAGCCGGTCGTATTCCAGAGCCACCTTGGCCAGGGCATCCCGATCGGAAAAAACGCCGACCAGCTTGCGGTCTTTTTCCACCAGCAGACAAGCGACGTGCAAGCCAGCCAGCTTGGCGATCGCATCCCGAATCGGCATCTCCGGGGGAATGCTGACGTAAGGCTCGTGCCGAATCGCAGTCACCGTCTCCTCGGCTAAGGCCTCTTCCAGCGGATCCTCGTAAGTTTTCGGTTCATAGTTTTCCAGGGGATCCTGGAAGTCTTCCGGGGAAGGAAACCGCTCAGCGGTCATGCTCACGCTCCTTCACGATCTTGCGGATAAGGTTTGCCGCCAATGCGCTGCACCATCACCTGGCCTGGAAAATGATCCGCCACGTACTCCATTAAACCCTTCTGACCGGTCAAGCCAATCAGGCGGCCGTCGGCGTCGACCACACAAAGGAAGCGGACATTTTTTAGCTCCATCGCCTCCAGGACGTGCACAATCGGGTCGGTCACGTGGACCCAGGGCCACTGGTGGGCCATGTGCCGGGCCACCGCATCGTCCATGTTCGCCGCCTCCTGGGCCAGCAGCTGGGTCAGCATGCTTTCGGTAAACATCCCCACCGGCTTGCCTTCCTCGTCGACGACCACTGTGCACCCCAGCCCTTGATCCCGCATGCGGCCAATCGCTTCCCGCAGCGGCGTCTCGGCCGTGGCGGTGACCGGGTCGCGGAGCGCCAGCCGGCTGACCGGCTCCTGTTGCATGTTCTCTTGCAGACCCATAAGCGGTCCCTCTCTGCGAAATGACGCGCACCCGCTCCAACCGTGGGCGACGAGGCGACTGCCAGAAAACTTACCCCAGCCGGGCTGCCGAATCCAGGCAGGTCGCCCCCGCCGCTCCTCGGCGATGGCGGCAGACGGCCCGCGGACCGGTCCTCCTTTCGCCCAGAGCGGCGGGAGGCGGGGTGATGGGGTGATGGGGTGATGGGGTGATGGGGTGATGGGGTGATGGGGTGATGGGCCACCGGCGGCTAACCCCCCCCGCCGCTCAAAAGAAAAGCCGCTCTCCCCTAACCCCTAGCCCCTGGCTCCTAGCCCCTAACGCCTAGCCCCTCACCCCTCAACCGGGCTCGACCAGATGGCAACGGACCTGGTGGCCCGAGGCCACCTCGTGCAGAACGGGCTCCTCCTCGTGGCAGCGGTCCATCACCTGCTCGCACCGCGTACAGAACTTGCAGCCGCGGGGCAGTTCCATAATCGAAGGGACGTTGCCGGGAATCGTGTGCAGGCGATCTACCGATTTGGCCTGCAGAGAGGGGAGGGAATCCAGCAGTCCCTGCGTGTAAGGGTGCTGGGGGCTGCGGAAGATCTGCGCCACGCTGCCGACCTCCTGCACCTTGCCGCCATACATCACGACCACGCGATCGCAGGTCTCAGCCACGACCGCCAGATCGTGAGTGATCAACAGGATCGAACCGCCGGCCCGTTGCTGTTTGAGTTCCAGCATCAGGTCCAGGATTTGGGCCTGGGTTGTGACATCCAAGGCGGTCGTCGGTTCATCGGCGATCAGCAGCTGCGGATTACAGCACAGGGCGATGGCAATCATCGCTCGCTGCAGCATACCGCCCGAAAACTGGTAGGGATACTGTGTCATCCGTCGAGCCGCGTCGGGAATGCGTACCCGCTGCAGCATTTCGACCGCCCGCTGGGAGGCCTCCTGCCGGCTCATCTCCGGATGGTGCGTGCGGAGGGTCTCGATGATCTGAAAGCCGACGGTGAACACGGGGTTGAGCGCCGTCATGGGCTCTTGAAAAATCATCGCGATTTCATTGCCGCGGATCTGCCACATTTCAGGGAACGATTTCCGCAGCAGATCCGCCCCGGCGTAGAGGATTTCGCCCCCCGCGTTAAAACCGGGGGGATCGGGGACCAGCCGCAGGACGGACAGCGCGGTGACGCTTTTGCCCGAGCCCGATTCGCCGACCAGGCCCAGCACTTCGCCCGGATCGACGTGGAAAGAGACCCCGTCGACGGCGCGGGCAATCCCCCCTTCCACGCGAAAATAGGTCTTCAGCTGGCGGACGTCCAGCAACGGGGCCGCCTGGCCCGGCTCTGCTCGGTCAACCTGCTCTGCGGGGGTGGTCATCAACGCAGCCTGCTGTAAACCTTCGGGTCGAACGCCTCCCGCACCGCCTCGCCGATGAAGACGATCAACTGGAGGGTGACAAACAAAATCCCCAGGGGAAATACGACCAGATGCCACTTGGTAAAACCGCTGTCTTTCGCCTGCCGCAGCAGTTCCCCCCAACTGGGAGTCGGGGCGGGCAAGCCGAAGCCCAGAAAGTCCAGGGAGACCAACGCGCCGATGGTGCCCACAATCGCGAAGGGGGCGAAGGCGATGATTGGCGTCAACGCGTTCGGCAAAATGTGCTTGACCATGATCGCCGCATGCGGTTCCCCCACGGCAATCGCCGCCTGGACATAATCCTTGGCCTTTTCCCGGTAGAACTCGCCGCGGACATAGTAGGTGATCGTCATCCAGCCGAACACGGAGAGAATCGCGACCAGCAGAGCGAAGTTGGGGCGAAACAGCGACGCCAGGATCATCACGGTGTACAGAAACGGAATGGCGCTCCAGATTTCCACCAGCCGCAAGCCGACCATGTCCAACCAGCGACCAAAGTAACCCAGAAAAGCCCCCACCAGGGTCCCGATCGTGTAGGCGACCAGCACCACGACCAGAGCGAAGGTGATCGAGACGCGATAGCCGTAGGCCAGGCGAATGAAGACGTCGCGGCCGGCCGTGTCGGTCCCCATCCAATGGTGGGCCATGGGGGGCGCCGGCGGCGTGCCCGTCTCGGCAATCTTCTCGTAGGGACTCCAGGGAAAGAACGGCATCAGCACCCAATTCCCCGCTCCCTCCGCCGCGTACTGCCGCTGCAAGCCGCGATAGTCCGCCTCCGCCCCGGCAGGCACCGGCTGGCCGTCGACCATCGTCTGACCCAACACGCCCGCCGGCAGAATGTGGCTGGAACCCAGCCCGAACGTATCGTAGACGTAGGAGCGCATGGCAGGGAAATACCAGCTGTCCTCATAACGCACCATCAGGGGGCGATGGCCCATCACGAAGGGGAGGAAGAACGAGCCCAGATAGGCGCCCGCCAGGACCACAAAACTGTAGTAACCCCGCTTGATGCGACGAAAACGCCGCAACCGCAGCCGCAGCAGCGATGGGGATTTGGCGGCTGGCAACTTCCTCTCCTCTGGCAAAGGACCGCGGGGATACCCCGCCGGTCATTCAAAACGTATCCGCGGGTCGATCAGCGCGTACAGCACGTCGGACATGATGTTCCCGAACAACAGCAGCAGCGTATTGATCGCCAAGACGCCCATCACCACCGCGTAGTCCCGCCCCGTGATGGCGGTGAAACCGAGCAGTCCCAGGCCGTCGATGTTGAAGACCAGCTCGATCAAGTACGAGCCCGCCATTAGCAGGCCCAGAGCGTGTCCCAGGCCGGTGGCCAGTGGGATCAGCGAATTGCGCAACGTGTGCAGGAAAATCACCCGGCGAGGCGCCAGCCCCTTCGCAAAAGCCGTGCGGACGTAGTCCTGGCCGAGATTTTCCATCAGCGAATTCTTGGTCAGCACGGTCAGGGTGGCAAAAGAACCCATCATGTAGCAAAACACCGGCAGCGACATGTGCCACAGACGATCGGTCAGCTTGGCGGCCGGCGACAAATAGTCCCAGTCAAAGTCGCCGAAATCGTCAACGGCCGTCGCGGGGTCCTGGATTTGCCGGGCCAGCCAGGGCAGATTCGCATAACTGTCGCTCTTGATCCCCCCCAAGGGGAAGGCGTCGATGTAACGGCCGCTGGCCAGAAATAACAACAGCAGGATGCCCATGGCCCAGCCCGGGATGGAATAGCCGATAAACACAATCGCCGAACTGATGTAGTCGAAAGGATGCCCGTGGCGGAGGGCCTTGGCGATCCCCAGGGGGATGCAGACCAGGTAGGCCAGCACAAAACCAGTCAGCCCGAACGAGATGCTGATCGGAAACCGCTCGACCACCCGCGCCCACACCGGCTCGCCCGTCTCGTACGAGTCCCCCAAATTCAGCGTGGCCAGATTTTTAAGCCACAGCGCATAAGCCACATACCAGGGCTTGTCCAGCCCAAACGTCCGCTTCAGCTCGACCAGCAAATCGTCCGAAATCTCGGTTTCCAAGGTCTGCGTTCCCCCACCCCCCTGGCTGGCCATCGCCTGCCGCATCTGCATGATCTCCCGTTCCAGCGGACCGCCCGGCACCATGCGGGTGATGAAAAAGGCAATCACCGTCACGCCCACAAAGGTGGGCAGGATCAGCAGCAGGCGGCGGACGAAATAGATCGTCATGTCCACACCGGGGAGGCGTCCAGCAGGGCCCCTTGCGGGGAAGGGTCAGCGGTCGGAGTGAGCGACGGATGCCGACGGACCGTCCGTCCAATGCTTGACTTCCAAGGGGGGCACGGGGGTCAGCGGGGTGCCCTCTTGGCGAGCCGCTGCTAATTCCTCTTCCCGTACCGGATCGACCCACCACGTGGAAAACACGCCCCGCCAGTCGGCGTATTTGGTCAGCCCCCCCTCGGGCATCCCGAACTTGTTCCAGTACAACACCCGCTGGCAAGGAATAAACCAGTCCAGGGAGTAGGGATGTTGAGCGAAGATTTCGGCGTCCAGCTCCCGCAAGAGGGCATTCCGCCGGGTCAAATCAAATTCTTCGTCATACTGCTGGATGATCTGGTCCGCCTTGTCGCTCTGGAAACCGGTCACGTTGTTGCTGCCAATCTCGTCCGCCATGCGACTGCTCCAATTCGCCTGCGGATTAGGAAAGATGATCGCCCCCCAGGCCATGCCCGCAATCTGAAACTTGCGGTCCATCATGTTTTTCCAGTGCGTTTCCGGCGTGACCAGCTTCAAATTGATCTGCACCCCCGCTCGCTGACACGCCTGCTGAAACGTGGTCAGATACTTTTCGAAGGCCTGGGACCGGTAGAGCAGGTTCAGCGCGAGGCGTTGCCCGTCGCGGACCAGGTAGCCATCCCCGTCACGCTCGCGCCAGCCGGCCTCGGCCAGTAGTTGCTGAGCGGCTGCCGTGTCGTACTCGACCATCTCGTTGGCCCGGTTCTCGCCGTCGCTGTTGGGGAAGTACGATTTCAGCGGCACGTACTCGTCGTACGCAAACTCTCGGATCATCGTGCGACGGTCGTACAGGTGAGCCAACGCCTTGCGGACCCGGACGTCGTCCAGGGGCGGATTCCGCATGTTGAAGGCCATCCCCTGGAAACCCTCGGGGTGCCGAGTGTAGATCTTCTGGCGAATGAGATGCCCCTTCTGGTTCGCCTCCAGCGACGTGATGTCTTCCACCCACCACTTGGCCGAATAGACGGGATAAAAATCGAGCTCGCCCTTGCACGCCTTTTCAAACGCCAGCCGCTGGTCACGCACCACCACAAACCGGATGCGATCAATGTTGTTGATGCCTTGGGATGCCTCGGCGGCGTCCCCCCACCAATCATCCCGTCGCGTCAGCGTGATCGATTCGCCCCGTTTCACATCCTTGGGACGCACCAGGTAAGGACCCGATCCGACCGGATAGGCAAAGTTGAACTTTTTCAGAAATTCCTGGCCGGAGAGTTCCGCGATCTGATGAGCCGGCAGGATGCTCATCCCCCCCATGGCGATAAAATTCCGCCAGTCCTTCTCAATGCAGCGAACCTCCAGCTGGCCCTCCCCAATCACTTCCGGCCGACGCATCTTCCCAATGCTCTGCTTCGTCATCGGCGCGATCAGCGTATCGTCCATCAACAGATCATACGTGGCCAACACGTCGTCGGTCGTGACCGGCTTGCCGTCCGACCAGCGAGCCCGAGGGTCCAGCCGGAAGCGGAAGGTCATTTTGTCGTCCGAGATGTGCCAGTGCGTGGCCAGCTGAGGGATCGTTTCCAGGGTGCGAGGATGGAAGCCGCACAGCGACTCGTAGCACATCCCCTCCACAATGGAATTCATGAACGTATTGGAGGCCTTGCCGTAAATCCGCAGCGTGGCCGGCCAGTTGGGAATGCTGGTCTTCAACGTCCCCCCCCGCACCGCGCGGGGGTCGCCCAAGGGGCCCGGCTGGGAAGTGGTCCAAGGCCGGCCGTCCAGCTGGACCTGCTGCGGCGCTGCCCCCGTCGAGGTTTCAAAGTCGCCGGCCGCTGGCCGCGACCGAGATCCCCCCGCGGCCGCCGGCCGCTCGGCCCCCCGCGGCGGGGGAGCTCCGCAACCTGCCACCCACACCATGCCGGCCGCCCACGCGACCAGCAGCCCCGTCGGCAAACCTGTCCACCTCGCCATCGCTACCATCCTGGGACCTGGTTTTTGTCGAGATCCGAGCGGCGACTCCGCCCGGCGGCGGCCCGGGGAACCCTCCCGCGACCAATACGTCCGTCTCTGCATCCAGCTCGGGAAATCCCCAGCCCACCATCGGCCCGCCAACCCCCCCCTACCTCCCTACGGAGGATCCGTCGCTGCGGATCTCCGGCGGGCGACCCTGCTGGCAGGGGAAAAGGGGGATCCGGAGCCACCGACCGAAGCGGTTTCCCCCCTTCATGAAGGGCCATCATAGCCGGTTGCCCCCAGGGGGACCATACCTTTTCGCTTGGATCAGGCGAGCGCGAGCAATAGCCTGGAGCGCCAGCCCCGGTCGTTGTCGTCCTGGGTAATTTCTTTTCTTTCCGCGCGCCTCTCCCCCTTCCGGCAGGGGAGGCGGGAAAGGACCACGAAGGACACGAAGAGCACGAAGGCAGGAAAGAGGAAAGCGAAAGGCCACATGAGGCCCAAAAGCCAGTTGTCCCCGCCTTACCGCAGTTGATTGTGGATCGACGATTGTTGATTGATGATTTGCGAAGTGGAAGCGGCACCCAGCCCGACTGGGAACTTCAACAATCAAAAATCAACATTCGTCAATCATCAATCGAAGAGTCCGATAATGCCTGTCCTTTTTTTCAATGCCTGTCCTTTTTTTCACTGGGTAATTTCTTTTCTTTCCGCGCGCCTCTCCCCCTTCCGGCAGGGGAGGCGGGAAAGGACCACGAAGGACACGAAGAGCACGAAGGGAGAGGACACAGGAAAGCGAAAGCACGCAGGGCGGGCCCGAAAAAAAGCTGGAGTGCTTCTCGTTTAGGGCCCTCGCATGATCTAGCGATCGGCCAGGAGGTGGTCTACCAGCGACTCGCAGAGCGTGGAGGTGTCGAGGAGGCGGATCAGCCATACGGAACGCAGAGCCCCGAAGGCTTCGAAGTCCCGGGTGTCAAAACAGGAGATGATGCTGCCCGCAATCTGGAAATTTAAATCCGCATTGGGACTGGTCGGGCTCAACGGACGACACAAGGTCTGCCGCATGGACGAAAAGGTGAGCCGCCAGGCGTAACGACTTCCGGTTTGTAAGCCCTGCCGCTCTAAGTCCGCCGCGAAATCACGGCAACGATCCGGCTGCATCGCGTAACGGCTGACTTCGTGATACCTCTGCAGGTGAGCCACCAGGAGGTCGACCCAGCGGGCCAAGCGGCGATGCAGTCGAGCCAGTTGGCGGGCCTGCGGGGGACGGCTCACCTGGGAGTCCGCCAGGAATCGTAACGCCCGGTGACGTGCCTCCAGCTGGCCGGTCAGCACACTGGAGACGATCGATTCCACATCTGTCCCTCCCCGCTGGTGGTCAAAGGCCGTGGCCGCCGCCGTCCAGACCCGCGTCAGCGCTTCACTGGCGAAAATCTCCTCAATCAAGGCTCGCGCCCGCCGTCGCGGCCCCGCCGCCGTTTTTACGTCGCGAAGGTCCTTGAAGGCCATTCCCCAGCGGTCAAAACGGCACTTGGATGCCGACCAGTAGCGCTTCAGGTTCTGGTCCGACAAACGAGCCAAGGGAGATTCCAATAACAGCGGGCCATGGGCCGCCACGATCGCTGCCAGCTCGACCAGGTCCCGAGCATGCATCTCGTCGGCAGGCAAATGTGGCTCGAAGTCGACCATCGGGCGATCCGGGCTGGCGGTTAGCGTTGGGCGCAGGCAGGGCGTGCCCGCAGGGGTGCGGGACAGATGGGGCAAAGCGAGTGCCAGCGGGAGAAAAATTGTCCCGCTCGCGGGGGAGGAACTGGAACCTGAACCAGCAACAGGGCTTAGCCCCAGCAACGCCCGCTCCGCTGGACAAGGAACCAGCCGGGGATGAGGCAAAGTGGCAACGCCGATCGGCTGGAAAAACCCCCTTCACCCGCCGCTGCGGCCAACCCTCACCGCCGGCCCGCCCCACCCGCCAGCGAAAAGTGCGCGGGAAACAAGACTAGTGCTTTGTCAAATGTGAGTGAAACTTTAGTCGCTTGCCGCGGCCGCATCTTACCGCGACTTGCGATTGATCAAAGACGCCCATGACCGTTACCGTTCGACCAACCAAAGTCCCCTCTCCCCCGCAGCGATGCCCCTCTTGGGGCCGGCACTCAAATGGCGTGTTCGGCATCGCTGTGGGGGAGAGGGTTAGGGTGAGGGGGCGGCAGCGGAGGGCCCCCTCACCCTGGCCCTCTCCCCCATCCCGGCTTGCCGGGACGGGGGAGAGGGTACCGCAGGCGTGTTTGGCAAGAAGAGGAACGGGTACTAGGTCTCGATACTTTGGATCACAAGAATTTGGGATGTTCCCAAAGGGTTACAAACCGTGAAATTAGGGTCGGCCGCGGGTTGGCGAAAAGGGGTCACCCGAAGATGCAATCGTGACAGAGCACTAACGGCCGGCCAGGGGCCGAACCTGGCTGGGGCCGACCACGGCGTCGTCGATGCTGGTCCCCGCCGCCAGCTGGCCTTCGTCGTTGTGATAGAAATCTTCCGATGCGCCCGGCACCGTACAGGTCTGCAGGTAGGCGACGTGCAAGTCCTCAAACAACACGTTCTGCCCGTTGCCCGCATGATTGCTGCTCTGGGCAAACCCCCGTCGCGGACAGGGGGCATCCGCCATCACGGCGTAGAAGGGACGGGTCCGCCGGCCCAAGGAAGGCGTGTGATACTTGCCGTCCGTCACGTAACCCAGGTTGTAGGCGTAACTGCCACCCATACCGGCCAAGACCCGATCCAGCTCGTCCCCATCACTCTCGGCGATTTCCACCAACCTCCCCCAGGTGGGAATTTCCGCGGCCCGTTCGCGACAGGCACCAGCGGAACTGTTGCAGATGAAAGTTTGCGGATCGCTGACCAGTCCCTCCTCCAGCAGTTTCGGCGCATACACCCCCGCCACCGCGAGGGGGCCCGACTGGGGGATCTCGGGGATCCGGCCATCGTGATTCTTGCTGTAGGCATGCAGCGCCGAGCCCAGCTCGCGGAGCTTGTTGTGGCAAGCGGCGATCTGGCTGGTAAAGCGGCTATGCTGGATCGCGGGCAAGACCAGCATCCCCAGAGCGACCAGCACGCCGGCGGCGACGGCCAGGTCCAACAACGTCCACCCTCGGGTGCTCGACCCCAGATCCCTCTCGGCAAGCCCCACCATCGGGCCAGCCGCCCACGGCGGTTGCCAGCGATCGCCAGAACCCACCGCCAGGCGCTGCCGTTCCACGTACGCGCAGGTGCGGTCTGCCAGTCCCAAGGGAGGGTCGTGGTACCGCTCGTCCATCCCCAACGGCTCAAGCCCCTGCCGCAGCAAACGCAACTCTTCCTGCAACCGCGTATCGCGCGAGATCGTCATCTCGACTTCTCGTGTCTCGGCATCGTCCAGTGCCCCCAGTGCGTAGCCGACTATTTCTTGTCGCATGTCCCTTCGCATCTCCTAAGTGGTCTGGTCCGCTTTCGTATGGGTCCGCTGCCAGGCTTGATTCAATTTCAACAGCGCCGTGTGCAAGCGACTTTTGACCGTGCCGACCGGAATCGAAAGAATCTCGGCCGCGTCGCGGTACTTCAGGCCCTGGTAATACACCAAAGCCACAGCCGCCCGCAGCGATTCCGGCAGCTCGTCCACCGTCCGCCGCACCCAGCGTCGCGCCTCCTCACGCTCGGCCTGAACCAACGGCGAATCCTCCTGGCTGGCCAGCAGGTCCAGCAAAGCTCCCACGTGGTCGTCCGTCTCCGTGCCACGCCGGCCCTCCAAGCTGACCATCCGATGCCGCCGATTCCGCCGCTGCAGGTCAATCGCCTGGTGCGTGGCGATCGTGTACAGCCACGGCCGAAAGCGGCGACCCGCCTGGAATTGGTCACACTTCAAATGGACCTGCAGAAAGGTCTGCTGAAAAGCGTCCTCTGCCATCTCGGCATTTCCCAAATACCGGCGCAAATAACTGTACAACTCGCGCTCGTAACGATGCACCAAATCGGTAAATCGCTCGCGGTCGCCCGTTTCGCGGTAAGCCAACAACAGATCCTCGTCGCTGGCCCGCCCGCTGAAACCGGCGCCGCGCTGATCAGTCCGTTTCTGTTCGACGATCGTGGTCATCCTTCCCTACGTCCCCATCTGCAGCAGTGTTCAAGCTTTTCTTTTCGCTGGCGCCGCCCACGGGCTGGGGCCTGGCGATGTAACTAAAGCTCTGATTACTACTTAGGCGTATTCTAGCAGACTTGGTAGATAAGCAGATGACGAAAAGCTGGCCTCGACCAACTGCGCTTCATTCCCTTTGGCAGGCCGCTTGCGTCACGGATACCCCCTACGCAACTGATGTACCCAAATAGATGCCGCGGTCCGAAAAATCTTGTGAAAAACCCGGAGGCAGGCGGCTTAACCTGTTGGTAAGCTGGGGGTTGAGCGCTACGGGCCAAGCCCCAGCTTTGCCCGTCAGACCGCTCGGCCAGCACTCTTCTTTTGGAAGAAATTCCTTTAAAGTTGCACGCATCCGAATGCCGAGCGTTCAAAATCGCTGCAGTGCCAGTCCGTCGGCCCGCCGGCCATCCGGCAGCCGGGGGAACCGACAGCTAGCGAGGCCGAGCATGCCATGTTGAGCCGCGTTTTCGAGCCGGAAGTGATGGATTCGCCCGCCGAGGCGGCGGCGTACGACCGCATGGATCATGCCGAGGTGAACCGTCGCTTCGTGGCCGACCTCCGCCGCTTTGCCGGCGACGACGCCCTCCAAGCTCAGATCCTCGATGTCGGGACCGGCACCGCCCGGATCCCCGCCCTGCTCTGCCAACAACTGGCCAACTGCCAGGTGTGGGCGATTGATCTGTCTGGCAGTATGATCCACCTGGGTCGCCAGCGGCTGGACCAGCTGGGCTTGGCCCCCCGGATCGGCTTGGCCCTGGCCGACGGCAAACGGCTGCCGTATGCCGCTCAGCAGTTCGCGGCGACCCTTTCCAACAGCTGCCTGCATCACGTCGCCGATCCGGTCACAGTGCTGGCCGAGGCGGTGCGGGTCACAGCCGCCGGGGGAGTGCTCTTCTTCCGCGACCTCCTGCGGCCCCCCGACGACGCGGCCGTGCGGCGGCTGGTCCGGACCTACGCCGGGGGTGAGCGGGAAAGGGAGCAGAAGTTGTTCGAGGATTCGTTGCGAGCGTCGTTGACGCTGAGCGAGGTCCGCGGCGTCGTGGCCCGGCTGGGTTACGCAGAGGCCAGTGTGCAGACCTCCAGCGACCGGCATTGGACCTGGGCCACCCGCATCCGGGATCTCGCATCCCGCACCCCCCTTCCCACCCCAACCATCACCAGCGACCCGCCATGAACCAGAGCGAAGAACAGCCAAAGCCCGAAGGCCAGCCGGCCGAGGCCGAGACGGGTATGACGCACGATCAGCTGGCCGAAGCGAAACAGTATGGGCGGGTCGAGCTGGCTTGCGAGCTGGGCGGGCGAGCGCTCGATCTGCTTTTTCTGGGATGTCTGGTCTTCGTCCTGGGCGGTCCCGACGGCTGGCTGGTCCACCAGCTGCCCGATGGCAGCTGGCCCGAAACGGGTCGCCTGGCCGTGCTGATGCTGATCATCTCGCTGCTGAACATGGCCGTCTCCTTCCCGCTGGCCTTCTACAGCGGCTTTGTCGTCGAACATCGCTACGGACTCTCGCGGCAGTCGCTGAGCCGCTGGGGCGGACGGTACGTCAAGCGGCATGCCCTGGAGATCGCCTTCGCCGTGTCGCTGATCTGTGGACTCTACGGCGTGATCTGGCTGACCGGCGCCTGGTGGTGGCTGTGGGCCGCCGCCGGCTTTTTTGGGCTCAGCGTCCTCCTGGGCCAGCTGGCCCCCGTCCTGATTTTTCCGCTGTTCCACAAGATCGAACCCCTGCAGGCCGGGCCCCAAACCACCGAACTGGAAACCCGCCTGGCACGCCTGGCCGACGGCAGCGGCCTGGCCATCGAGGGGGTGTTTCGCATGGACATGAGCGCCGATACGGTCAAAGCCAATGCCATGCTGGCCGGGCTGGGGAGGACCCGCCGAGTGATCCTGGGGGATAACCTGCTGGAACAGTTCACCCCCGACGAAATCGAAGTCATCTTCGCTCACGAAATCGGACACCATGTCCACGGACATATCCGCAAAATGATCCTCCTGGGCGGACTCTACTCTCTGGCCGGCTTCTGGGTCTGCGACCGGCTTCTGACCGCCTGGATCAGCTGGCAAGGGCAGGCGGTCGATTACGCCCATTTCCCCATCCACACGCTGCCCCTCCTGCTGCTGATCGTGACCCTCCTGGCCACCCTCACCGAACCGCTGCAAAATCTGGTCAGCCGCTACTTCGAACGCCAGTGCGACCAGTACGCCCTGGACCGCACCAAGCTGCCCGCAGCCTACGTGTCCGCATTCGAAAAACTGGCAAAACTCAACAAAGATGATCCCGATCCCCATCCGGTCGAAGTCTTCTTCCTGCACAGCCATCCGCCTATCCGCCAGCGGCTGGCGCTGGCGGAGGAAGGGGCCAGGGGTAGGGGCTAGGGGCTAGGGGCTAGGGACTAGGGACGAGGCGAGGTATTTTAGTGATGACTCCCTCACTCCCTAACCCCTAACCCCTAGCCCCTAACCCCATGTCCCCCCCCAAACAGCTCGACATCTTCCAGGACGCCTTGCAGCGGCTGGACGAAGCGGCAGAGTATGCCGAGATCGATCCGGAGGCGTTGGAGCGGTTGCGGCATCCCAAGGCCATCATTCAAGTCTCGATTCCCGTGCGGATGGATGACGGGTCGCTGAGGATCTTCGAGGCTATCCGCGTTCGACACGACGACACGCGGGGGCCGACCAAAGGAGGCATTCGCTATCACCCGGACGTGGACGTCAGCGAAGTCAAGGCCCTGGCCTTCTGGATGACCTGCAAGTGCGCGGTGGTGGGGCTGCCCTTCGGCGGCGCGAAAGGAGGCGTGGTCGTCAATGCCAAAGAGCTCTCGAAGCTGGAGTTGGAGCGGTTGAGCCGGGGGTTTGTCGAACAGATGGCGGACTTCATCGGCCCCGAAACCGATATCCCCGCTCCCGATATGTACACCAACGCCATGGTCATGGGCTGGATGATGGACGAATATTCCACCATCCGCCGCCAGCGGACCCCCGCCGTGATCACAGGGAAACCGCTCCCCCTGGGCGGCAGCCAGGGCCGGGATGACGCCACGGGACGCGGCGCCTACCACTGCCTTAAAGAATTAGAAGCCAAAAGGTCGTGGCAGCCCCACGACACCCGCGTGGCCGTGCAAGGCTTTGGCAACGCCGGCCAAAGCGTCGCTCACCTCCTCCACAACGACGGCTATCGCGTCGTCGCCGTCAGCGACTCCCAAGGAGGTATCTTCAAGGCCGATGGCTTCGACATCCCCAGCTTGATGTACAGCAAGAATCAAATGCGCCGCTTGGAAGCCGTTTACTGTGACGGCAGCGTGTGCGAAGCGGTCGATGCCGAGGTGATTACGAACGAGCAGCTATTGGAACTGGATGTCGATATCCTGATCCCGGCCGCCCTGGAAAATCAAATCACCAAACACAATGCCGCTCGGATCAAGGCGCCCGTCATCGTCGAAGTAGCCAACGGACCGACCAGCAGCGACGCGGACGAGATTCTGAAGAGCCGCCAGACGTTGATCGTCCCGGACATCCTGGCCAACGCGGGGGGGGTCACGGTCAGCTACTTTGAATGGGTCCAGAACAAAATCGGCTACTACTGGGAACTGGAAGAAGTGCAGACGCGGCTGCACAAGATCATGTCCACCGAGTTCAATCACGTGTATGACTTGATGCAGCAAAAAGAGCTCGACAT
>CAYFZZ010000110.1:0-4371 GCA_964347545.1 uncultured Planctomycetaceae bacterium | reverse complement strand
GGGGGGCGAGCGCGGCGTTCCAACCCGGTCACCTACCACAAGGCTGGCGACGAAATTCGCTCGGTGTTCGCCGATACCGTCGAGGCCCGGACGCGGAATTTTTCGGCGGGACATTTCAGCTTTAACGTCGACGGAGGGCGGTGTCCCCAGTGTCAGGGGGATGGGCAGATCGCCATCGACATGCAATTCCTGGCCGATGTCTATGTCAGTTGTCCCGAGTGTGAGGGCCAGCGGTATCGGCCAGAGATCCTGAACGTGAAGTACCGGGGACGCAACATTGCCGAGGTGTTGAACCTGACCGTCCGCGAGGCATTCTTGTTCTTCCGGGGCAAACCGAAGGTGCAGGCCAAGCTGAAGAGGTTGATCGACGTGGGACTGGACTACTTGCGGCTGGGCCAGCCGGCCAACACGCTGTCGGGGGGCGAAGCGCAACGGCTGAAGCTGGCCGGCCACATGTCCGGCAGCCGCCGCGGCCGCACCCTGTTCCTGCTGGACGAACCCACCACCGGGCTGCACTTTGCCGACGTCGTCCAGTTGCTGGACTGCTTCGACGCGCTGCTGGACGTCGGCCATTCGCTGATTGTGGTGGAACACAATTTACAAATCATGCAAGCGGCTGATTACGTGATCGATCTGGGCCCGGGGGCGGCCGAGGAAGGTGGCCAGATCGGCGTGTGCGGCACTCCGGAAGAAGTCGCGCGAGTGAGAGAGTCGGTCACCGGCCAGTACCTGCAAGCCGCCCTCCAGCTGCCCCCCGCCGAACAGGCTCAATGGGCCTAAGCGAACCCATCCCATGCCCCCCGACCCCAACACCCCCTCGGACTTCCAACGCTATGTGCGGCAGATGCGGTACGCGCCGATCGGCCAGGAGGGGCAGGCCCGCCTGGCGACCGGCCGCGCGCTGGTCTGCGGCTGCGGAGCACTCGGTTCGGTGCTGGCCAATACCCTGGTCCGCGCCGGCGTCGGTTTCGTGCGGATTGTGGATCGCGATTTTCTGGAATTGAACAACCTCCAACGCCAGGTGCTGTACGACGAACAGGATGTCGCTGCCGGGCTGCCCAAGGCGGTGGCGGCGGCCCAGAAACTGGGCCGGATCAATTCGCAGGTGACCGTCGAACCGGTCGTCACGGATTTCGACTACATGAATGCCGAGTCGTTGTGTGCCGGGATCGACGTGGTGGCGGACGGCACCGACAACTTTGAAACCCGCTACCTGATCAACGACGTCTCGGCTGGGCAAAACCTCCCCTGGGTCTACGGCGGTTGTATCGGTGCCGAAGGGCAGACGATGACCATTGTCCCCGGCCAGACCGCCTGCCTCCGCTGCTTGATGGTCGAGCCCCCCCCACCGGGCTCGACGCCGACCTGCGATACGGCCGGGATTGTGGGCAGTATCGCCAACGTGGTGGCCTCGATTCAGGCCCTGGAGGTCATCAAGCTGCTGTTGGGCCAGCGGGATCGCATCAGCCGCTGCTTGACCGTGATCGACCTGTGGGAGAACCAATTGCGGCAGATTCAGCTGGATACGCTCGGTCCCTCCGACGACTGTCCGACCTGTGGGCGACGCGAGTTTCCCTGGCTGGAAGGCCGCCGCGGCAGCCACACCTCGGTCCTCTGCGGCCGCCAGGCCGTGCAACTCCATCCGCCCGACCGACGGGCTCTGTCGCTGGAGGCCCTGGCCGCTCAACTGGAAGGTGTCGGCACCGTGGCCTACAACCAGTTCCTGCTGCGGCTGGAGGTGGATGACTACCAGCTGACGGTGTTTCCGGATGGTCGAGCGATCATTGGGGGCACGGAGGACATTGCGCAGGCCAAGACGCTGTACGCCCGCTACATCGGCCACTGAAGGTGGGCCTGGCGGCGGGCGGAGGTCCCCGCCAGGGCGGGGCTGGCCGCGTCAGCCTCTTGGCACCCGCCGACGGGGCGGAGCAGCGGGCCGGGCGGCCCGCGGGGTTGGGTTACGGCGGACTGCCGGTTCGGGCCGGGTCGGACCGGCGGCCCCGGAAGTAGCACAGCGTGGCGGCCAGGCCCGCGGCGGCGGCCAGCAGCCCAGCGGCATGCACCGGCTCGCTCAGGTAATGCAGCAGTCCGTGACTGCCGCCGTCGGTTCCGTGTCCGGGATGTGCCGTGGCCACGCCACCCCTGCTGGCCAGGTGGACCGTGATGAACACGAGGACCGAGCGTTTCATGGGAATTCTCCTGACCAGATCGAGGTGCTTCCTGGCCGGCGAGTCGGACCGGGTGGTTTGCGGCGGCGGCCCTGCCCTGCGTCGGGGCGGCGGCCGGTCGCTGGGGGCGAAACTATCCTCCTCCCGGTGCCGCGCCAAGGCCCGGCGGGGCCGCCGGCTGGCCTGCCCGCCCCGTGGCGGCCGGCCGGGCGGCCGGCGCGAAAAGGGGGCTCGGCCCCGTACGGCCCCGCCCCGCCCCCACCGCTCAATTCGGTCACCGATCGGGCGGTGGCCCAAGGACGTCGTTGGAACCAGTTTTACCGAAACAGCTTACGGTCTTGGGCGGGGAGAGCCCCCGCAGAAAAATGTGGCCTTGTTTGCTTGACAACTCCCTGCCGCGGGAGTTAGACTAACGAGCGGCAAGGGGTAATGATTTCAGCGAACGAGGAGGTGCGTGTAAGGCAATCGTTAGACAATTTGGCCGAATCGATCCCAAGGTCCTTGTGCGGACAGGCGGGGTTGCGGCGGCGAGACTCAACCAGTTGATTGCAATTATTTATACGCTCAAGATTCGGACTCAGGTCCCAGCTATTATCTCGTAGTCTCGCGTGAGCGAATTTCTTGGTCGCTCGCTTTCCTGGACCGTTCGGTTACGCGTAACGGTCGGGTTCACGGTGGCAGCCTTTCTTTCAGGCGCAGGTGGCTCTTGGCGCTAAGGCCACCCCAGCATTGCGCGGCGGGTCTCATGAGGACCGGCCCACCAGGCTGGGCTCGTTTTCGATCGGTTTCGGCCTCGACAGCTGAAACGATGGACTGCCGAACCGCGCTGCTTCCGGCATGGTCGCCGGGGCGTCGTGGCGGGGTGCCTGGTTGACCGGGGACACCTGCCGCGGGTGTCGCGCGCGCCGGTGGTGACGATCGGTTCGGCACAGACTTCGCCCCGCACGTCCGAGTGGGCGGGTGGGGGCGAGCGGCGATTTCGGGCTGGTGGTACCGCGAGGTCGCCGAAAGCGACATCAAAAACGAGGTAAGTGCCATGATTGATCGAATTCTCAGACCATTGGTCTATGTGTTGGACAGCGACTCCAGCTACGCTGGCCGCCTTTCCTCGCTGCTGGGCGAGGAAGGGATGGATGTCCGCGTCTATGACTCGGCAGACGCATTTCTCCAGGACGTTTCCCCTCAAGGTCCCGCTTGTGTGGTTTTGGAGACCGAGCTGCCGCGGGGGGACGGCTTGGAGGTCCAGCGGCAGTTGCGACGCCGCGGGATCGACCTGCCCGTCCTGTTTTTCGCTCGCCGACCCTCGATCGCTCAGTGCGTGGCCGCGATCGAGGCGGGTGCCGCGGGTTTCCTGGAAAAGCCGGCGCCGGTTGAGCGGCTGTTGCGGGCCATCCGCCAGGCCCTGGAGGGTCATGTGGAGCGGCAGCACACGCTGGTGGCGCGGCGGGAACTGGCGCGGCGGATCCAGAGCCTGACGGTCCGCGAGCGGGAGACGCTGCAACTGCTGCTGGACGGGCTCTCGGTCAAGCAGATTTCCCAGGCCTTGCAGATCGGCGGGCAAACGGTGGCCAAGCATCGTGCTCGGGGATTGGCCAAGATGCAGGCGGGCAACGACGCGTTGCTGGTCCGCATGTGCGTGTCCCAGGGGATTACGGAGCTGGCGGCCAGCGTTGGCCAGCGTGGGTTGGCGTCCTCCGATGCGGCTGCGGGGTCCGCGGCGGTCGGGGACTCGTCGAGCTGGATGGCTGGCGGGGAGTTTCCCCCGGAATTTGCCCTGGCCGAGGCGTGTGAGGGGGTGGCGGCGGGTTAACCGTTGCCGCCTCCAGACCGTCACGGCCAGGGTCAACCAGGATAGCTGGCCAGGCAGGAGGTCGGGAAAGGGTATCCGGCGACGGGGAATTGCCCCACGCAGGACCCAGTGCGGCCTTCGACCGCAACCCCATGGTGGACGGGCCCTCCTGCCCGTCATGCTGGGGACGGGCAAGAGTGCCCGTCCTACAAGCATGCGCGGACCTTACGCAGCGTTGGATGGTTTCAGAATCGGTGCGCCACTTCGCACTTCGCACTTCAACAATCAACAATCCTCTGCAGCCAGGCGAGGGCAACGCACTTTTACGCCCCCTGTAGCTCTGCGCTTTTTCCCCTTCGTGCTCTTCGCGCTCTTCGTGGTCCTTCTTTGACTCCTCTGCAGCCAGGCGGGGAC
>CAYFZZ010000109.1:0-19601 GCA_964347545.1 uncultured Planctomycetaceae bacterium | reverse complement strand
GGTCGGTCTGGCGACGGGACCCGCCTCGGCCCAGTCCCGGGAGGAGGCCACCATTCGGGACGCCACCGCCGTGTTGCAAGACATCATGGCGATCCCGGGCAAACGCATCCCGGCCTCGCTGCTGACCGGCGCCAAAGGGATCGCCATCGTGCCCGGTGTGGTCAAGGGCGGACTGGTCGTGGGCGTCCGCCACGGTCGCGGGGTGTTGCTGACACGGAACGAGGATCAATCGTGGAACCCGCCCACCTTCGTCGTCCTCACCGGTGGCAGCGTCGGTTGGCAGGTGGGGGTCCAGTCCACCGACGTGGTGCTGGTCTTCCGGACGCAGAGGGGCCTGGATGGCCTGGGGACCGGGAAGTTCACTATCGGCGCCGATGCGGCCGTGGCCGCCGGACCGGTGGGACGCCAGGCGGCCGCGGCGACCGATGCCCGCCTGGCGGCCGAAATTCTCTCCTACTCCCGCAGCCGGGGCCTGTTCGCCGGCGTGTCGCTGGACGGCAGCGTGCTGGAAGTCGATCGGGCGGCCGAGCTGGCCTATTACCGAGCGGTGGCGGGTGAGCCCGCCGGCCTGCCACCCTCCGCCCTGCGGCTGATCCAGACCGTGGTGTCCTACACCGACCCGCCCGCCGGCGCGGCGGCCGTTCCGGCCGAGCGCCTCCCCGGTCCGCTGGGCGTCGGCCCGCCTGCCCTCCCGCCCGCGGTCCCGCCGCCTCCTGCCCATGCCCCCGCCGCCGAGGCCCTCCGCCAGCAGCTGGCCCAGGCGGCCACGCAGCTGCAGGCCGTCCTGGACGAATCGTGGCAAGCCTACCTGGCCCTGCCGGCTGAGGTCTACGGCCAAGCCGCTCACCCCAGCGTCGCCGCGTTGAACGACGTGGCCCAGCGATTCACGGCGGTGCGGCAAGATCGGCGGTATCGCCAGCTGGCGTCCCAGCCCGAATTCCGACGCGTCCACCGGCTGCTGCACAGCTCCCTGGCCGTCCTCCCCAGACCGGCCGCCCGGCCCACCCTGGCCCTCCCCCCGCCGCCGTCCGCCAACACGCTGCAGCTGCGTTGAGCAGCCTTTCCTCCGCTATCCCTCCCGCCACCGCCCCCTGTGGTGGTCCCTGCCTCCCTGCAGGATTGATGATTGTCGATTGATGATTGTTGATTTGCGAAGTGAAAGCCGCACGCCGCCTAACTCAGCACTTCAACAATCAAAAATCAACATTCGTCAATCATCAATCGACCGAAGCGTCCGATGGTGCCTGTCCTTTATTGTTGGCCCGGCCCTCTGGCGCTGGCCGTTTGCCATCACGCAGCTCGCATCACGCCACCCGCATCCCGCCCATCGCATCCCGGAGGGATGCCAGCCATTAGCCGGTGGTAAGCGCAGCGCCACCACCGGATACCGATCACCCCCACAAAACGCATCCCGGAGGGATGCCAGCGATTAACCGGTGGTAAGCGCAGCGCGACCACCGGTTGCCGCGCCGCCAGGGAGTCAGGCACCTTTTTCGGGACAGGTTTTGCGCGGGGGCCAGGTGCCGGTGGCCGAAAAAGGAGCCAGACTCCGGCCCTCTACGGCTGACGGTGCTGAAGTGCGGAGCTCGCAACCCGCAACCCGCAGCTCGCAACCCGCAGCCTGCAACCCGCTTGCCTGGCATCCCTTCGGGATGCTTTTTGGAGGGTATCCGCACATCCGGAGGTGGCGCTCCGCTTACCTCCGGCTAATCGCTGCAACCGCTCCGCGGTTGGATTTGTTGATCTAGGGCCAGTGTTTGTCCGCTCGCCACCGGCGGGCTTGCCCCGCCGGAGCGATGGTCGGTCAGCTAGACGCCGGTCCCCCCACCACCTTCCGCCACCGGCCGGCTTGTCCGGCCGGAGCGGTGGTCATTTAGCTACAGGGTTGGCGAGGAAGACCGGCCGCGTTAGCCCACAGACCACGGCTCCGGCGGGGCGAGCCCGCCGGTGGCCAAGCCGCGGTGGGGTGGGGGGGGAGCTGCACGCGTTAGCCCACAGACCACGGCTCCGGCGGGACAAGCCCGCCGGTGGCCCATCACCCCCACACCCCATCTCCCTCTCTCCCCCTAGCTCCTAGCTCCTAGCCCCTAGCCCCTAGTGCCTGGCCACTCCCAGGGAGTCAGGCACCGGCCTCGAAGAGGCCGGCTACAGAAGGCAGGCTCCGGCCCGCTGGCAGCGGTGAGTGGGGGGTAGCAGTGGTGAGTGGTCAGTGGTGAGTGAATCACGCATCCCGAATCCCGGATCACGCGACCCGCATCCCGCATCCCGCATCCCGGACCACGCATCCCGCATCCCGCATCCGGCTCATCTTTTTCAGCGAGATCGGGGGCTGGGCGGACCGGCGGGTGGCTATTCGCCCAACGTCGATTTGCGGCGGAGGATGTGGTGGTAGTGTTGAGCGAACCGGTGGGCTTCGTCGCGGACGTATTGCAGCAGGCGGAGGGCGTAGGCATGCCGCGAGAGGCGGAGCGGTTCGGGCTGATCCATCACAAAGATTTCCTCCTCACGTTTGGCCAGGGAGAGGACCAGCGGTGGGGATCTCTGCAGATCCTTAAACGCCGCCAGGGCCGCGTTCAGCTGGCCGCGGCCGCCGTCGATCAAGAGGACGTCGGGCAGCACCTGGTCTTGGTCTTCCCGCGGGCGGAAGCGGCGAGCGACCACTTCATGGATGCTGCGGTAATCGTCGATCCCTTGGACACCGCGAATGCGAAACCGGCGATAGCCCGGTTTGAAGGGGAGCCCGTCGATGAACTGGACCAGGCTGGCCACCGTCTCCTGGCCGCTCAGGTGAGCGATATCGACACCCTCGATCGTCCTGGGCGTGGCATCCAGGGAGAAGATCTTTTTCAGTCCCGCCAGACCTTTCTTGGGGTCGATGTAAAAGACTTCCGGCTGTGCGTGGGTGTCCAGTTCGCCGCGTTGATCCAACGTCTCCAGCATGTGAATCTCGTCGCGAAGGCGGGCGGCCTTTTCGAATTGCAGAGCGGCCGAGGCCTCGCTCATCTCGCGGTACATCTCTTTCAACACCGACTTCTTTTTCCCCTCCAGGAACATTCGCAGCCGCTTGATGTCGGTGCGATAGTCCTCTTTGCTGATCCGCAGGTTGCAGGGGGCCGAGCATTGGTCGAGGGAGGCCAGCAGGCAGGGGCGGAACCACCGCCATTTTTCGTCGTCGGCTTCGATATCCAGCGCGCAGGTGCGGAATTTAAAAATCCGCTGCAACACCTGCACCGCTCCGCGGAGGCTGCCCGCATTGGCAAACGGTCCGTAGAGCTTGACCCCTCGGCCCTTCGGCGTCCGCGTAACTTCGACCCGTGGAAAGTCCTCGCGGGTGGTGATTTCCAGGTAGGGAAAGCTCTTGTCATCCTTCTGCTCGCGGTTGTACTTCGGCTGGATATCCTTAATCAGCCGCGACTCCATCAGCAGGGCGTCGACTTCACTTTCTGCCTCCAAAAATTCCGCATCGGCGATCTCGTGCACCCAGGGGGCCGTACGCAGTTCCTCCGTGGCTCCTTTCAGGAAGTAGCTGCTGGCGCGGGCCCGCAGGTTTTTGGCTTTCCCCACGTAGATCACGCGGCCTTGACGGTCTTTCATCAGGTAGACCCCGGGCGTCTGGGGAAACTGCCGCACACGCTGAGCCGCCCGTTCGAACAAGCGACCCGCGGGCTCTCCCCCCGCAGCGGCGTCTGGGGCCTGGCGATCAGACATCAGAAATCGGTCCCGTACATGTAGGCGCAGCACAGGCTGAGCATGGCCAGGGTGAACAGCAGGCTGTTGACCAGGGGCCGCCAGGGGTCGACCGCCGGGGCGTCGTTCCCCCCCGGCTGCTCGGCCTCGCCCAGGTCCGTCTGGTCATCGTCCGCCAGCAAAGCCGCGATCGTCGTATCCAGCTCGCCAGGCCGGGGGAAGACGCGGTACATCGGCAAAGCCAAGTAATAGTACACTCGCTCGAGCAACTCCCGGGGCGGCGCCAGTTGCCTTTCCAGCTGAAATTCCTCCCGCCGGTAATCCGCCACTCGGCCAACACCAAGGGCCACCCGCAGCTGCCGGTCGTTAAAGGCCAGCGCCGAGATGGCTTGCCAGTCGCCCGCCGGGACCCGCACGGTTCGTTCCTCCTGGGCATCGTACAGCCAACCGCGGCCATTTTGAAATACGACGCCGAACCAGCGACCGTCGGCCGAGGCGGTGGCGACGCGGGGAGGGGCGGAGCCGGCCGGGTGGGGTCCGGCCAGCGGCTCCAGCGACCGGGCGTCGTAAAGCGTGACCTGGCCATCCTCCCGTGCCATCAGCACCACCTCCTCGGCCAGGGCCAGGAGGACTGCTGTCGGCGGGTCGTCCAGCGGCCGGCGCTGTTTCAGCTGGTATCCTTCCCCCTGGCGGGGCTCCAACACTGCCAGCTCCTCCCCCAGCCAGACTGCCAGGCGGCTGCTGCGGGGGTCGAGAGCCGCCGCGCGGGGCGTCCACGATGTGTCCTCGGCCGCCGAGTAGACCTGCTGGAACTTCGGCAGATCGACAAAAAACCGGTCGTCCGGATGCCGGTCCTGGACCCGGATTTTGTCCTGCCCCAGCCGGTAGACGCCGTCGCGGGCCAGGGCGATCATGTCGCCCTGAGCATCGGGGCTCAACCACCGCGTCCCCGCAGGCAGCTCGGCCACCGCCACCCTCTGCCACTGATTTCGCTGGGCCGCGGCCTGCAGAAAAGCGCCGGCACTGCTGCCTGCCTCCTCCCGCGCGGGCAGGTTGGCGGACAGCAGCAGCTGGCTTTGCGGATGGTACAGCGGCCCCAACATGGGTCGTTCGGAAAACCCCAACATGCGGCCCAGGACACTTCTCTGTTGTTTCCCGCGCGCGATTTCCTCCCACTGCTGCCGGTCGGCGTTCCACTGCCATACCGAGTTGTCATCACGAGCCACCCACGTGCCGTTGGGCGTCGTGAAGATGTTGGCGATCCGCCGCGGAGCGATCCAGGCGTTTTCGATACGGACCTTGGTCTGTTCGACTCCCAAGCAGACCGCCCAAAAGAGGATGGTCACGATCACCGCCACCACGGGGCTTCTCCAGATCAACCCGATGAAGGCCGAGACGGCATAGTAGATCACGAAGCGGAAGAGCAGCAGCGGGATGCAGAGCAGCAGTTTGGGTTCCCAGATGTCGAAGCGGAGCCCGGCGATCAGCCACAGGCCTCCGACCAGGTAGCTGGCATTCAGCAAAATAAACGCGCAACTGCCGATGAAGCTGGCGAGAAACAGGGGGATGCGGGAGACGGGTTTGCTGAGCAGCAGTTCGATGGTTCCTTTTTCCATCATGTGCGGGATCACCGGCGCGGTGACCAGGATCGCGACCAGGACCGCGGCGACGCCGATCAGGTAATACGTGGCCAGGCCCAGGATCTGTCTCAGCACCCGCTGGAACCTTTCGTGGCTGATCGGCAGGGGTCCGTTCACATTCAGCCCGGCATATTGCAGTTGCAGGGAGGTGGGCGGGCTGACGGCGATCAGGTCGCGGTAGGCCGCTTCCAGCAAGAGGCGGTTCAACCGTCGCAGCTCGGTATCGGGCAAGTTGGCCACCCCCCGTGCCAGCAGCTGCTGGGCCTCTTCCGACAAGGTGACGTTCTGCCAGGACGGCTGGTCATAGAAATCACGGCGGTCCAGCAGTTCGTTGAGGTTGTTCAACAATTCGCGCAGCAGCGGCCCCAGCTCGTCCCAGTCCGGCGACGCGCCTCTCATGGTGTCGCGAAAGAGTTTCTGCGTGGCCGGGTCCAACAGATGAAAGATTCGTCGACCCGGAGAGGGTTGCCGCGATTCGAATTCCTGGTACAGCTGGCGGGACAGGCCCAGCGGATGGAGGAAATCGAACAGCTTTAGTTCCGAGGACAAGACGCGCCGCGCACCGAGGGGTGCCAGGCAGGCCAGGCACAGCGTGATCACGGCCAGGAGGACCCACAGGACGCGCGAGGCCAGCGCGGCCCGGAAGGAATCCGAGATGACAGCCAAGTAAGGTCTCATCGCTGGCTCGTCTCGTCCGCCGTCCTGTCCAACAGGTTCAAAAACGCATCTTCCAAGGTGGGGCGGCGGTGAGCGATGCTGACGATGCTGACCCCATGCTGTCGCAAATTGTCGACACAGTCGTCGATGGCCGCCTGGCCCTCCAGGCGTAAAGTCACGCGAAACCGGTCGACACCCAGAGGACGGAGGGGCCCCGGCTGGTAATGGTCCAGCGCCGCACGAACCTCACTTTCCGGCGCCGCCAGCTCTAAATCCACATCTTCGCTGGGGACCCGCGCCGTCACCTCGTCGATCGATCCGACAAAACGCAACTTGCCGCCGTCCAGGACCGCCACCTGGTCGCAGATCAATTCGACTTCCTGCAACAAGTGGCTGTTCAAGAAGATGGTTTTCCCCTGCCCTCGCAGCTCTAACAGCAGCTCGCGCACGCTGTTGCGGCCCAGCGGGTCCAGGCCATCGGTCGGCTCGTCCAAAATCAGCAAATCCGGGTCGTGCAGGAGAGATTGAGCCAGCCCCAGGCGTTGCAACATCCCCTGGGAAAACTTCCGGACCGGCGTCCGCCCCCAGCCGCTCAAGCCCACCCGCGCCAACAGCTGGTCACCCCGAGCGCGGGCTTGTTTGCGGGGCAGCCCGGAGAGGGTGCCGTAATAGCTCAGAGCCGACTCGGCCGTGTGATGGCTGGCCACCCGCAGGTTTTCCGGCAAATAGCCAATCCGCCGGCGACTCACCCGCGACCCGGCCGGCTGCCCCAGCAAGCGGACCCGACCGGCCGACTTGCGGACGATCCCCAGCAGGACCTTGATCACGGTGGTCTTGCCCGCTCCGTTGGGCCCCAGCAACCCGAAAATCTGCCCTGACGGCACCTCGAACGAAACCTGCTGCAGGGCCGCAAAGCCCCGGAGGCCCAGGAACCCCGATCGATACGTCTTGCTCAACGCATCAACATCAATTGCCAGGCTGGAATCCATCACCCGTCCGTTATCCACCGTGCATTCCCCCCGGATTGTACGCCCGGCGGTCGGCAGGCGGCTAGAGCCAATCCCGTTGTAGCGCGGGCCGTCGCGTTTTCCCGGGGCGTCCCGGACCTGGGGCTGGTGGATCCAGGCTATTGGCTGTCGCCGCTTGGCAGCTGGCGACCGGACAGGTCATCACCGATCCTCCGAGGAACGAGATGGGGGCTCGAGCAGCGTCACGGCACCAGCCTCGCAACGGGGTCCAGGTCGTGCGGCGGACCACGGCCACGGTATCCCGCTGGCAGCGGCCACCTGCCCGCCGCCGACTTGCTGACCGCAGGGACGCTTCCTTTTCCGCAGACACACCGGGCCCGTTATGGCATTACGAATTGATGCCCCTCTGGTCGCACGGTCAGCACGGGACAGGGCGCTTTGCGGACCACCCTTTCTGCCACGCTGCCCATCAACACGTGAGGCAGGCCGCTCCGCCCGTGCGTCCCCAACACAATCATGTCGATTTCCTGCTGACGGGCATAGCGGACGATGCCGATAAACGGTGGACCTGTGGCCGTGGCCCGCACGATCTGGCGACCGGTGGCCCACTCTGGATCCAGCAGTTTTTCCAAGGCCTGGTCGACCTCTGTCCGCGATTCCTCAACCTGCGGCGCCAGGGCCAGGCCCATGCCGAAATGTGGAGCGGCACTGGGGTGGGTTTCCAGGACATGCAGCAGGTGCAATTCTGCCGCAAATTGTTCCGTGAACGCGCAGGCGTATTTCAACGCCTCGCCGGCGTGATCGCTGAAGTCGGTCGGCAGCAGGATGCGCTGTAGTCGAATCATGTTTTTCCTTCAGGGAGGATCTGCCGAAGGCGGCTGCTCACACGTCGGCGGCCATTGTAACAAATCTGGCGAAACCGAGGGCCAGCCAAAACGGAGGGACGAGCCTGAACATTCGGGTGACGCCGCTCGGGAAGAGGACCCACTTGACACGCCTGGCGGTTGATCCGCTCGCGCGGCCGCCGCGACCCCCTGGGCGATCGTCGCCAGATTGGGTGGGGGCGCAGAGCGGAGGAGGCGCTGGCCTTTCTTCGTCCCCAGGAAGGGGCGTACGACGTCCCCCAAGGCTTGTGGATTCCACGAGGCCAGGGGGGCCACGCCGGGGACACCGCAGGCGACGAGGAGTTGAGCATCGGGGCGGCGAGCGGCCCGGCGCGATCCCCCGGTTGCTCTACCCTTTCCCGCCAAAACCGGTATCCTGGACAACCCCCCGGCCCGGGTTCCTCGGCAGGCGATCATGCACATGCATCACCACGAACGTTCGCAGAAAAACCAGCGGCGGCTGGCGATCTGCTTGCTGCTGGCAGCCGGGTACATGGTGGCCGAGATTGTGGGGGGGCTGATCACCAATTCCCTGGCCTTGCTGGCCGACGCGGGCCACATGTTATCGGACACCACCGCCCTGGGGCTCAGCTTCTTCGCCGTCTGGTTCGCTGGCCGCACCGCGCCGCCCCACCGCACCTTTGGCTACTATCGAGCGGAAATTCTGGCCGCCCTGCTCAACGGCGCTCTCCTGTTCGCGATCGCCATCATGATTTTTGTCGAGGCGATTCAGCGGTTCGGCCATCCTCCCGAGGTGCAAGGTCCCTTGATGATGGCCATCGCGGTGGGCGGGTTGTTGGTCAACATGGCCAGCCTGGCGATCTTGCACCGCGGGCGTGAGGAAAACTTGAATATCCGCGGCGCCTGGCTGCATGTCGTGATGGACGCCCTGGGCAGCGTGGGCGCGATTGTGGCCGGTGCCCTGATTTCGTTCTTCGGTTGGTACCTGGCCGATCCCATCGCGTCCACCCTGATTGTCCTCCTGGTCATCTACTCGGCGTGGCACCTCCTGTCCGAAGCGGTTTCGGTGCTGATGGAGAGCGCCCCGCGGGGGATCGATGTCGACCGAGTCCGCGAGGCGATGCTGGACGTTCCCGAGGTCACGGGGGTCCATGATTTGCATGTGTGGACGATTACCAGCGGCTTCGATTCGCTGTCGGCCCACGTGGTGATTGAGGACGGGGCCCAGCACGCCGAGGTGTTGGCGCGGCTGCGGGATCGGTTACACGAGCGGTTCGGGATCGACCACATCACGATCCAGCTGGAACCGGAAGATTTCGAGGAAAAGACAACGTGCCAGTAAAACCACCCCTCTCGGAACTCACTTGAGCGGAAAACGACCGCTGGCCGCCAACCCGCTCCCAGCGCCTTCCCTCTTCCCTCTTCCTTTTTCCCTCTTCCCGCCCGGTCACCCGACCACCGGGGCGCGGTTTTATTCGAGCGGAAAATCGTCTTTCTCGACGTTCCCTTTCTGATAGAGGGGCATGTAGCGGTAATAGACTTCCAGGGTCATGGCAGCCATGGCGGTACAGTAGACGCGGCCCCCGGCCCGTGGACCATGACCGCCGTGGAAGTACCAGCTGCCCTGATCTTTTCCCCGCTTGACCTGCGTTTGGATCAGAAACTCGCGCATCCGCACGTTCCACTCCTTCCACCGCTGTCCGTCCGGACCGTCCGCTTGATAAAGCAGCATCGACGCGTAGTAGTTGTAGTACATGTTGTTGCGCAGCGGACCCCGCTCGGCGATCGATGCGACACCCAGCTGCAGGCCCGGGTCCTCCTTTCTGGTGCCCAGGTACATGCGGCACAACAGTCCGATGGCCGTACACGCACTCGCTTTTTCCCGATCGCGGGGCTGGCGGTATCCGTATTGCGATCCGATCCCGTAACTGCCCGGGGGGAGGTCGGATTGGACCAGGTCCAGCCAGCGGTTCGCCAGGGTTCTCACCTGTCCGGGCACCTGCAGTTGGGAGATCACGGCGCTTTTCAGCGCCATCACCTGCCAGCCGACCACCGACGTATCGCCACCCTGGCGGGGTTCGTACAGCCAGCCGCCGTTTTCGGGATGTTGAGCGGCGACGATGTAGTTAATCCCTAGCTGAGCGCGAGCCCGCAACTTCGAATCCTGGGTCATGCCATACGCCTCGGCCAAGGCACAGGCGGCGATCCCGTGGCAATACATGTGCTCGTGGCCAGCGCCGTCCTTTTCGAACAGCTTGCCCATGTTGTTCTTGACGATCATGTTCCCCATCAGGTAGTGCAGCCCCCGCTGGACCACCTTCTGGTACTTGCCTTCCTGGTGGGTATAGCCGGCACCCAGGAAGGGCAAGAGGGCCAGGCCGGTGGCGCCCATCTTGCTTTGCTTGTCCCCCGGGTCGTCATAGCCGCTGCATCGGTCCCCCGGCGTGTATCCCCAGCTCCAGCTGCCATTGCGATTCTGATGGTCGGCCAGCCACTTCAAGGCGGACTCGACCGCCGACTCGCTGACGGCGCTGCCGCCCCCGCGGCGAACCGCCGCGTTGCGGCTGGCCGTACTGCGACTGCCCAAACCGGTGGCGGCAATACCACCTACGTCGGGCAAACGATCGCCGGTGATCACCACATCCGCACCGAAATCGGCCAAGTCAAACCGGGGCGCCGCCAGGCTGGGATCGTTTTCATCGGTCTCTAACTGCGGCTCGGCAGGCTCAATTTCAAACTCCACCGGCGAGATCAGCTCTTCCACGACTTGCTCGGGGATCGATTCCGGCTCGATCTCCAGCGGCTCGTCCCACGACTCGTCGATCTCCTCCAGCGTCTCGATCTCCTCAAGCTGTGCGTCGCTGACAACCAGTTCGCGCAGCTGGTCCTTGGTCTGGGGGGGAAAACCGATGAAGGCCAACACCAGCAAGAGGATCGTATGAAGGGCCATGCTGGCCAGCCAACCGGGACTCTGCCTCAGCAGCTCGGACCAGATGCCGCTCTCCCCAACCACAGGCTCCTCGTTTCCTGCGGGACGATCTGCGAGGGTCGCTGGTCCGGCGATGGGGGGCAGGGGAATTGCCTCTCCCGCCGCCAGAGGGTGGAAGTGGGGCGTCGCCTCCTGCCGGGTTGGCGGGGGCTGAACCGGCGCGGCGGGGGGCTCGCCGGGGAGGGGCTGAGCCCTCAGCAACCGTTCGGGTCGGTGCACGGCATCCCCGCTGGCCGGGGGATCCGGACCGAGGGGAACTGGCGCCTGGTGGGCAGTATCCGCCACGGGGACGATCCTGGGTTAAGCACGGGCCGCTGGTGGATCCAGCCGAAGAGGAGCAGTGTGGGCCACGGAATTGAGCCACCTGGCGGCGCTCCCTTCCCCCACCGGCTCATACTTTCTTTATAGTTCGTGTGTCGCCCGCATCAAATGTTTGCCACACGGCAGAGAATGCGGTTTCCATGTATTTATCGCGTCGGCGGTTCGATTTTATTCCCACCTTCCCCCCCCGCTCGCGGCCGATTCTACGGCCTCTGTGGACTGTGCGGCCCAATTTTTCCGCCGTCTGGCGGCGTGGGGGGAAGATCGCCCGCGCACGGGTCCCGCGGTGCTGACCTGCTGACAAACGGACCCGCTGCTGACCATAATAAGGCCTGACTTCCTGGCCCGCTGACAGGGCGGGTGAGGCCGACCCGGGCCAGCGGCCAGGTTCGCCGATGCGGTGGTCACCACGCGGACCGGCAACAGAGCGCCGGAGGCTGCGGGCCATGGCCACCAGGAACCGCGGTCCCCGCCGCGGCCGGGGGGTCGAACTTCTGGCCGGATACCCCCGCCCGCGTCGCCATCTGTCCTCAGGAGACTCGTCTGATGAAATTCACCATGCTAGCCGTGCTCACGACAGGCTTTCTGTGGATCGCCATCCCCCGCGGTGCGCCCGCCGAGCAACCGCCCGCCGAGCAGCCGGCGGCCGAGCAACCCCAGCCTGAGCAACCGCAGCCTGAGCAACCGCAGCCTGAGCAACCGCAGCCTGAGCAACCCCAGCCCGAGCAGCCGGCGGCTCAACCACCGCCGGTCGTCGCCGTGGTTCCCTACCGCCCGGCGGCCAGCCCTGCCGAGGCCATTGCGCGGATCGAAGAACTCGGCGGCTCGGTACGCCAGGTCGCTCGCAACGACGACTCCCTGGAAGTGGACTTTCACCTGGGCGGTCAGGATTTGACAGACGAACATCTGCAGCACCTGCAGCACCTGCCGAAGGTCATTTCGCTGAACCTGAAAGACACGCAGATCACCGATGCCGGTCTGCAGCACGTTGCCAAAGTGACGAACTTGCGGAAGCTGCATCTCGAGAAGACGGCCATTACGGACGCGGCGCTGGACCATCTGGCGGGGTTGAGCAACCTGGAGTACTTGAACGTGTACGGTACGGCCGTCACGGACGCGGGGCTGGCCAAACTGAAGGGGCTCGCCAAGCTCAAGCGGTTGTACGTCTGGCAGACGAAGGCCACGGAGGCGGGGATCGACGGGTTGAAACAAGCCCTCAGCGGCTTGGAGGTGGTCCCCGATCCGGGTCGGGAGCGGCAGAGTGCGGGGCAGGCATGGCAGCGTGCCGCGGCCGCCCTGGCCGAGGCGACCACGGCGCTGGAGAAGGCGAAACAAGAGGCGGGGGATTTGCCAGGGCGGGCAGAGGCCCTCAAGAAGACGGCGGAGGAGACGAAAAAGAAGGCGGACCAACTCAAACAGCAGCTGGACCAGGCCAACCAAAAGGCCGCTCAACTAAAAAAACAGGTTGACAAAATCACTCAGGCCGCCACGGCGGCTCAACAGGCCTCGGACCAGGCCAGCGGCGTGAAGGCCAAGCTGGATCAAGCTCAAGCGGCCTTCAACCACCTAAAAAAACTCTCCGACGAAACGCGGGAGCGCTATCAAGCGTTGGGCGGCAAAGTCGATTAGCCCCTGTCCGCTCAGGCCACAAACCGATCGGCAGCCGAGGCCTCCTCGGCCCGCTCGCTCAGCGACCCCCGTCCCTCATCCCCGGCCGCAGCCCGCTGGACCGCCTGACGCCGGCGACGCCAGACCAGGTACAGGCCGCACAGGACGGCACAAGCCACCAACGCCAACCCCGTCACCGCGATCTGGCCTTGACGGACCAGATGGCCCACGGTGGGGCCGAGGGTGTAGCTGAGCCAGAACACGATGCCGACCACAATCGTCGCGGCAAAGGCATCGACCACCAGGAACCGCCGAAACGGCACCCGCAACATACCCGCCGCCAGATAGATGGGCGCGCGAATTCCTACCATAAAGCGAGCGGCGAAGAAGACCTTCAGCCCGTGACGACGAATCCACGCCTCCATCTGCTTCTCCCGCTCCTCATGCAGCAGATGAGACAAGTGGGGATGCCGCCGCAAAAAACCTGTCCCCAAATAACGGCCAATCGCATAAATCAACAAGTCGCCCGACAATGCTCCCGCCAAACAAGCAGCAAAGGCCGCATAAAAATTCAAAAACGGATCGGACCCGGAACTCAGATAACCGGCCAACACGATGGGGACCTCCTCGGGGATCGGGAGACCCGCCCCAGTCAGCATCAGGAACAGAATGATCCCCAGATAGGTCAGATAGGGACTGTGGCTGATGATGATTTCAGTCATGCCAGTTACAACGATTGACTGCAGATCCCCGCCGACACCGCGCACTTGTAAATAAAATCGGCAAGTCTGCCGGAAAACGCTCTGAGGAAATTCTACACGCTGGAGAAAATCGAAAAACAGGGAAGGGGTTGGAAAAATATTGCCTATTGGCCGGCTCCCCAAAAATGCTGCTCTCCCCCACGCCCGTCCCACCCGGGGGGGCTCAGAGGAGGGCTAAGCGGTTTCCAGGACCTGCCAGTCCTCGTCGCTCAAATTGAAGGCTTGCAGGGCGATTTGTTGGCGGCCCGCGCCGGGCAGGACCAGGATCGCCGCCACCTCGGGATGCCGCTCACAAAAATCCGCCGCCTCGGCGGCCCCCATCACGAACAAGGCTGTGGACAGCGCGTCGGCGCGGGCCGCCGTGGCGGCCAGCACCGTCACCGATAACAGGCCGTCGCAGGGCCACCCTGTCCGAGGATCGAGGATATGTCCCCACCGCCGCCCCCGGTATTGGAACGATTGCATCTGCGAACCGGAGGTCGAGAGGGCTCGATCGCGAACGCGGACTTCCGCCAGCCGCACCTGGGGCCGGCGGGGGTGGATCAGCCCCACCTTCCAGCCACCCTCTCCGGCGACGGAGTCGCCGCGAGCGATCACGCTGCTGCGACCGCCGTGAAACAAAAAGTCTGCCACCCCGTCGGCGGCCAGCGCACGGGCGGCGATGTCCAAGGCGTATCCTTTTCCGATCCCCCCAAAATTCAGCTGGACGCCCTGGCGACGAAAACCGACCGTACCCCCCTGCTCGTCGATTTCCACGTAGGCACTGCCCACCCTGGCCCGCGCGGCTTCCAGTTCGGCCGAGGTAGGGATCCGACCCGCGCTTCGCGCAATTCCCCAGGTCTCGGACAGGGGTCCGGCCGTGACATCAAACGCGCCGCTCGTCTCGGCATGCAGCTGCAGGGACAGCTGCAACAGCTCCATCACCTCGGGACTGACCGCGACCGCAGCGGGGAATGCCGTCTGGTTGATCACGGCCACTTCGCTGTCGGCCCGGTAGACGGAGAGGACCGATTCCAGCCGGTCGACTTCGTCCAGAGCCGCCAGGGCGGCCGGCACCACGTCGGCTTGCTGGCCTGCGTGGAGGTAAACCTGGAAGCGACAAGCCATCGCACGGCGACCGACCTGCACAAGGTAAGGTTCGCTGGTGGGATCGGCCACGACCGCGGGCATTTCTCGCTCGCCGCCAATCCAACTCGGCCGCGCTGACTGTCGAGTCCTGGGCATCTCGGATCCGCTCGGAACAAAAACACCACCCCCCTCATTCTATCGCAGATGGGCCCGGAGTGTCGGTTTGCGTCAAACAGTAGTTCCAGCGGACGGTGCGGGGCAGGGAATTTCCCTGCGGCCCGGGGAGGATATCCAGCGCATGGTCGGCCGTGGCAATCGTCACCGGCGGCCCGGGGGGAGCGTCGGCGACGGGCCCGGCGACCAGCTGGACGGCCAGGTCTTGCTCCGCCAGCCAGGCGGCCTGGGGGGATTGCTGCCTGGGACAGACCGACGAGCGATAGCGGCTGCCCAGCGGCCAGGCTCCTCGATCCGGGGCCGCTGCCGCGGGCCATTCGGCGTGGATTCGACAGGCGACCTGGAAGCTGGCCGCCCGATCCCCTTCCGACAGCTGGACGGTCACCGACCAGTGGCTGCGGCCGGCCATCCCCAACAACATCACGGTGTTTGCCCCCCGGGCATCCTGGCGGTGCAGGTCGCTCAACGGCGGGCTGGCCGGCCAGCGATCCACTGGGGTGCCTTCCCGCGAGTCCAGGAGGGGTACCAGCCGGTCACCGACCACGGCGGCGATGGTGTGAGCCCAGCGGTCGCCGTGCCACACGAAAGCGATTTGCCAGTACCGGTCTGCCAGGATTTCTGTGCGCGACATGGCACGAGCGTGACACAACCTTCTAAGGAAACCGTGGTCGGTGATCCCCATCCGTCGACCGACAACCTGCGGCCAACACACGACGGAGTTCCGCCAATCACGCTCAACCCCAAACGACCGCGATCGCGGTTACCGCACCGCGGCCACGTTGTTGAGCCGCACGGACCAATCGTGGACGAACTGCAGATCCGGCTGGCTAAGCCTGTGGAAGGGGACGGTCGTGTAACGCCCGTTGTCTTTGAGGATCCGCACCTTGCCCTCCAGAATCCGCTTCAACTGCCCGCGGACCTGGAATTTCCCCGTGTTGTCGGTCCAGGTTCTCAGCTCATCCATCGACGGGGAGGTCTTCGCCAACGCGACGTGCGTCTGGCCACCGTCTGTCACGGCCGCCGTGGCGGCAGGCTCAACCACGAGGGGCTCAACCACGGCAGGCTCAGTGGCCGACGGCATCCCCTCCGACAGGCCAAACAGGTCATCCAGCTCTTCGTCCTCTGCCGGCGGCTCGGCTTCTTCACCCTCCTCGGTCGACTCACCAAACAGGTCATCGGCCGCTTCGTCTGCCTCCTCTGCCGGCGTCTCGGCTTCTTCGCCTTCCTCGGTCGACTCACCAAACAGGTCATCGGCCGCTTCTTCTCCCTCCTCTGCCGGCGGCTCGGCCTCTTCACCTTCCTCGGTCGACTCGCCAAACAAGTCATCGGCCGCTTCGTCTTCCTCCTCTGCGGGCGGTTCGGCTTCTTCACCCTCCTCAGCCGACTCGCCAAACAGGTCATCGGCCGGTTCGTCCGCCGCCGGTTCGCCAAACAGGTCGTCGGCCGGCTCTTCCGCCGCCGGCTCGCCAAACAGATCATCCACTGGCTCTTCCGCCGCTGGTTCGCCAAACAGGTCATCGGCTGGTTCTTCCGCTGCCGGCTCGCCAAACAGATCATCGGTTGGTTCTTCCGCCGCCGGTTCGCCAAACAGATCATCCACCGGTTCTTCTGCCGCAGGCGGCGGGGCTGCTTCGCCCTCCTCTACGGGTTCGCCAAACAGATCATCGCCCGGCTCGTCTATCGCGGGCGGTTCGTCCAGTTCGGGTTCGGTGACGGGCTGGCCGAACAGGTCCGCGGGAGGTTCCTCGACAGGCACCACCGGCTCGGCCGGCACCCCGGGCAGTTCCGCCGGGGCATCGTCGCCTGGCAGGTCGGGCAGATCATCCCCCAGATCCGCCGGCGGTTCGGCCAGATCGCTGGGCGGCGCCAGAGGCGGTTCCAGCACATCGCCCGGCGGCGGGGCGCTGGGCTCAGCGGGCGTTTCCGCGGTGGTCTCTTCACCGGGCAGGTTGGGCAGATCGTCCGCCAGATCCCCAGGCGGCTGGGCGGCCGCCGGCGGTTCTGCCGCCGGCGTCACCGGCAACGCAGGCTCGTCCTCGACGAATTCGGCCGGTTCCGCGGTGGGCTCGGCCGCCTCTGCGTCGACAACAGGCTGAGGAGGCAACGCCTCGTCGCTGACCGGCGGGGACGGTTCGGGGGGTGCCAGGGCCGGCTGCGGAGCCGGCTCGACCGCTTGCCGTTGGCTTTCCACGACAACGGCGTCCCCGACGCATCCCCCGCAATCCAGGTAGACGGGTGCGCAGCGGACTGGGGCGCAGACCGGAGCGGGAGGACAGGCGTAGGTGTAAACGACGGGAGGGCAAGCCGGTGGGGGACAGCAGCCCCACAGAAAGTGGCCCGCCAGCGACACGTTGACCGACATCAAGCCGATCAGCAAAAACGCCACGCTTACCTTGATAAATCGTTTGGCTCGTCGCATGGAACCCTCCGGCGACATGATGGTTGACCCGCCGCCGACCGCGACGTTCGCGGCAGACGATTATTCAATCGTAATCCGGAAAACAAGGGGACGCAACCAGCCGGCACCGGTGGGGTCCTTCGAGGACGAGCCGGTCTGGGGGGCGGGGAGGAAGCGGTTGAGTTGCGGGCCACAGCCAGGCTGCCGCGGGCCACTGCGGGAATGGGGCGGGGCGCGGCTGAGCGGGCCAAGCCCGGGTGGGCTGCCGGAGCGGGGGGGGGTGAGCCGGTGGCCCAGGGCGAGCATCCACCGGGGGAGCCGCTGGGCGTGCCTAATCCAGCTGCCGCACGTCTTTCGACTGCAGCTGGCTGGCTCGCCGATTTTCGCGTTGGATCGCTTCGTACACCTCCTGGCGATGTACGGGAATTTCGGTGGGAGCTTCGATACCGAGCCGGACTTTGTCGCCGCGGACGTCGACGATGGTGATGACGATATTGTCGCCAATCATGATGCTCTCGTCGCGTTGTCGGGACAGCACCAGCATCGAATATTCCTTTGTCGTTAGGCGCTCTTGCGCAGCGGGACGGGGCGGCCGGTAACCACGTGGTGCAAGGACCAGGTACCGTTGTTCACGACTTGTCGACCCAACTGTCGACGGACGTTGATCGCCAGGGGGGCCTTGAGGTTCAGGGTGAGGAAGTCGCCGTGGCGAGCCACAATGGCCAGGACCTGGGCGTCGGCTGGCGAGCCCAGCCCCAGGGGGTTCAACTCGCTGGGCTCCACCCGCACCTCATAACTGGGCACGTACACCCGGGGATTGACGACCGCCAGGGCCAGGTCGGGCCAGACCGTGGACTGCAGCCAGCCCATTTCGCTCTGGGGACGCTCGGCCAGCAGCACCCAGTCGCGGCAGTCTTCAAAACCGGGCAGTCCCCCGGGAAAACAGATGCGATCCGAGCGGCTGATCTGTACGGCGCCGAAGCGGGTCGTCGCGATCTCCATGGCGGAATCCGTCCTCTGCTCATCTCATCTATCAAACCGAATGCGTCAGGACTCCGCTCCTGCCGCAGGGGGCGTCTCGAGCTTTTTTGCCTATCCCGGGCGACGCCTAGAGGCTTTCATCGGCCGTTGCCAGCAGTTCGGCCAGAAAAAAGGGGAGACCGCGGAATTTGAACGAAGGCGTAAACCCTTTGCATTGTGCGGCCTGGCGCGTTCCTGGGGGCTCGCCAGGACCCCACCCCACACCGCTCGACCCACCCCCCCGCTCGACCCACCCCCCCCGCTCGACCCGCCCCACACTGCTCGACCCACCCCCCCGCAGGCTCGCCACCCCCCCCCAAGCCCAGTCGCCTCTGGATCTACTGTTTTAGCAATTTTGTGGGGATCTCTCCCTCAAATAAATATTTTTGAATATTTTTGTGGGAAATTGACCCATACCCCCTTGTATTGGCCATAAAAACAGGCATAACAGGGCTATTGCGGGGGTGGCCGGCCGTGATGGAGAGCGAGATTGAGTTCCTGGTTGGGGAGTATTCGCGGGTTTTGGACGAGCGGCATCGGTTGTCCTTACCCGAACCGTTGGTCGGCTCCCTGATGGCCCCCCAAGGCCGCTGCCTGTTGGTCAAGGAGAGGCCGGGATGTTTGAGCTTATGGAGTCAAGCCGGCTGGCAGGAAAAGCTGGACGCGGGCCTGGCCCTGGTCCGCGGCAAGATCCGCGCGGGCAAGCTGGAGGGTCGCATGCATCAGGTCCAGATGCTGGGACGCTTGCTCTCCACGCGGCAGAGCGAGGTGAAACTGGCGGGTCGCGGGCGGTTGTTGGTCCCCGAGGGTTTCCGCGAATTTCTGGGGGTCGAACCGGGCGGCGAGGTGGCCGTGATTGGGGCGGCGGTGTGCATCGAACTATGGAGACCGGCCGCCTGGCTGGACTATCTCAACCGTCGCATCCCCCGCTTCCGGCGGCTGTTTGACAATTTATCAGGCTAACCGCGGCGTCCGCTGGCCGGACTCCGCCCGAGCAAAACATTTATCTGAGGATTGAATGCGACCATGCCCGGCCCGGGTTAACGGCATCTGAAGTAACTTGCCCCGTGTCGCCCGTATAGGAATGTAAGTCACCTCGACCGGGATCGTTGGCAAGGATGTCAGCTGACACAGCTGGCCGGGCATGGCGCATTTTTTGTTTTTGGGTCTTCAGAAAAATCTGTGGGCAAGAAACGACTGACATTAAAAAAGGAAAGGGTCCCTTGAAGAGGGGAATTGAGCGAGATGGCTGCCAGCCATGGGTGAAAGTTTTTCACTCAGCGATATGATTTGGCCTGTGAAGAGCGGTTAAGCAGGTCGGTTAAAAGTACTTGATTAAGCGTAACGGTTAAGACTGCGATGAAATGCACGCTTAACCCCCACCGCCACTCTTAACCGAACACTCTTAACCGAACACTCTTAACCGAACACTCTTAACCGAACACTCTGATGCAGCGGTGAGCCG
>CAYFZZ010000108.1:0-4885 GCA_964347545.1 uncultured Planctomycetaceae bacterium | reverse complement strand
GAAGACCGCTTTCATCAGCAGGGGCCAGACGACCGTGGCGTCGGCGTGGACTTCCGCAAACCGGCCACCCTCTGCGGGGGCGACGAATTTGCCCCAACTGACGCCTTCCGAGTAACTACAGCCCGACAGCCCCCCCCAGTGGGCCGGCTCGGGACAAATCCGGACTCCATAGCGAAAACGCACTGGCGGCAGGTTGGTACCCAGCCGGTGGTTGGTAATGTCCACGTAGGGTCCCACTTGCTGGGCCCAGTTCCGAGGCACACCACCACCGATGGTAAAGATTGCCAGTTCTTCGGCTTGGAGAGCAAACTGAGCGTACTGTTGCAGGTCCAGGAAGGGATTGAAGCGGGGGACCGTTTTCCACAGCTGGCCGGCCTCGCGCCCGGACGCCGGCTGGCCAGCCGCCTGGCGGGCGGCCAGCATCGTCGCGATGCTGACGTCCAAGCCGACTTCGCTGTCGGTAAACGCCGGAATGAACACCGGGACCTCGTGCCGCCAGGCGCTGCGTAAGATCCCCGGACCGTGATCGAGTTGGTCCAGCCGTTCCCCGATGGCCTGGCAGAGCGATGCGGACGACCAGCCCGCATCCTCGGTTGGCGCGGGGCGGACAACATCACGAATTAACTGTTCCACCTCGTTGAGGTTGGCTTCCATCTCCAGGGTGTCATAGATGCGATTATAGCCTTGTTCGAACAGCGTCTGGTCGGACCTGCTCGGATCGGCTCGATAATGCGTCAGGCCGATCGATTCGGTCAGCCCATGCGCGACCAGGGCTCCCGTACAAACCACGGCCTGCACCAGGCCCCGTTCGATCATGTCGCAGATGATCAGCCCCTGCTTGGCCACCGTCATGGCACCCGAGACGGTCAACACCGTATGGCACTGCGGTCGCTGAGCAATTTCCAGAAGAATCTCAAACGCTTCGCCCAGCTGGCGGCCGCCAAAGGCCGTTTTCGACATCGCTTGCAGGAGGTCGCTGAACGAATCGACGTTCTCCAGGGAGAGGCTTTCCAGCGGACGCAACCCATCCTGGCGACCGTCATGCAGCTTGCGGGAATTCATGTGGGAATCAGGGGCTGGGCTACCTCGAGTTTTCTTTCCGGCGGTGAATCGTCCGACACGAATCGCGGAAAATCACGCACCGTTATTTCACCCAAATCGACGATTTCACGCAACCAGGCCAGAACCTCGTGAGGACTGGTGCTGCCGCAGGTAAAGATGTCGATCGCCATCATGCCTTCGTCGGCATAAGCATGAGCCGAACAATGGCTTTCGTCCAGCAGCACAACGGCCGTGAATCCGGCCGGAGAATTATGGCCGAAGCGATAACGAGCTTGTGAGATCACCGTCGCTCCGGCCCGACGCGCCGCCTCGGCCATGGCGTCCAAGATTCCGGCATCGTCGAGGCAGACTTCCCGAGAAACATTCCGACAGTCAATCAGTAAATGGATTCCCTTATGCAATTCATAAATCCTCCACGCAGTGCAAAACCGATGACGCACGTGGCCCCGCCGCCCGCGTGCTGACCCAAATTTCCCGGGAACAGACCGCCCATGGAACGCAACATATTACCCACCCCCGGGGGCCTTCGCCAGACCATCATCCGGCTTGGCGGTGACTCGGCCGGGCCGGGCAGCGGGCGGCACAAGAAACGGCACCGGGGGCCGTCGGGGGTCCCCCACCCCCCCGCCGCCCCGCGGCGGTCGGCCACGGCCCCTGGTCCGCGGGGCCGGCCGGCTTCCACCACCGCGGGAATCTCGGCCATCACGACCATCAGGCCGCCCGCCCCTCCGGCAGGCGGCCGCCCTGGGCAGCGAACGACGACGGGACAAGATCGGGCGGCCGGGGGCGGGAACCGGACCCGGAGGAAAAAAGGCGGATCCGGCGACGCCCGGCGGGGGGGAGGTCCGCCGGGCGTCAGCCAGGCCCTCAGAACCAGGAACCCAACCGCACCGTCCAGCCGCGGTGGCCAAAGGTCACATAATAGGCCCCTGCCGGCCCGTAACGGAAACCCCGCGGGGAACCGTGACCCACGCGTGCACGCACGTGGCAACCTCGTAACGCCACTCGGACGTCCTCCTGCAGGTGATGCAGCGTGTCCAGCATCTGGTCGATCAGCCGGCGGGCCGGGCGGGGGTCGCCGTGGAAATGCCCGCAATGGCGATCACGACAATGGCACACACGCTGTTCCACTCCCCTCATCAACTCGTCCAAATGATGGACCGCCTCGTCCAATTCCCGCAGGTCCCTCTGCAGATGGACCAGGTCACGGCCCGCATGGGCCACCTCGTGCACATGGGCCGCCCCGCGCTGGACCCGCCGCGCGTCGGCCAGCAAGTGGCCAAAACCGTCCACGTGACGATAACGGCGTTGCAGTTCGACCATCAGACGATCGGCTTGCCGCTCTAAGCGCAGTGCATAAACGTCAATGTGATGGTCAGAAACCGCTTGGGCGGAACTCGATCCGATCAACGTACCGGCGGCGGCGACCAGGATCGCCAGGAGTGTTCTCGTGCAGGTCATCGCTTGGTCCTCGCTTTCGGGGAATCGTCCGGCCGCTCCCCCGATGGGAGCCAGCCAGCAGACCCAGGAACGCAACGACCGCGCCGAACGACCACTACCGCTCACCGCCGGCAACGATAACCCATGCCCTGCCAGAGACTTGGCGTTCCTGAGGCTGGGAAGACCCGCCACAACGAGCGAGAGGCTCAGCGGCGGTCATTTTGACGACATGTCCCATCAGCTCGACGACAGCCCCGATTGGGCAAGTGGCTGCGGCGGAGGCTGCTGGACCAGCATCTGCGGGTTGGCCCACCTGGGGTGCCGGGGGGGGTGGCCGCCCGATTCAGGAGGGGTTGGACGATCGCTTCAGAACGCGGGCGATCGACGCCTGGCTGACCGGCTGGATGACCCCCTTTTCGCACACGATGGCTCGAATCAGTCGCGCGGGCGTGACGTCGAAGGCGGGGTTGTAGACGGCGGTCCCCCCGGGCGCGATTGGCCGGCCCAAGCCGTGGGTGACCTCTGCCGGATCCCGCTGTTCGATGGGAATCTGATCGCCGCTGGCCAGCGACAAGTCAAACGTGCTGGTGGGTGCCGCCACATAGAACGGGATATCGTGCGCGGCGGCGGCCAGGGCCAGCGGGTAGGTGCCGATCTTGTTGGCCACGTCGCCGTTGGCGGCGATCCGGTCGGCGCCGGTCACGACGGCCTGCACGCGGCCCTCGCGCATGACTTGAGCGGCCACGGAGTCGCAGATCAGGGTCACGTCCATCCCCCGTTGTTGCAATTCCCACACGGTCAGGCGAGCGCCCTGGAGGAGGGGCCGCGTTTCGTCGACGTAGACCTGCAAGTGCTTGCCCGCCTCCTGGGCCGCAAACAGGATGGCCAAAGCCGTCCCGGAACCGGCGGTGGCCAGGCCCCCGGCGTTGCAGTGCGTCAGTACGCCGCTGCCGTCGGCCAGCAGCGGGGCGCCGTGACGGCCAAGGGCCTGACAGATGTGGTGGTCTTCCTCATGCAGGGCCCGCGCGTCCGACAGGAGGGCCGCCCGCAAGGCTACCGCCCCTTCGCCCCGATGCCGCTGGGCCACCGCTTGCAACCGCTCGAGCGCCCAAAACAGATTCACGGCCGTCGGGCGGCTGGTCGCCAGCCGAGCGGTGACCTCCTTCAGCCGACGCCAAAAATCCCGCTCGTCACCGCCGATCCCTTGCAGGCCGAGGCAGACCCCGTAGGCCGCCGCGATCCCGATCGCCGGCGCACCGCGGACCCGTAACGCCTGCAGTGCCTCCCGCACCGCTTCGACATCCCGCAGTTCCAGCTCGACCAGCTGTGCCGGCAGACGCGTCTGGTCGATGATCACCAGGTGGCCGTCCTGGTCACCGACCCAACGCAGCGTTTCGACCGAGCGGTGAGGGGTCATGGCTGAGCGTCGGGAGCCGAGGGGAGTCGGTTAAGCGTGGGCGGTTAAGCGTGGGGGTAGGGGTTAAGGGTATATTTCATCGCAGTCTTAACCGCCACGCTTAACCGGATACCCTTAACCGACCTGCTTAACCGCTCTCCACGGGCCAGACAATATGGCTGACTGAAAAACTCCACCGATTGCTGGCAGACATCGCGCTCAATTCCCCTCTTCCAGGGACCATTCCCTTTCCTACGTCAGTCGCTTGTTGCCCACAGATTCCTCTGCAGACTCACATTTTAAAAAGCTACGCTGGAAGTCCCGAGCCCGGTTAGCTGCTGGCGATTTTATCCTGCAGCGCACGGTCTTTGGCCTCGATTTTTCCGACCAGTTTTTTCTTGAATTCCGCCAGTTTGGCTTTCAATTTTGGATCGGCGGTGGCCAGGATCTGCACGGCGAACAAGCCGGCATTCCGCGGGCCCCCCAGGCCCACGGCCACACTCACCACCGGAACATCCCCCGGCATCTGGACGGTCGACAGCAGCGAGTCCAATCCTCCCAGGTCGGCGGTGGGGACCGGGATCCCGATCACGGGCAGGGTGGTGTGGGCTGCCACGACCCCGGCCAGGTGAGCGGCTCCGCCGGCCGCTGCGATAATCACCTGCAAACCACGCTGTTCCGCCGTCGTGGCATAATCCAGCACGGCGGCGGGTGTACGATGAGCGCTCATCACCCGCACCTCGCAGCCAACACCGAACTCGTCCAGCGCCGCTTTGGCCGCGTTGATCTTGGGCCAGTCGCTATCGCTTCCCATCAAAATCCCTACCCGAGCTTTCCCACTACTCATAACCGCCTCTTCCTTTCTTTCTGAAGCATCGCAAATTCAATCATCCCTGTCTGGATCGTCGGCGCCCTCTGAGGTGCCGGCCAACTGTTCGGTCAACACCGCTTGCAGGCCGGCGGCAATGTGCCCCATGCCCACCGTGC
>CAYFZZ010000107.1:0-3229 GCA_964347545.1 uncultured Planctomycetaceae bacterium | reverse complement strand
CCGGCTACAGGATGAGGCTGCAATCAGCCAGGCTACTTTTCCAGGCAACTTGGAGCAATTAGCAAAGCAGTTTCTGCCGGAGAGCCCTGCCCAATTTTGCCAAGCGTATGTCGTCAAGTAGCGCGTCTGCTTTCTCCCCGTGGAGGCTTGTCAATCATTCAATGTGTTTGGGTGAACTCGTAGCCCAATGTTTTTGCTAAACGGTCCATGACGTCCGATCGCAACGTTCGTTCACCGGTGAGAAATTCATCCAAGGCGACAAGAGAGAGACTTACTTGCTCAGCAATCTCGGCTAAAGAAAGCTCCGAGCCATGAATCGCGCGACGCAATTCCCCGCTCAACGTCTTTTCCTCGCCCGCTTCCTTGCGCATCTGGTCGCGCGCGATCATGTCCGGTAACTCGCTGGAAATTTGCTCGCGGTACTTCACCAGACGTTCTTGCTCTGAGACGCTCAACTTACGAGTAATTCGTTTAGGTTTAGATTGATCCATGGTCATCTAACGTGGTTCCGGAACTTGATAGGCCGTCACAGGTAAAATGGTAATGTCTTCGAGCTGCTCGTACACTGCCATTATATATCGCCCGTCGTCTGTGTATCCCCATGCAGCTGGGCGGCCAGATCAGCGGCTGACGCCCTTGCTCTGCGGCTCACACACCACATGTTCAAAGTCATTTTGAGAAATGCCATGCTCTGCCAGATGCTCCACAGTTTCGTCAGTCCAAAGAAATTCAAAGTATGGCATCCGGGTCCATTCCTTGTTTCCAGCGCGTGTATCTTATCATCAGCAACAAATGGGTTGGGCGCGTGAGCCTCAAGGTAACAGGACAAGGTAACAGGACACGCAATGCAGGGCCGGGGGGTCGCTGAGCAGCGAAGAGCAGCTAACCCCTTACAACAGAGAGCCTTACAAAAAGCTGGGCCCTTGCCCGTGCATTGCCTGTCCCGGGATTTGCTCCGGGATTTGCTCCGGCCTCAAAAAACCTGTAGGCGGGCTCTGTGAGCCCGCAACGCTCCGGCCTCCAAGAGGCCGGCTACAGGATGAGGCTGAAATCAGCCAGGCTACTTTTCCAGGCAACTTGGAGGGCTGGGCAAAGCCGTTTCGGCCGGAGAGCCCTGTCTAATTTTTGCCAAGTATATGTCGTCAAGTAGGGCGTCTGCTTGTTTCTTAACGAGTCTCGCCGACAGTCAATGCGTCGAACAGGTCCACGTACGGCTCGTAACGAAATCGTCGATTCCGCTGCCCACCCGTGATCTCTCGCAGCAGATTCAGATCGGTCAGGTGTTGGATGATCCTGTTCGCAGTCACGTAGGAACAGTCGAGCCGCTGTTTGGCAAACGGCACGGACACGATGGGATGCTCGAACAGGAGATCGAGAAGTTTCAGCCCCATTGCGCTCCGATTACCCAAGTTCGCCGTGATCGCTTGCCGATGTTCCTCCCGCATTTGCAGGATCAAGCATGCCGTCTGGGTCGCCGACTGGCTGACCTCGAAGACGCCCTTGAGGAAGAACTTGATCCAGCCCTCCCAGTTGCCGTCGTGACGAATAGCCATCAGGCGGTCGTAGTATTCAGCGCGGTGCGCCTTGAGGAAGAGGCTCAGGTAGAGCAGGGGATACGAAAGGATGCCGCGTTGGCACAGCAAAAACGTGATCAGGAGGCGGCCGACCCGTCCGTTGCCGTCCAGGAAGGGGTGGATCGTCTCGAACTGGGCGTGGGCCAGACCACAATGGACAAGGACCGGTAGTCCTGTCGTGTCGTGGAGGAACTTCTCAAAGTCCCCCAGCGCCGGCTGCATTTCGTGGACGGGCGGCGGAACGAACGTGGCCGTCGCCAGGGTGCAGCCCGAGGGGCCGATCCAGTTCTGACTGCGCCGAAACTCTCCGGGCGTCCGTTCCTGCCCCCGGACCCCTTCGAGCAGTTCACGGTGGATCTCGCGAATGAGCCGCAACGAAAGCGGTAGCTCCCCCAGACGCTTGAGGCCGTAGTTGAGCGCCTTCACGTAGTTGACGATCTCCTCCACGTCGCGGGGGGGTTCCTTTCCTTTCGCGTCGGCCTCGAACTCCAGAAGGTCCTCCAACGTGCTCTGGGTGCCCTCGATCTGCGAACTGAGTACGGCTTCATGTCGCACGTACATCGCCACGAAAAGGTCAGGGTTCGGCAGAACGGTGGTGACGCCGTCCAATCGTCCCAGGGCCCGATCGGCATCGGAGAGCAATTTCAGCATTTCCCCGTCCATCTCGACCGGAGGATCGGGCGGCAGCGGGGCCGGGATGAACGCCCGGTAGCCTTCTGGTTGGTTTACGAAATGGCCAGAACGCATAATAACGGCCCTTGCGGGGCCTGCTAATTTCACGATGGGAGAGGACGGCTCCCCTGTCCCCATCCTTATTTTACGATATGACACTTATGTAAAACAAGTACCCTGTGTGGGACCGTTAGCTTCACGACCGTGGCCTAGGGGCAAAATCTGGGAACGGCCAGCACCGCCAGCCAGACGAAGGTCCATTTGCACGTTCATCTGCCAGATCGCCACGTTCCGCACCGCCGCAAAACTGACCCAGGCCAGATAGGGTACCAACAGCCCGCCCGCCCAATTCGACCGTTTCCAGAACGCGATCACCGTGGCTAGGATCGCCACCCACAGCAGCCAGATCTCTACGGCGGCCAGGCCCGGATTCTGGAGGTCGAAATCGGCCAGGCTATTTTTCCAGGCAGCTTGGAGGGCTTGGCAGAGCTTGGCAAAGCAGTTTCTGCCGCAGAGGCCTACCCCATCTTGGCAAGTATATGTCGTCAAGTAGCGCGTCTGCTTTTTTGCTTTCCCTGAGCGGTCCCGGCGCGCCGGGACTAGCCGCCGATGGCCCCAGGAATGAGCGTCGCAAAAACCTACCGGCGGCTAGCGCCTTGCCGCTCAGAAAAAAATGGCTGACTGCCTGGCGGAGGAAAATCCGAAATCGGAATTTCGAAATCCGAAACAAATGGAAGGGAGGGGCTAGGGGGCCAGCGCTTGCCACCCCCGGTCGGCTTTGTCTTTCTTCTTCGCGATCTTCTGTTCGAATGGGTGTTTCACGCAGAGGCGCCAAGCTGTGAAGGACACCTGGGTGCTCTCCCATGAGCGGTCCGGGCGCGCCGGGACTACCCGCCGATGGCCGCAGGAATGAGCGTCGCAAAAACCTACCGGCGGCTAGCGCCTTGCCGCTCAGAAAAAAATGGCTGACTGCCTGGCGGAGG
>CAYFZZ010000106.1:0-4694 GCA_964347545.1 uncultured Planctomycetaceae bacterium | reverse complement strand
TCCGCGGTCCTCATGGTCCGGCACCTAACTCCCCAGACCGTTCTGCCCCGTGGCGGCGCGACCCAGATCGATGTGGGCCCGGGATCGTGTGGCCCCTGGCGGTCCGCTTTTGCTTGTTACCGATCTGGTCGCACGCGTGCTGTGGATGCCCCGTCGCCGAACGCTGAAGGCGGCCGGACCCTTCCCCCCCTGCAGGGTCCGCAGGCCCGCGGATTGGCGTCTGTGCGGGTTTCCTCCTTTCCATGGTAACCTGCGATCGCGCCCGCGCCCTGGCGGATATTTTCCCGCCGACCGCTCAGCCACCCCCTCCTGCCCACCCCCGGCAGGGGGGGTGGTTGGTTGCAGGAAGGTCAAGCGGTCAGGCGGGTTGCGCCGTCAGCCCGCCTCCCCGAGGGCTCCCGTCCCCGGCCCAGCGGTTGTCGAGGCCCACTGGGGATGATAGCTTGCCAGCGTCCCGGTCGGTGCTGCCTCGTCGGTCTACCGCTCCTGGGCTGGCGCCGATCACACCATGTTTTTCACCTTTGGGAGGCGAGCAGCTATGAACTACGCACGGGTATCACTGCCAACAATCTTTCTGACGGGCGTCGCGATCTTCAGTGCCAGCTCGGAGGCTGTCCAAGCCCACACGGCCACAATTCGCGTGGAAAACGGACAGACCGTGGTCCAGCACAGCTATCCCAACTATCGGATTGTTGTGCCGGCCCGGGAACGCGAAACGCGTTGCTGTAGGCCAGCCGTTGATGCCTATCCGCTGCCAGTCGTATACGGTCACGGCTGGGCATTCTACGAGCGGCGGGGCTTCTACCGGTGGAACATTTTCCATCACTCGGGAGTGCGGCGGACGTTGGTGTTGGTGCCTTGAGCTGGCGGGATGGGGGACGCAGCAGCGGCTGGTCCCCCGCATCAGGTACTCGCCCCGCGCAACGGTTTCCCCACACGGCATACCCCGCAACCATTGGGGGCTGGCACTTTTTCTGGGGGGGGTGGGGCCCGCGTGACGAAGGAGACCCCAGGAGGGGGCGGCCTGGTGGCGGGAAAATCGCCCCGGCGGAGGGGCCCGGCACGGCCCGCGGCCCGATCGGCCGGCTGCTGGCGGTGCCAGCGTGGCCGCCCCGCCTGGCGGTTTTGCCGAGCCACACCAACGGAGCCGGGCAGGGGCTCAGATCCGTCGGCCCGCGGAAGGGACAAAGATTGTTTTGACTCGCCTGCTCGCCTGGTTATACTGGGGATCAAGGACGTCTGAGCTGGAGGTGGGCCGACAGCGGTTCGCCCCAGGATCCCACGCAGGTGCGTGGTGCCGGCCGGGCAGGACCGGGTAAGTTTCGCCAGCATAGATCGAGCCCCGAGGTGGGGATCGTTTTTTTCATGGGGAGAGTGTGCATGGGTTGGTCCATCTCGCGGCGGCTGAGGCCGAACAGGAAGCGTTGGCAAAACGATCAGCGGCGGATGGGGCGTCAGCTTCGCGTCGAGCTGCTGGAGCCTCGCATGGTCCTCAGCGCCACGGTGCCGACGGAGCTGCCTCTGGTGACGGGGATCGCCGAACCCGATATTTCCCAGGTCACCAAGGTCATTGTGGCCGGCGACCCGAACGGGTCCCCTGCCGACTCGCCGACCATCCGCGTCGATCCCAACACCACCACCTCCCCGTATGGCGGGGTGGGCAGTCTGTTTATGGACCTGGGAACCGGCTCCGGATATCTCTGCTCGGGAACGCTGATCAGCCCCACGCATGTGCTGACGGCGGCCCACTGCGTCGACACCAACGACAACGGCACCAACGACTTCGCCCCCGGCAACGTCTCGTTCTTCCTCAACTACGGCTCGAACTTCTCACACGCCCTCACCGCCAGCGCGGTGTATACCCATCCGGACTTCAGCGGTTTTGGCAGACCGTCGGTGTTGGACGACTTGGCGATTATCGAACTTTCCAGCCCGGCACCTGCGGGTGTCCCGATCTACCCGGTCAGCACCACCCCCTTCGTGAACATCGAGGAGATCACCCTGGTGGGCTACGGGACGACTGGTGACGGCGTGAATGGCTACATTCCCGGTTCGGCAAGCTTCACCGTCAAGCGCGACGGTCAGAACCACGCGGACGTGTACATGAGCGACGACGAGGGCAGCGGGGCTCGCGAAGGTTTCCAATGGGACTTCGACGGGGACCACAAGCGAACCAATGTCTTTGGCTCGCCCAGCGGCTTCAACCTCACCCTGGGCAACGATGTGGAGACGACCGTTGGCGGCGGCGACTCGGGTGGCCCCTCCTTCCTGGAAGACGACAACGGAAATCTGACCCTCTTCGGCGTGAACACGTTCACCACCTTCGGCAAGACGTCGGCGCCTTATTTTGGATCGGCGGGGGGCGGCATCGTCGTTTCGGCTTATACCAGCTGGATCACGTCGATCATCGGCGGGATCGACCAGCCTCCCACCGCCAACGCCGGCCCTGACCAGAACGTCGTGACCGGCGGCCTGGTCCAGCTGGACGGGTCCGCCAGCGACGATCCGGAAGGCGCCCCGCTGTCGTACAGCTGGAGCCTCTCGGTGCCCAGCGGCAGCAGCGCCACGCTGTCCGATCCCTCGGCCGTCAACCCGACCTTCACGGCGGACGTGGACGGCCCGTATGTGGCCACCTTGATCGTCAATGACGGCAACAGCGACAGCGCCCCGAATTCCACCACCATTACGGCCGGGCCGCTGGCCGCGACGCTGCACGTGGGCGACATCGACGGCTCGGCCACGATCAAGGGCAACAGTGGCAAGTGGAGCGGCAATGCGACCGTCACCATCCATGACAGCAACGATAATCCCGTGGCGGGCGTAACGGTCACGGGGCAGTGGAGCGGCGATGCCAGCGGGACGCAAGCCGGGGTCACCGATTCGCTGGGTAACGTCTCCTTTTCCACGGGCAATCTCAACGGCGGCACCACCGCCACCTTCACCGTGACCGATGTCGCTGGCGGGCTGCCTTACGACAGCAGTGCCAACCACGATCCCGATGGCGACAGCGACGGCACCTCGCTAACCGTGGTGCGGGGCGCCCGTACCGTTGACGCTGGGCTGACGGTGGCCACCAGCAGCGTGGCCGTCCCGGCAACGATTTCCACCGGGGTGTCGGACGTCGCACCCGGGGCCCTGGGGGGGCACCATGCCGACCACGGGGGGCAGGTCCTCGAGCACAATCTCGGGGCCGCCCGCCACCAGCCCGGGGACCTTCGCCCGGGGGTGGCCAACCAAGATGACGGCTCGACCTACCTGGTGCACGCCGGCCCGTTGGCCGTGGCCCAGCTGGGCGACTCCCGCGCCCAGGCAGCCGATCAGGTCCTGGCCCTGTTCGACAGCTGCGATCTGGCCGACGATCTGCTAGACCCGCTGACCGCCGAACTCAGCCTGCACACGCCATCCTAAAACCTAAAAAAGGTGCCAGGCTTCTTTTCGCGAAATAGGTGCCATTTCGAAAAAGGTGCCAGGCTTCTTTTCGCGAAAAGAAGCCTGGCACCTTTTTTCTCAAGGATCGGCAGGGCGCCAGCAGGTGACAGAAAGTGCGGGAATCTGGCATAATGCCGCAGTAGACGGGGCGGCGCGATTTCGGGGTCTAGCGATGCCGAAAGCTCAACAGCAGATCAGCGTTTGGATCGCGTTTTAGTCATGGTACGAATTAACAAAAACGAACATCGGATGGGTTTCACCTTAGTGGAACTCCTCGTAGTGATTACCATCATCGGCATTCTGACTGCCATGCTGTTACCGGCGGTCCAGTCCGCCCGCGAGTCGGCCCGTCGCATTCAGTGCGCCAACAAATTGAAACAGATTGGGCTCGCCCTTCACATTTACCATGACACGCACCAAACATTTCCTCCGGCTTGCATCAGCGTTTTGAACACGTTTCCTTGCTTCAATGGGGGGGGGAACGACAACACTATAAATTCGCACAACAAATTCACTCGGGCACCCTGGACGGTGTTGATTCTGCCATTTTTAGAGAAGAAAAATTTGCATGCGCAATTCAACTTCGAAGGGACGTTCAACGGCTTCATTCCGGACGCTGGAAACCCAAACAGTGATAACCGTTCGGCCCAAGAGACACCTCTGGGATCGTTTCAGTGCCCGTCAGATCCCCGTACCAATGGAGATCAGGCGACGAATAGTTACTACGCCGTCATGGGTGGCGGCGCCTCTGCGGATGCGGTTTGTGTTTCAAGCGGACGTAGTGACTTAGTCTTTTTCAACAACGGGATTTTTTACCAGAACTCCGGGACAAGGATGGCAGATATCGTTGACGGAACAAGCAATTGCTTCATGGTCGCGGAAGTGAAGGCCGGTGGGGCAGCCAACGACGGCACGTACGGCACTAGTTGGGCATCTAGCTTTCGGACCCAGGGCGCACAATGGTCCTTCCCACTCAATTCGGTCGCGGCGGTGCAACCCATCAACCTACCGGGAGGGGATTTTGACCGATTTAGCAGTTATCATCCCGGCGGCTCGATGGTACTGATCGCCGATGGATCGGTTCAGGTTTTGGCGGAAACCATGAATACTCTAGTTTATCAGCAATTGGCCCAACGTAATGACGGGTTGCCCGTTTCCGGTCTTTCGCTGTGACGATTGCCACACGAATTCGGTGCGTACTTCGGGGGTGCCTGATTGTCACTTGTCTGCTCGTTGCCATTGGCTGCGGCAGGAAAGAAGGGTAC
>CAYFZZ010000105.1:0-6679 GCA_964347545.1 uncultured Planctomycetaceae bacterium | reverse complement strand
ACGCCTATCACCAACCAGGAGATCGCCGTCGGCGAAACGCTCACGCTTTCCGTGATCGCCCGCAGCAGGGTCGGGACGAGCACCCGCCTTAGCTACCATCTGGCCGAATCCCCACGGGGTGCCCAAATCGACCCCCAAACGGGTCTTTTCACGTGGACACCCCGAGCTGAGGACCGGGGTCAGAGCGAACAGGTGATCGTCCGCGTGAACGATGACAACGGCCAATCGGAAACGGAATCCTTTGTGATTCGCATTGCTCCCGCACCACCACCCCCGGAGGGGGGACCTGCAGGGGAGAAACCGGCACCGAGTCTGCCGTAGGGCAGTGGGTTAGCCTGCGACAAGGGACCCCAGGAAGAGACCCGCCCCCACCAGGCCCGCGGCCAGCGTCGCGTACAACGCCCGCGGGACCCGCTGCCGGTCGCAGAGGATGCCGCCGATGACCAGCAGGGAGGTGGCGGTGACCAGCAACCCGGCGTACAGCCCCCAGCCCCGCGGGTCGTCCAGCTCGGACCCGCCCCCGGTCAACGGGCCGAAGACCAGCCAGGCCAGGGCACCAAACAGAGCCGCGGTGACCGCTTCGACCAGCGGATACCGCCAGGAAATCACCGCTCGACAATCCCGACAACGTCCCCCCAGCATCAACCAGCTCAACACCGGAAGGTTGTGGTAGGGCCGGATCGCCGCCTGGCAACGGGGACACCGCGAACCCGGCCGCACCAGGCTCTGCCCCCGCGGCAGACGGAAGATGACCACGTTCAAAAAGCTGCCGATGCACGCCCCCAGCATCCCCAGCCAGATCAAAAGCAACCCGAATCCCGTCGTCACCCGTCCCTCCCCCACTCACCACTCACCACTCACCACTCACCACTCACTCCACACAACGGCCCGCCGCGGGCCGCCAGCTGATCGACCCGCCGTTCCACGGCGGCGTCTTCCTCCAGCGGCGGGGCATGGTGCGGCTTGACGCGGGCGTCGATGACCAGCGAGCCGCGGCACCCCCAGTGTTTGTCCTGGGTAAAGGCCCCGGTCCCGCAGATGTCAGCCGCCGGGTTGCTGCGGGTGAACGTGACCCACAGAAAATTCTCCAGCGACCGGGCCGCAAACTGGCTGTCATCGACGACGACGACCAGCGGAAATCCGCCGATGGTATCTCCCTCCCCAAACGTCTCCTCCAGGGCGGCCGGCAACGCCCCCACTTGATAGGCGGGCCCGCGGAGGGCCAGGATCCCCGGCATCACGACCCGCGGATCGCCAAGACCAGGCGGCAACCGCAGCCCAGGCGGCACCTCGGTCGGCAACGGCCGCCAGGCGGGTCCCACCGCGGCGATCACGACCTTGGAACCTTGGTTCAAGCCCGCGCCGGAATAGTCCAGCGTATCGATCGTGGTGCAGGTCTGAAAATGCAGGTCCCGCGACCAGTCCACCCGCCGCAGGATGTGCATCAGGAATTGGTCCACCTGGTGGATGTCCAGCTGGGGGTCATCGGCATCCCGGGCGATCCAGAGGTACTTGGCCAGGGACAACTGACCCTGTCCCAGGATGGCGTTCGCCTGGGTCAGCAGTTCGGCCGGTTGAGCCGTCTCGTCAAAGGGAACGTACCGTTCACTGCCGATCGCCAGCAGCAAGGGATGCACACCCGCGGCATCCACGGCATGCACCGCACGGACCCCAGGTATCACCGTGGGAATCACCGGTCCGGTCAATTCGTGGATCAGCTGGCCGAAGACCGTGTCTTCCTGCGGCGGTCGTCCCACGACGGTAAACGGCCAGATGGCCCCCGCGCGGTGCAGCACTTTTTCCACGCGGAGGACCGGGAAGTCGTGTGTGAGGCTGTAATAGCCGAGGTGATCCCCGAAGGGGCCCTCGGGCAACTTTTTGTCGGGGTCGACCGTGCCGGTGATACAAAAATCGGCGTCGGCGTGGATGGGCAAGCCGTCCCCGCGATCGATCATCCGCACCCGGCGGCCGTTTAAGGCGCCGGCGAACCGCAGTTCGGAAAATCCCTCGGGCAGCGGCATGACCGCCGCCACGTTCATGGCGGGCGGCCCGCCCACGAAGATGTTCACGCGAAAGGGAACGCCGGCCCGCAGAGCGGCCGCGTGGTGCACGCCGATCCCGCGATGAAGCTGATAGTGCAAGCCAATCTCGCGATTCGGCGCATATTGGCCGCCCGACAACTGGATGCGATACATGCCCAGGTTCGAACGGGCCAGTCCGGGACGGGTGACATCTTCCGTGTAGACTTGAGGCAAGGTGATAAATGCCCCGCCGTCCAGCGGCCAGGAAACCTGCTGCGGCAGCTGGTCAATCGTCGTGGTGCCCGCCAGGACCGGACCGGTGCGGACCCGCCTGGGCAACATCGATACGGCCGCTCGCAAGGCCGACACGTTCCGCCACGGTCGCTTTCCCAGAGCGGCCGGATCGGACTTCGCCTCGATCAAACGGCGGACACCCTCCAACGCATCGCGAAAGATGTACCGCGCCCGCTGGATCGTGCCAAACAGGTTGCTGACCAGGGGAAACGGGCAACCCCGGACCCGCGCATAGTAGACCGCCGGCCCCCCCGCTCGGTACACCCGTCGATGAATGGCCGCCACTTCCAGATGAGCGTCCACCTCCTGTTCGATCCGCACCAACTGCCCGCTTCGGGCCAAATCGTCCACACACGCTTGCAGGCTGCGATATCCCATGACCGCTTGATCTTAGTCCGCGCGTGCCGGATGGAACACCGGGAGCGCGGGAGGAAGGATCCACCCTCGATCACGCCCGGCTCGTTTTTCGGCCACCGGCAGTGGACGCTCGCACCAGGGGGCTGCCCCAGAGAGGGCCTGTCAGCGGTTCGCCGGGGGTCTGGCGTTGAGCGGACCTGTTCGTCGTTCCGCCTTCAGGCGGCTTCTGGCCTGCTCGGCGCACGATGACTTCCCCACCGGTGGCTAAGCTGGGCTGACGAATCCTCAACCTCCATCTTCGTACCCTTCGTGCCCTTCGTGCCCTTCGTGGTAACTCGCTGGGAGTCGTATCGCTGAGGGACGATCGCTGAGCGACGGTCCCCCTGAGGTAGGGAGCGAATAGAGGGCCTAGAGCCGCCTGAAGGCGGAACGACGAGCAGGGGGCCCGGTCGGGGTCGGGCACCTCTTTTCCTGAGCGGCAAGGCGCTAGCCGCCGGTCTGGGCTGAGGGCGTCCCAAGAGGACCAGCAGGCGCATGCCCCCTTTCGGCCTTCCCTGCCGTCGCGCTCGCGACTCGGTTTGATTTTGGTTCTTCCGGGAATTTCGTGGCTGGCCCGTCGCTCTGCAGGGGCCATCCGCTGCCAAGAACAGCGGTGGACCGTTGCGCCAGAGAGAACCGCAGAATGTCCAATGACCAACCGCAGAATGTCGAAGGAGTGTTTCCCCAGCTGGATCAGGACAGGGACAGCGGTTTGCCCACCAGTGACCGTGAACCGCCGAAACGACTTCTGCATTCGGCATTCTGCATTCGATATTCTGCGGTTCCTTTCGTGGCGATCGGCAAACGCCGGGACGGCTATTGTGTGGCGGGGCGCATACCCACGAACCTCCCGGAAGATCCTTATTTTTATCTCCCTGACCTGGTGCTGCCGCCCCCGGCTGTTGCCTCTCACCGCTGCGCGGTTGATGCCACCCAGAAAGACCGCAAGTGTTAGACCGCCCCCAGGGCGCTGGCCGCTGTTCCTGCCCCCAAAACGAGGGCCCTCTAAGAGTCGCGGCCGAGCGCGGGGTAACGGAGGGGGGACCGCCCCGGGAGGCGATCGAGTGAGGGGGGGAGGACAAGCCCTGGGCCAGGCGGAGGCCGGTTCCTCTGCCGGGTTGCACGAACCAGTTCCGCCTCCTGGGAACTCTCCCTCCGCGGGGCTACAATGGCGAATCGTGGGAGAGCACCCTCTCGTCATACAGACCCGCCTATGGAAATCGTTGCCACGGATCAGCCGGTCGCCCAGGTTGCCGCCGAAGCGGTGGTGGTGGGGATCTATACCGAGCGTGCTGCGGAGGGTCCGGCGGCCGAGGTGGACGAGGTGACGGGGGGGCTGTTGAGCCGCTTGCGGCAGAACGAAGAGATCCGCGACAAGCGGTATGGTACCACATCGCTGCTGGCCCCCCCCGGGATGGCGGCCGGCCAGGTGGTGGTCGTCGGCCTGGGCCCTCGCGAAGCGCTGGATCCCACGATCGCTTTTCAGTGCATGGCAGCGGCCTCCCAACGGCTTTCCTCCAAGCAGCGGGAAAAAGTCGCTTTTTACGCCGATCCGCAATGGCCGGCCGCCGTGACCGAAGCCGCCGTGGCCGGATCGGCCGTCGGCTGCCAGGGGCAGGATCTGTACCAGACGGAAAAGAGCCGTTACCCGTTTGCCCAACTGCTGTGGTCCGCCCCCAGCGATCCGCTGGCCAGCGGTCGGGTCCTGGCCGACAGCGTGAACTTAACGCGGCGGCTGGTCAATGAGCCGCCCAGCAAGATGGACCCGGTCTCGTTCGCCGAGGCGGCCCGCCAGCTGGGAGAGCAGTCCAAGTTGGAAGTCGAGATCTGGGACCGTCCGCGGCTGGAGGCCGAACGCTGCCACGCTCTGCTGGCCGTGGCCCAGGGTTCCAGCCAGGAACCCCAGCTGGTGATCGTCCGCTACCGGGGCGGCCCGGCGGACGACCCCGTCCTGGCTCTGGTGGGCAAAGGGGTCACCTTTGATTCCGGCGGCCTCTCCCTGAAACCCAGCGACTCGATGAAGACCATGAAATGCGACATGGCCGGGGCGGCCACCGTCCTGGGTGCGATCCACGCCATCGCCGCTCTGAAACTCCCCGTCAGCGTGACCGGCTTCATGGGGCTGGTGGAAAACATGACCGGCCCGGCCGCTTACAAGCTGGGGGACGTGCTGACCGCCCGCAACGGCACGACCATCGAGATCCACAATACCGATGCCGAAGGTCGCCTGGTCCTGGCCGACACCTTGGCCGTGGCGGTCGATGAGGGTGTGGACAAGATTATCGATCTGGCCACCCTGACCGGCGCCTGCGTGGTGGCCCTGGGCGAACAGGTCGTGGGGGTGATGAGCAACGATGAGGATTGGTGCCAGGCCGTGTTGGAGGCCGCCGAGGCGACCGGCGAACCGGCCTGGGAATTGCCGATGTTTGAGGAGTACGACGAGCAGATCAGAAGCAAGGTGGCCGACATCAAGAACACCGGCGAGGGGCGGTGGGGAGGAGCGATTACGGCGGCCAAACTGCTGGAACGCTTTGTCGACGACGTCCCCTGGACCCACATCGATCTGGCCGGGCCGGCGTTTGCCGACAAGCCGCTCCCCTGGCTGGACGGCGGCGGCACGGGGGTCATGGTCCGTACGCTGGTCGAAGTCGCTCGCCACTGGCCCGGCCCGTCCTGACCCAAATCCCCCCCCTTCCCCGCGGGACCCCCTAGGTGATTTCCGTCGGCGAACGTCTTATACTGGCCACGGGCGTGGACGGCATGCCGCATCGGGAGACCGTCTCGAGCAGAACGGGTCGACGACGGGTCCCCGCGGCGGTCCGCTGGCACGCCGGATGCCCTGAACCGACGCCGAACGACCTGGCCACCCGCAGGGGGTGGTGATCTTGATCTTCAAACCGGAGACCCGAATGATGCCGTACCTGTTTCGCTCGCCCGCCATCTGTCTGGCCCTCCTTGGGCTGCTGACCGGATTCGCCTGCAACCCTGCCTCCGAAACCGGCCGCACCGCCGCGCCCGGCGGCGAGCAGCCCCCCGCCGAGGCTCAACTGCGGATCGCGATGATTCCCAAGGGGACGCAGGCCAGCTTTTGGACCAGCGTCCATAACGGTGCCAAGCGGGCGGCCGAGGAATTCGACGTCGAACTGATCTGGAAAGGACCGCCGGAAGACAACGACCGCGACGGGCAGATTCAAACGGTCCAGCAGTTCATCAGCGAACGCGTGGATGGCATCGCCCTGGCGCCTCTGGACAGCAAAGCCCTGGTGGGACCGGTCAAATCGGCCGGCGAACAAAATATCCCGGTCGTGATTTTTGATTCGGCCCTGGATGGAGAAACGTCAACCGCCGGAGAAGACTACGTCAGCTTTGCCGCCACCAACAACCTCCAGGGGGGCAATCTGGGGGGGGGCCAATTGGCCAAGCTGGTCGGCGCCGACGGCAAGGTGGTCGTCTTCCGACATCAGGTGGGACACGCCAGCACGACCAAACGCGAGGAAGGGGCTCTGCAGGCCCTGAATGAGGCGAACATCGAGATTGTTTCGGACAACCAGTACGGCGGACCCGACACCAGCTCGTCCATGGAAAAAGCCTCGGCCATGGTCGACACGATCAAAGCGGCCAACGGGATTTTTGCTTCCAACCAGAACGCCACCGAGGGGATGCTGCTGGCCCTGCGGCAGTTGGACCTGGCCGGCAAAGTCACGTTCGTCGGGTTCGACTCGTCACCCCTGCTGGTCCGCGGGCTGGAGCAAGGTGAAGTGGATGCCCTGGTGGTGCAGAACCCCGACCTGATGGGCTATACGGCGGTCAAGCTGTTGGTCGAACATCTGCGCGGCCAAGAGGTGCCCGCCGAAGTCGACACGGGCGTCGCGGTGGCGACTCAGGAAAATATGAATGACGCCCAGATCGCTCCGCTGCTGAAATAGGTTCGCCATGACCCAGCCCCCAGCGTCGACTGCCACGCATCG
>CAYFZZ010000104.1:0-13436 GCA_964347545.1 uncultured Planctomycetaceae bacterium | reverse complement strand
TTCAGGCTGAGCTGACCGCGGCGGCGACGCTGGAAACAACGAAAAAACACGCTCTGCGCGCAAATAGACTGAATGATGCCTGTCCTTTTTCAGAAAACGCTCCCGGAAAAAGGACAGGCATAATCTGTTCGGCCCCGCGCTTGCTTGCCTGTCCTTTCGTGCTTGCCCCTCTCTCCTGCCTGTCCCTTCTTTTTTTCTCTCCCACGCCCAGGGTCGCCTGGATGGGAGAGGTTTCAGGCTGAGCTGACCGCGGCGGCGACGCTGGAAACAACGAAAAAACACGCTCTGCGCGCAAATAGACTGAATGATGCCTGTCCTTTTTTGGGGTTGTTCTTTTTTGGGGTTGTTTTGGGATTATGCCTGTCCTTTTTCGGGGGGGGTGGATGGTACGAAGCGGGCGGGGTCAGCGGACCAGCCGGCGCGGCATCCGCGGCGGGGTGGCCGGATGGGGAGGGGATGGGGATGGGGAGGGGAAATCTGGCGGCTGAGCGGGTGGCTTACTGGTTGTGGCTGCGGAAAGTCCCCTTGCGGAAAGCGTCCGCCATGGCTTGGGGGACCTCCGCTTCGGCCAAAACCACCCGCGAACGATTCTCGGCCACCGACGCTTTCATCTCCTGTTCGCGGGCGATCGCCTCGGCACGGCGCTGTTCCGCCCGAGCTCGAGCCACCCGCGTGTCGGCTTCGGCCTGGTCGGCTTGCAGGCGAGCGCCGATGTTTTCTCCCACATCGATGTCGGCGATGTCGATGGAGACGATTTCGAAGGCGGTCTGAGCGTCCAGGCCGCGTTCCAGCACGGCCTTGGAGATGCGGTCCGGGTTCTCCAGCACATCCTTGTGCGAATCGGCCGAACCGATGGCGCTGACGATCCCCTCGCCCACGCGGGCCACCACGGTGTCTTCCGTCGCGCCGCCGATGAGTTGAGCCAGATTGGTGCGGACCGTCACGCGGGCCTTGGCCATCAGCTGGATCCCGTCCTTGGCAATGGCGCTCAACGTCGTCTTCCCCGACTTCCGCGGGTCGGGGCAGTCGATCACTTTGGGATGCACGCTGGTCCGTACCGCGTCCAGCACATCGCGGCCGGCCAGGTCGATCGCCGCCGCTCGGTCAAAGTCGAGGTCCATGCCGGCGCGGTGAGCGGCGATGAGGGCGTGAATCACGTTGGGCACGTTGCCGTTAGCCAGGTAGTGCGCTTCCAAGCGACTGGTGGTGATGCCTGTGCTGGGATCGGTACCCACACCCGCCTGCATGGCCATGATCTTTGCGTCCACGATCGTCCGCGCGTTCACCTGGCGAAAGGTCATCCCGATCAGGCTGAAAATGCTGACCCGCGCATTGGACATGTACGCTCGAAACCACAGCTTGCCGTACACGGCAATGACGATCACGACGAAGAAGACAAACAGCCCGCCCGCCGCCAGGGCGATCAGGGCCGGCACCGTCCAATCGGCGGCTTCTTCTACCTGAGCCAATAGCAAGCTGCTCACCATGTCACCCATCATGCTCCTCGCGCACCGTTGCCTGGATGTTGTGCCTGTCGAGCCTGTGGCGGAAATTGGGCCGCCAACGGCTGCACGGCGGAGCCCCACCAGTCGGGGCGGTCCTCCGAACGCCTCACAGCTTAGCCGATCGATCCTGTATCGAAAAGCACCACCCGCGGCGATGGCGGCGGCTCGACCGGGGCAGCCACCCCGGCTGGCCACAGCATCGGTCCCGGCCCCCCCTGGGCCCGGGGGCCATTCCCCGAGGCCCCAAAAAAAATTTGCTCAGCGGCAAATCATGAGCTATGTTGCCCCCCCACGGGGCAGCTGGTAGCCGTTGGAGATGTCGCCGCGGATGTGGCGGTTAAGAGTGGCGGCTGGTAGCGAATCTGCGGGCAGAACCGCCCGGCCAGGACCGCCCGGCGTGCGGGTCGATCCGAACAAACCAGTTGCGTCGGCAGGGGTCCCCAAAAATTGGGGGCCCACTTTCGAAAAACCGTACGCCGGCCCGGCCACAGGTCGATGAAGCTCATCAGCAGTTTCATGGATTGATCCATCGGGAAGGGACTTCCCCCGCACAACCGCTGGAGGCGGACACCCTCAGCGGCTGAGCTCATTTCGCAGGGACGAGAAATGCCCCGTGCGAAAGGAGTCCCTACCCGATGAAATCCTCTTTTGCCCTCGGTCTGTTGGGTACGCTGCTGATGGCCACCGCCGGGCGTGCCGATTACCCGGCCACCTACGTCTACGATCCCTACGTCCGGAACGCCATCGGGTATGAAGAGGTCGTTACGCCGGTCGAGCAGAAGGTGCAGGCATCCGTCCAGCCCCGGACGCCCCTGTTCTCTACCCCCCGCACTGAACCGTGGCGAGCTGCGGCTGGCGGTGGTACCCCCTCCGGGGCGGTGCCTGGAGGACTGCGGGGGGCGAGCGGTTTCTCTGGGGCAAAGGATTCCTGCTCGACAGCCGCCCGCGCCAGCGACCCTCGCGGGGGAAGGCTGGCCAGCGGCCCGTCCGGTAGCCTGGCGGGCCAGAGGCCGACCGGCGATCCAGCCTACGGTCGCCTGCCCAGCCTGCCGCTGACCGACTCTCCCGCGTGGGCCAACCGTGCCCGCGATGCCGACGTCGACTGGGAAAGTGGTTTCAAAGTCACGTTCAGCCGCTGCCTTATCGAGTATCTACGCTGGGGGCCGAATTCTGGGTGGCTGGATCCGCGGGAGGGGTCGACCCTGGTCCTGGACCCCACCGCGTCCTGGCTGACGAAGATCGATCCGAGCGATGATTCATGGCATCACGATTCATGGCATCACGGTTATGCATGGCACAACTGCGAAAGCGTTGACGGGCGTTCCTCAAGCGGGCGGGACGGCAACCACCTCCCTCACCCTTTCGCGGCAGGCCGTGAAGATGGCTGGCAGGTCGGGCTGAGCTCGTCCAGCAGCCCGTGGACTCCCGGCGCCGCAGAAACGACGGGCGCGTCGTTGCTGGCGGAAATCGACTGGGGCGTTGGCGGCGATTTTTGCCACCTCTGGTCCGCCTTTGCCGCTCGCCGAGCCAACAGGTTTTTCCAGATCGTTTCCCGCAGCGACGATCAGCTTCCCCCGGCTCGGACGGACATTCCGGGTGGGGGCCCCGTCGATTTTGGCATCGGCCTGACGACCGACGCCGTCATGGCCGACCAGCAGTTCCAATTCTAACAGCGTGAATGTGGGGACGTCACGTTGCGGAGGCGGCTCCCGAGCCTCACGGCTCGGGAGCCTTTTTTTATGGTTCTTCACGGAATTTAGTGGGTATCCCCAGGGGGCGTGAAAGAGAAGACTCCAACATTTTTTGTCAGGCACGCCCCGCGGCCTGGACACGCTGACGGACCTGGGCCTTGCCGGAGCGGCTTCAAGACCCTCACGGCCATGGTCAGAAAGGGTCCCTGGCCAGGAAAGAGGTCGGTAAAGGTTATCCAGCGAACGGGAATTTCACCACGAAGGACACGAAGAGCGCGAAGGAGAAATTCGACGATCGTTTTTATCGCGTCCACCCTGTGCACCATCGAAGTGCATCGCAGCCTGGGAACAAGCCTTTTGGAATCGACGCATGAACCCTGATTGGTTCAGGAGTTGACTGGCAAGGGGAGGGACAGCGGGGACAACTGGCTTTTGGGGTGCAGCGGATTTCGGACAGCGGCGACCAACGACCTTCCCTCCCCACGGACTTTTGGGCGTGGTATTGCCTTTCGCTTTTCTCCCTTCGTACTCTTCGCGTCCTTCGTGGTTCTCTCCAGCCTCGCCCGCAGGAAGGGGGAGAGGCGTGCGGGAAGGCGGGGACAACTGACTTTTGAGCCCGTTGCCTTCTCAGAGGCTCCACCCCTCGCGATACTCCCGCCGGACGATCCCCGCCAGCTCGGGCTGGTTCGTGGCCTGCATCTTCTTGGCGTCCCATTCCACTCGGCTGCCGGCCCACACGGCCAGGTTGCCTAGCAGAATGGTTTCGGTCAGGGGACCGGCGTAGTCGGGGAAGTTGGACATGGCCGGTTTGCCGGTTCGGATGGCCTGGACCCACTCGGTGAAATGGCCCGGCGACGCTTCGAACTCGACCTGCGGTTTCTCGAGGCCCTCGGAGAGCGAGAAGGTCGAGGCGTAATCGTGGGGGGCATACAGCTTGCCTGCCTCGCCGATGAACAGCGCCCCGCTGTGGGCCAGCTTCTGGCCTTCCCACAACGAGGGGTCGGGCCGCTTGCCGCCGTCGTACCAAAAGACCTCGACCGGTCCCCGCTGCTGGGTGGCCGGAAATTCGTATTTGATCTGCGACCACTTGGGATAGCTGTCGCGGTTGTGGTCAGCACTCTCGGCCTCTACCGCGGTGGGATAAGCCAGGTCGAGTGCCGCGAAGGGGAGGTTGAAGGTATGACAGGCCATGTCGCCCAACGCGCCGGTGCCGAAATCCCACCAGCCCCGCCAGGCGAAGGGATGATACCCATGGCCATAGGGCCGCTCGGGGGCAGGTCCCAGCCACAAGTCCCACTCGAGATGAGCCGGCGCTTCTGCGGCGGCCGGCCGCTCGCCACCCTGCGGCCACACCGGGCGGTTGGTCCAGACATGCACCTGGTTGACCTTGCCCAGCGTCCCCGCTCGCAAAATCGCTGCCGCTTCCCGCAGTCCCGAATTCGCCGTCCCCTGATTACCCATCTGGGTCTGCACGCCTTTCTCTTTGGCCAGTTCGCTCAGATAACGAGCCTCGGCAATCCCATGCGTCAACGGCTTTTGCACAAAAGCGTGTTTGCCCTGCTTCATCGCCAGCGAGGCGGCCACGGCATGGGTGTGATCCGGCGTACTGATCGTCACGGCGTCGATCTTGTCCCCCATCTCTGTGATCAGTTCGCGAAAGTCCGCAAACAGGCGGGCGTCCTTGAATCGGTTCTGAGCACCCTTTAGCCGCTGGCCGTCCGTGTCGCAGATGGCAACCACCTGACCGTGCTTGCCGGCGTCGCCCGAGTCGCTGGAACCCTTGCCGCCGATACCGATGCAGGCGAAATGAATCGTCTCCAGGGCCGACTTCGGTTCGGCGGCCTGCAGGCCACCGCAGACCCAGTAGCCGGCCGCAGCCGTGGTGCTCGCCTGGACAAACCGCCGCCGAGTCATGCGTTGAGTCATCGTGGGAAACTCCGGGGGAAGGAAAGAGCAGGGTTCCGTTGGGGGGGCTGGCCGCGCGGGCACCGCGAGGTGCCTGGCCAGCGGGAGGTAGGAGGACACTTGTCGAGCAGTCGGTCTATCTGCGGCCACGTTCACAGCGATCAGGTGCTCGACTGGTACGTTTTCAACCGCGTCACGGTATGATACGCTAACCCACCTGTTCCGGCAATGCTCCCCGCCCGATCCTCCGGACCCTGTCTGCCGCGGGGAGTGCCCACTGTCACCCGTGCCGCCACCCAAAGAACACCGCTGGTTCACCCACCTATCAGGAGTTGCACGCATGATGATCCGACCTTGGGCATTCGCCGCCACGTGGCTGGTTGTCGCCGCGACCTTGCATCCGCCTTTGGCCACCGCCGACGCCGACCCTCCGCTGAAAGATATTGAGGCCCGTGGGGGCGTGGTGAAAAAAAACGCCGCCGGCGAGGTGGTCGAGATCAATCTGGCATCGGCCAACTTTGGGGACGATGCCATACCTCTCTTGGCCGAATTTCCCCAGCTGCAAACACTCGCGCTGTGGGGCGCCGGGATTACTGATGCGGGCTTGCAAAAACTTCCGCCGTTGAACCACCTGGAAACGTTGGTCTTGGAAAATACCGAGATCACCAACAACGGCATCGATGCCTTGCAGAAGTTTCCCGGCCTGCGGGTCGTCAATCTGCGGCGCAGCACCTATCTGGATGACGGGGCCCTGGCGAAACTGAGCGAGATGGCGGGCCTGGAACAGTTGATCCTGCTCTACAACAACTTCACCGACGCCGGCCTGGCCCATTTGCAGAAACTTCAGAAACTCAAGGTGCTGGACCTCCGCGGTTGCGCCCTGATTTCCAACGAGGGCCTGCGGCACTTGACGGGGCTGCCGAACTTACAGCGGCTGAAGTTGCGCTGTCCGGCTGTCGACGACGGGGGCCTGGAAATCTTGAAGGCTTGTCCCACGCTGCGGGGACTGTTGCTGGAGGATTCCGCCATCACCGACACCGGTGCTGCTCACCTGGCCGTCCACACCAAGCTGGACGAACTGAGCCTTTTCCGCACCTACATCACGGACGAAGCCCTGACCGCTGTGAAAGATATGACCCGGCTCAAACAAATCTCGCTCCGCGATACGCCCCTCGACGGTTCGGGGCTGGTGCATCTTGGTAAATCGGCCGAGACCTTGATGGTGTTGGACCTCAGCGAGACGCAAATCAACGACGCGGGGCTGAGCCACCTGGCATCGCTGGTCAACCTGGAACGGCTCGATTTGTGGCACACGCAGATTAGTGACGCGGGCCTGGCGGTGGTGGGGGGCTTGAAGAAGCTGATCTGGTTGAGCTTGGCAGGGACCTCGGTCACCGACGCGGGGCTGGCGCGGTTGAGCGGTCTGGGCGAGCTGACGTATTTGAATCTCAGCGAAACCAGCGTCAGTGACGCGGGCCTGTCTCAGCTGACGGGCTTGAAGAAGTTGAGCGAATTGAATCTGGAATTCACTCAGGTCACCGACGAGGGGGTGGGCTTGCTGCAGCGGGCCTTGCCCGAGCTGAAGATTCGCCGCTGAGCGACGGGGAATTTTGGGGCGAATCGGTGGGCCGCGCGGGGTCGGCCCGTTCAGCGGACGCTCGCCATGAAACGCTCGAACCGCGCTTCATGCATCGCAAAATTGTCTCCGAAGATCGCCGTAAAGTCGGCGATCCGCGCGGCGGAGGAATAGATTTTGCCAGGCGGGTACGCCGCCGTCCGCGCCAGGTATTCCGCATACAGGCGAGGGCGGGTTTCGACCAGCCAGTAGGTCAGTGCCCAGGCCTGAGCGTAGGCTTGCCGAGCATCCCGCTGGAAAAGTTCATCCGAGCTGATCAGCTGCGGCATGAATCCCTGGGGGCGGTGGGGAGTTTGAGCATGGAAGTCGGCCAGGCGGCCGGCGTTGATTCGGTCCTGCTGGCGGCGGTACTTCTGCGAACTGTAAATTCCGGGTGCTTCGAACAGCGTTCCCAGCCCCTCAATCAACCATTGGGGCGTGTCGGCAAAGCGAGTGTGGATGCCGGAATTGAAGGCGGTTTGGTGAGTCACCTCGTGAATGATCGTGTCGGCATTCCGTTGCCAGCCCTCGCGATCTTCCTCCCCTCGGGTCGCATCGAACAGATGAATGCGGTTCGAGACGGGATAGTAGTACCCCAAGGTGTTGGCCGGCAGGTCCAGGCCCTTGCGGACGGCATGCCTTCGAAATGTCTGCTGGTCCGGCCACACAATTGCGAGCAGGGGGAACTCGGGGTCCTGCAAGCGGAACCCGCGGACAGCGAAATAGTGCACAAAATCCCGATAGAGCTCTTCAAAGCGTCCCGCCCACAGATCGTGTTGTCCGCGGGGATGCGCGACCAGGTAGTGGCCGGTGCCCGAGATCGCGAACTGCGGTCCCAGCTCGGCCGCCAGCCGCGTCCGCATTTCCCCTGCCGAGTAGCTGCGAAAGCGGGGGGAAGTTTGGCGGTAGCTGAGCGCATCGGAGGGACGGAAGCGAAAATAGCGGCCGTCGCGCAACAGCAATTCCACGGCGTTGGACGAATATGACAAGGGCCGGCCCTCCAGCCGCTGGCCCCGGACATCCACCTGGATCATGAAATCGTTGGCGACCGCCACCGGACAGACCGGCCACCACGTGGCCCAGCTGACCAAAGACAGCCAGAAAAAATTCGCTCGCACCATCGCCGCTCGACCCACAAACCGCTCCTCCACCATCAGCCCTCCTCGCACCGCTCCGCCAGCGCAACTCTACGTCACGCGACCGGCGGCCGTCGCGGCGATTCCGCCCCGCGGTGAGGCGGTTCCTGGCAGGAGTCCTGCCCGGGGCCTACAATAGGCAGCAGAGGGCAACCGGCAGGCCGGTTGGTGACGAGCCGATGAAAAGCATCTTTCTGGCAAGCAATGGTTGGACCGCCTGGTTCTTTCTCGCGGCGGTTGCGATCGCACAACCGTCCCAACCGGCACCACCGGATCTGGGCCAGCAGGTTCGCCAGCTGGTCCGCCAACTGGATGCCGCTCGACTGGACCAGCGGGCTGCGGCTCAACGGCAGCTGATCCAATTGGGCCCGGGGATTCTCGAGCATCTACCCGAGCCCCAGCTGCGGATGTCCGCCGAACTGCAAGAGGGGCTTCGTCGCGTGCGGGCCGACCTGGAACTGCGGGCCGCACACCAGGCGGTCGATGCCAGTCGGGTGACCCTCACCGTCCGCGACAAGCCGGTGGGGGACGTGCTGGAGGAAGTGAGCCGGCAGACGGGGAATCGGATCGTCGATTTCCGCAAGTTCCGTGGTCAGCCCCGCCATAATCCCTCCATCCGTCTCGATTTGCAGGAGGTGCCTTTTTGGCAAGCGTTGGACACGATCTTCGACCAAGCTGGCCTGGCAGCTTACCCCTACGCGATTGACGATCGCGGAGCACCCTTGCGGGGGGTGGCGTTCGTCAACCGAACGGAGAAGCGAGCAGCGGACCGGCAGCGGATCGGCTACCAGGGGGCGTTCCGCTTCGAGCCGCTGCAGGTGATCACCCGCCGCGGTCTGCGGGATCCCCTCCCCAGCGGGCTGGAACTGGAGGTGGAAGTCGCCTGGGAACCGCGGCTCAAACCGCTCAGCCTCAAGGTCCTCTACGATTCCTTCCAGGGAACCGACGATACGGGACAGCCGTTGACGCCGGAGGTGAAGGGTGAGCGGGAAATTGAGCTGCAGAGCGGGGCGGTGGGCAGGTTTTCGCTCCGCTACCGCCTGCCCGATCCGCAAGCTCGTCAATTGCGCAATCTGCGGGGAAAAATCGAGGGTTTGATCCCCGGGGGCCGCGCCACGTTTCGCTTTGACCAGCTGGGGATGGCTGAGGGCCAACAGCAGCAGCGGGGAGGGGCGACGGTCACCCTCCAGCACGTGCGCAAAATCAAAGGCGGGCCAGACCCGCCAGGACTGCCGGAACAGCCGCCAGGGGGCAGCATCTGGGAAGTTCGCGTCCGCGTGCGGTTCGAAACGTCCGGTGTGCCCCTGGAATCACACCTCATGGAGTGGATCACCGAAAACGAAGCGCGGCTGGTCGATTCCACAGGGAAAACCATCGCCTGGTCCACCATGGAAAAGACACGCGAGGTGGCCGATGAATTTGGGATCGCTTACCTCTTCGGCCTGGAAGGCGAGATCGACGGCTATGCCTTCCACTACACCACCCCCGTGGCCCTGTTGAAGAAGCAGATTCCGCTGGAGTTTCCAGAGCTCCCTCTGCCGTGAGCCAAGACGAGCCTGCCCACGGTCACGGCCAGCACGTGCCGAGCCTCTCCTGGGGCATTTGCCTCGTAGGAACTGTGTTGCGGGATGCGGGTTTCGGGATGCGGCTGGGGTTTTCGCCCCAACGGGGCGAGATTCGATAGCCCAGGCCGGAGGCCTGGGTAGGACATAAAGAAAAAAACAGCCCCGAAGGGGCGTGACCCGTTTGGTTTTCTCCAGGGCTGTGCCCTGGAGTGTCGGGTCACAGCCCGTGGGGCTTGGTGGGTGCGGTTCGGTTTGTTCCCTGGGCTGCGCCCTGGGCTGTCGCGTCACAGCCCGTGGGGCCTGGGTTGCGGCATACAAGGGACGGGCAGGAGTGCCCGTCCTACAAGCATTCCAATTCAAGCGCGGAGCGGGTGGCAGGTAGGTTGCGCAATCCAACCGCGGAGCGGTTGCAGCGATTAGCCGGAGGTAAGCGCAGCGCCACCTCCGGATAGGGGGATACCCCCCCAAAAAAAAGCATCCCGAAGGGATGCCAGCCAGACGCGTTGCGGGATGCGAGATGCGGGGTGCGGGATGGGGGATGCGGGGCTGGTTATACGAGGGACGGGCAGGAGTGCCCGTCCTCCAAGCATTCTAATTCAAGCGCGGAGCGGGTGGCAGGTAGGTTGCGCAATCCAACCGCGGAGCGGTTGCAGCGATTAGCTGGAGATAAACACGGCGCCACTTCCGGAGAGGCTTAGTCCGTCGCGTGGCGAGCCATTCGCCGTACCAGCACCAGCCAGTGCAGGCCGAACACCAGCAGGATGGCGGCCACGACGAGCCCCAGGTAGGTCGCCACCTCGGCATCGAAGGTTTGGGGCCAGACGTTGACGTAAATCCGACGGGTGACCTTGATGTGCTGAGCCACCAGTTCGGGATTCTCCCGGATGGCCGCCACCGTCTCGGGGGGCAATCTGTAGACGTCCAGAAATTGAGCGGTTACGTCTTGTTTGAACGGCCAGATCTTGCGGAGCGAGCCGAAGAGGAAGCCGCAGAGTGCGGCCAGGGTGGCGGCTTCGAAATGGGCCAGCAGCCACCGCAACAGCTTGCTGAACGCCAACAAACCGACCGCACAGCCACAAGCAAATACGAAGAGCGTGGTCCATGTCGTGCGGTCCGCCGTGCCGTCGGTCAACTGGCTGACCGCGCCGATCACGTCGGCGTATTTGCCCATCAGCACCAGAATGAACGAACCGCTGATGCCGGGCAGGATCATCGCGGAAATCCCGATGACGCCACAGAAAAACAGGTAACCGTGGCCAGCGGGGGCGACTTGCGGCAGCTGGCCCACCAGCCAATAGGCGAAAGCGGCCCCTGCCAAGGCGGTCAAGACCGTGATGAACCGCCAGGGTTTGACCAGCTGAGCGACGAGGATGCTGGAGGCCAGGATTAAACCGAAAAAGACCGACCACGTCTCGCCGAAATGATAATTCAGCATGTACCGCATCACCCGGGCCAGGCCGACTGCACCGCACAAGATTCCGCCACCCAGCGTGATGAGAAAACGCAGGTCGACGTGGCCTGCCGCGGCCGCAAACTGCCGCTGGCGCAGCAAGGCCACCAGATGCAGATCAAAATTGCTGATTGCCCGCACCAGCCGTTGGTAGATGCCCAGGATCAACGCCACCGTGCCGCCGGAGACACCGGGGACCACGTCGGCGCCTCCCATGAGAAAGCCTCGGAGGACTTGAGCCAGATCGGTTCGCCAAGGGGTTTTGTCGTGAGCCATCAGTCGCATCACCTGAAAGGTGCTGTTGCCGGGAGTGGTCGCCGCGGAGAGCGTTTTAACAAGAAAAACCTCATCGGCGACAGGCCTGTTGGCCAAAAAACGCCGAGCCTCCGGAGGGGATGCTCGACAGAACCCCCTGCCGGCCGGGGAACTTGACGTAAATCTAACCGGGACTACAATCTGCGAGTGCTGGGCAAGGTGCAGAATCGTCAAACCATTCGGGACCGCGGACGATTCGCCAGACCTTTACGAAGCAGGGAAAAGATTCCATGTTGGCCCACAGGTCTGCGGTGGGCATCCAAGTCCACGCGCCGGCGAAAATCAATATCTTCTTGGAAGTCGTTGCCAAGCGCGACGATGGTTTTCATGAAATTGAAACCCTGGTCGTACCGGTTTCCCTGTACGACACGGTGTCGATCTGCGGTGTCGGTCCGGCAGCTGCGGAGAGGGGGCCTGTCACGTTAGAGGTTGCCGTGACAGCCGGTCTGCGGGCGACCATCCCGGGGGGGGGTGAGAACCTGGCGGTGCGGGCGGCCGAACTGTTGCGGTGGCGTGCGGGGGTCGACGCGGGTCTGGCCATTCGTCTGGTGAAGCGGATCCCGGCCGGGGCCGGGTTGGGGGGCGGCTCGAGCGATGCGGCGGCGGTGCTGATCGGAGCCAACGCCAGGTGGGGGCTGGGATGGTCCCGCGCTCGGCTCATGGAGTTGGCAGCGGAACTGGGCAGCGACGTCCCTTTTTTCCTGGCCGGCTCGGCCGCCATCTGTCGGGGTCGTGGCGAGCGGGTGGAGCCGCTGGGGGGGGGCGGCGGGTGGCATGTGGTGATCTTCAAGCCGGCCGAAAACCTGGCCACGGCCGACGTTTTTCGCCGCTGTCGGCCCCCTGCCGCGCGGCGCCAGGTGGAAGCTGTCTGGCCAGCGTGGGGGAGGGGGGATGGTTACGGCCTTCGCCGAACGATTTACAATCGGTTGCAACCGGCCGCTGGGGAGTTGCTGCCCTCCCTGCCGAGGATCCAAGCCGAGTTCGCTCGGCTCGACTTTGTTGCTCATCAGCTAACCGGCACTGGCAGTGCTTACTTTGGGATTTGCCGTCATGCTCGTCAGGCCCGACGACTGGCGGAAACGCTCCGCGGCCGGTTGACCGGATCGGTCTACCCGGTGCGGCTCGCCTGCTAAAAGGACAGGCTCGCAACAGAAGGAGAACACCGTGGAGATTACCGAAGTCCGCATCAAGCTCATGGAAGACGGTGGCGATCGCCTGAAAGCTTTCTGTTCCATCACCTTCGACAATTGCTTTGTGGTGCGCGATCTGAAGATCATTGAAGGGACCACGGGTCCTTTCGTGGCCATGCCCAGCCGCAAGCTGACGGCGCATTGTCCGCAGTGTGGTTGCAAGAACCACCTCCGCAGTGCCTACTGCAACCAGTGTGGCGGCCGGCTGAAGGAGGGTCGCGTGGCGAAGGATGACGAGGGCCGCACGAAGTTATACGCCGACATCGCCCATCCGATTAATTCGGCCTGTCGGGAGATGATTCAGGCCAGGGTGGTGGAAGCGTACGAGGCCGAGCTGGAGTTGGCTCAGCAGCCGGGGTATGTGTCGCGGTACGATGAGTACGATTACGACACGCCCGAGCCGCATTTTGAATCTGTGCCGGAGCGGTTTGCGGCGCCGCGTTCGGCCGGGCCACCCGCCAAAACGCGGACACGTTCCGACGCACCCCCGGAAACGGGGCCCCGCCCGCACACGGGGGGGGAAGTCAAGCGGGGACGGGCCAAGCCCCAAGCGCCGGATTCGTTCGGTGAAGGGATCTTTTAAGCCCTACCACTGCCATTCAAAGCCGGCATGAAAGCCGGACAGAAACAGTTGGCCATTCCTGTCCAACGGCGCCGGCCGCGGCTCGTCCATCGGACTGGTCGTGATAAAGTTGTCTGGGGCGAACGAGACGCCTTCGACCAGCAGGGCCGAATACCCGCCCCGCAGATAGCACTCGCCAAACAGCCGATAGGTGCCCGTCAGGTTCAACTCGCCCACGAAAGCGGTTTTCCCCGCTTGCCGCTGGTTTAGGTTTTGGCCACCAATCGAGGTCGCGGTAATCCGCGTGTCGCTCTTGACACTGTTGCCATACACCCCCACCTCCAGGTCGGCCCCCAGCAGAAAGCCTGGAAAAAGGGTCCGCATGACCTCCAGGCCGAAATTGAAACCGACCAGGTCGTTGTCGACGTCGATCACGTACGACATTTCCCCTGGGCCGCGGAGACCACCTGCGAGATCGGTCGGATCGATGTGCTCGCGAGCA
>CAYFZZ010000103.1:0-5382 GCA_964347545.1 uncultured Planctomycetaceae bacterium | reverse complement strand
AGTAAGTAGGCCCGGAAGGATTCGAACCTCCGACCAAGGGATTATGAGTCCCCTGCTCTAACCGCTGAGCTACGGGCCCAAGGTGCCAACCAGGCAGCGCCCCGGCTGGGCTGGCCCATGCGACTGCGACCGCGGCGGATCGGGTGCGGGATCCCCGCCGGTCCCGCCGCAGTCTTGCAAAGACCCGCTGGCCCAGCCCAGCCGCAAGCCTACTTGACAGGTGGTAGAGAATCCAGAGGTTCTCCGCTGGTGTGGCCAGCGAAATCGGCAGGGGACCGCTGCCCGCGGCCCCGCTCAGCCACCCTCTCGCCCCGCGTCGATCCAGGAGGGGCGCGGCCCGCCGCCGTGTTGACCCGGCCGCACACCGGGGGGCAGGCCGGGGCGGCGGCTCAGAAGTGCCGGCGGTAGCTGAGCAGTAACTGCCAGTCGAAATTCTGGGTGCCGGTCACGGGGAAGCTCAAGCCCACGCCCAGTTCGTCATAATCCCGCACTATCCAGCGGACGCCGGGCGTCACATCCAGCACCGTTTCGCTGGAATCGGCACCATTCAGAGCGGTCACGCCGTTGAACTCGATCAGCGGTGTCAGGTAACGAAACGAACACCACTGGTCGGTCGAAAGAAACGTGTGGTAGAGGCCCAGGTCGTAACGGAATTCGTTCGTTACGTCCTCTGTCGAGATGGGCACTTCCCAGCCAAAACGGCTCTGAAAATACGTCCCGCAACCAAAGTCGTGCAGCCACAGGGCGGTGGGCTCCAGCACCGTCGATCCGCTGCCCAAATCCCGATCCGGGTCGCCCGTCGGCACGGTGGCGTTCAAGGCAAAAAACAACAAATCCCGCTCGCCGCCAAAAGCCAGGAATTGAATCCCCAGCTCCATGTCCCCCATCCCCGTCGTGTTCGGCTCGGCCACGGGGTCAAGCGATATCAAGGGCGCACCGACAATCAGAATCATCCGGTTGTTGATGGCCCAGACCAGTTCGACCTCCAACTCCCATTCATCAACCGTCCCCCCATCGGCTCCTTTGGTCGGTACCAGATCGAATTCCAGGGCTCGTTCGATGAAGTCGATTTCCGTCCGGATCCCATGCAGGAAGGGATAACCTTCGACGGAGGTGTGGCCGGCATGCCCGTGCTCTTCTGCCACCCCGCGACCATGGCTGACGTAGGGGTAGAGGTAGTCGAAGTGGGCCCCGTGGCAATGGTCCGCATGGCCCCCCTCGTGATGGTCCCAATGCGTATCGTGGTCGAACCCTTCCTCATGATCATGCTGACCATAGGCAGGGATCGCGCACAACGAGAAGGCGACGATAGCGAAGAAAACGCGCATGGGTGGCAGTCTCGAAAAAGGTTAAGGGGCCCTTGCTGCGATATCGGATCGAGCGGGGTGGCGACTTGCCGATTCGCAGGAAGGTACCGGTTGTGCCGATCCTGCGAATTTTGCCAGCAATCCTGGCCCATCGACGCCCGGCGGCCGATCCGCTGCGGCAAAACAGGGGGAAAGCCGCCGGGATGGGAGAGAGGGGACTTTGGTGGACCGAACAAAAATTTGGGACGTTCCCAACGTGTTACGAATTTCCAAGCTCTCACGGGGCGACAACGACCTTCTCTGCCCGACGGTCTGTGGTGGTTGACCGTCTGCGGACGGCAAACCACAATTGCATCCGTCGGGGAATGTCGGTCACCTGGAGCGTGGAATTGTGTGCCGGCCAGTCCAGGGGAGGCCCGCCCAGGGGTGAGCTGACATATGCCGGTCGCAGAACCGTTTCGAGCTCGGATGCGGGAGTTGCTGGGGTTGCTCTACGGCGACCAGGCCAGCGGGGTGATGGACCGGATCGACCGCCTGGCGGACCGCTATGGGGGGCTCGCCACCATCGCCCGCGGTCCCCTCTGGGACCAGCGCAGCGTGATGCTGATCACCTACGCGGACCAGGTCTGCGGCCAAGCGCAGTCCGCCTTGGAGGCCCAACGGCAGTTTTTGCTGGATTACGGGCTGGACCAGCTGATCAGCGCCGTGCACCTGCTCCCCTTTTTCCCCTATTCGTCCGACGACGGCTTCGCGGTAATCGACTATCGTCGCGTGAATCCGGCGGTGGGCGACTGGTCCGATGTGGCTCGGCTGGGCCAGTCCTTCCACCTCGCTTTTGACTTTGTCGTCAACCATTGTTCGCAGCAGCACGAGTGGTTCCAACGGTACTTGCGGGGCGAGCGGCCGTATGGGGATTACTTCCTGGAGGTCGATCCCGCCACGGACCTGTCGGCGGTCACCCGGCCCCGCAGCACGCCGCTGCTGACCCCTTACGAAACCAACCGCGGCACGAGGCACGTGTGGACGACGTTCAGCGCCGACCAGGTCGATCTGAACTTTGCCTGTCCCGAATTGTTGCTGGACGCCCTGGAGATCCTGCTGTTCTACATCCAGCACGGCGCGCGGATCATCCGCCTGGACGCCATCGGCTTTTTGTGGAAGCAGCCGGGTACGACCTGCATGCACCTTCCGCAGACGCACGCGGTGGTCAAGCTGATCCGGGCTCTGGTCGACGCCGTGGCGCCGGGGACGATTTTATTGACAGAGACCAACGTGCCGCACGAGGAGAACGTCAGCTATTTTGGCGCGGGGGACGAGGCGCACGTGGTCTACCAGTTCAGCCTGGCCCCCTTGTTGCTGGATGCGTTCCTGACCGGCCAGGCGGATGCCCTCCAGGCCTGGCTGGCCGCCTTGGAATTCCCCCCCGCGGGGAGGACCTACCTGAATTTTGCCGCCTCGCACGACGGGATCGGCGTCCGCCCCCTGGAAGGGATCGTCTCGCCCCAGCGGCGGGATGCCTTGGTGGAGGGTGTCCGCCAGCGGGGGGGCCTGGTCAGCCTGCGGACCCGGCCCGATGGCAGCTCCAGCCCGTACGAATTGAACATCGCCTACGTCTCCGCGCTCAACGGACTCGGCAAACTCTCTCCCGCCGCCCACGCCCGCAAGTTTCTGGCCTCCCAAGGCCTGCTGCTGGCCCTCCGCGGCGTGCCGGGCATCTATTTCCACAGCCTGGTGGGAACCGAGAATGACACTGAGGGGGTGCGGCAGACGGGGCACAAGCGGACGATTAACCGCCGTAAATTCCAGAGCGACGAACTGCGGCAGATCCTGGCCGACAAAAATTCGTTGCAGGGCAGGATCTTTGACGGCTACCGCCACCTGCTGAGCGTCCGCCGCGATCAGCCCGCCTTCCATCCCGATGCCGCCCAGACCGTGCTGGAGACCGGCCACCCGTCGTTGATCGGGCTGACGCGGTCCAGCGCCGATGGCGAGCAGCGGATTCTGGTTTTGGCCAACGTGGGGCCGCAACCGGTGCAGGTGGACTTGCCCCGCCTGGCGGGGGGGGAGGTGGGGCGGGAGTTGCTGAGCGGCCAGGGGGTGAGCGGCGGTGCGTACGAGCTGGACGCGCACGACATCGCCTGGCTGGTCTGACCAAAGGGATTGGCAAGGGAGGCGGCGGGGTCCGGGGCCCCCGCGGCAGGGACATGAAAGACGACGATCAACTCCGCAGCGACGCTCGGCAAATTTGGCAAGCCGGCGTGGACGCGGTCGACTCCCAGCGGCTGGTCCGCCACGTCATCTCCCGGGAGGGAGACCAGCTGACGATTTGCGGCGAGCGGTTCTCGCTGGCCGCCTGGCGGCAGATCGTGGTGGTGGGGGCCGGCAAGGCGGGGGCCGGGATGGCGGCGGCGGTCGAGCAGGCCTTGGGGGCCGAGATTGTGCGGGAGAAGGTCAGCGGCTGGGTCAACGTCCCGGCCGATTGCCTCCGCCCCCTCGCCAAAATTCACCTCCACGCCGCTCGGCCGGCCGGGCTCAACGAGCCGACCATGGCAGGTGTGGAGGGTGCCGAGCGGATTCTGCAGCTGGTCGGGGCCTTGACCGCCGACGACCTGTGCCTGGCGCTGATCTCGGGCGGCGGCAGCGCCCTGCTGCCCGCTCCCCAGCCACCCTTGACGCTGGCAGACAAGCAGGCGGTCACCCGGTTTCTGATGCACCGCGGCGCGACGATTGAGCAGCTGAACAGGGTCCGCAAACGGCTATCGCGGATCAAAGGGGGCGGGCTGGCTCGGAGTTGCCGCGCCGGTCGGCTGCTGGCCCTGATCATTTCCGACGTCGTGGGGGATCGGCTGGACACGATCGCCTCGGGACCGACGTATCCCGACACGACGACGGACGAGGAGGCCCTGGAGGTGCTGCACAAGTTCGCCGCCGCCCCCCCGGACGTCCCCCAGGGGGTGCTCGATTTCCTCACCACGGCCGCTGGGCGGTCCCGGCCTGTGCCGCCCTTTCCGGACCACGTGTCCAATCACCTGATCGGCAGCAACGCCACGGCCCTGTCCGCGGCGGCCGAGGAAGCGGTCCGGCGGGGCTACCAGGTCCTCTCGCTGGGTTCGGACAACTGCGGCGACGTCAACGAGGAGGGTCGCCAGCTGGCCGCCCGCTGCCGCCAGCTGCGCGCCGACCCTCAGGCCCCGCGGCCGCTGTGCCTGCTGAGCGGTGGGGAACCGACCGTCCAGCTGGCCCAGACCGACCAGCCGCGGCGGGGGGGCCGGAACCAGCAGCTGGTCCTGGCTGCGTTGCAGGACCTGCAGGAAGACGGCCTACAGCGGATCGTGCTGCTGTCCGGCGGCACCGACGGCGAGGACGGACCTACCGACGCTGCCGGCGCCTGGGCCGATACAGATGTCTTACAAAACGCCGTCCAACAAAACCTGGACCTGGCCCGGTACCTGGCGATCAACGATTCGTATTCGTTTTTCCAGCGGGCGGGCGGCCTGTTAAAAACGGGACCCACCCACACCAACGTCATGGACCTGCGGGTGGCGTTGGTGGGAGAGTAGCGTTCCCCCAGGCGCGGCCCCGAAGGGGTCAGGCAAATTCTGTCCAACTTGGCGTGAAACAAAATTTCGAACAGAAGATCGCGAAGATCGCGAAGCAGCACTCACCGGCGGGGGTTTCCGTCATTGGTGCTTGGAATTTGTTTCGGATTTCGAAATGCGGATTTCGAATTTGTTCCGCCGGGGCATGGTCTTCGAAGATGTCCGTCACGCAAACATACCGGCGGCTAGTCCCGGCGCGCCGGGACCGCTCACAAAACAAGGGGTGACGGTCCGGGTCCTGGGGCTCTCGCCCCAGGCTCTTGCATGCCGTCGCTTCGCGACTCGATTTTTCTGGCGGCATCCTGGTCCTGGGGCTGGCGCCCCAGGCTCTTGCATGCCGCCGCGTTGCGGCTTGTTTTTTTATCGGATCGCCTATCTTGGCGCCTTGGCGCCTTGACGTGAAACAAAATTTCGAACAGAAGATCGCGAAGATCGCGAAGCAGCACTCACCGGCGGGGGTTTCCGTCATTGGTGCT
>CAYFZZ010000102.1:0-3294 GCA_964347545.1 uncultured Planctomycetaceae bacterium | reverse complement strand
CAGTCCGTTCCCCAGGTGTTGTCCGGGTCGAGTTCCGCCTCTAGCGGGCGCCCCAGCCAGTTGATGTCCACACTGGCAAAGCCCTGCTTGGCAAAGCCATGGCCACGTTTGCGGTCAGCGCGCTGGCCGCCGCCATGGCTCCAGACAAAGGCGGGATTTTTTTTGCCGTTGTCCGGGAAGCAGTAGTAGGCGGCGATGCGGGCATCGCTGCCTTTGAACCTGCCCACCTTGAAACTAATGAGCCGCGAGACCACGCCATCCTCTTTCCATTCGTGATGAACTTTGACCTCCAGGTCTTCCTGGCGAGGGTCGTAGTCTTTCCAAAGCTCAAGAGCCGTTTGCGGAACCTGGGAGGCATTGGTGTATGGTGTGAGGCTATCCCCTTGTGCCGAGGCCGTGAAGGAAGTCGCCAGGTAGCTGGCGATGATGAGCAATGATGTGGTGGCGAGGTTCATGGTGATTATTTTCCGCTGGGAGTTCCCTCGTTCAATGGCCCATAGGGACGGCCTGCGATGAGCTTGCCTTCCTGGACAAACTGCTCGGGTCTGTTTTCCAGCCGCTTGACCAGCCGGGCGCGCCACTTAGACAGCCTGTCAGCGTGGGCAGCCACCCCGGACAAATCCTTCTCTTCACGAGGATCCTGCACCAGGTTGAACAAATGCTCGCGGCCGCTCTGGGGACGCCAGATGTATTTCCACTCGCCATCGGTGAGTGCCTGGAAAGCCTGCTCCTTGCTGTAGCACTTGGCGTGCTCAAAGTGTAACCAGTCCCGAATCTCCTGAGTCTCCCCACGCAGGGTGGGCAGCAAGTTCTCCCCGTCAAGATGGGCGGGGATGTCCGAGCCGGCCATGGCGAGCAGGGTGGGCATGAGGTCTTCCAGACACACCGGTTGCTCGCAGCGGATGCCTTTGGCAAATCCCATGGCTTTTGATCCGGTGATCAGGAAAGGTACGTTGGCCGAGCCCTCGAAGGGCTCGCATTTGCGGAAGTAGCCGTGATCACCCAGCATCTCCCCGTGATCCGAGGTGAACACAATCACCCAGGGGCGTCCCGCCTTTTCGCTGCGTGCCTTGAAGTCCCGGATGAGGGGGGCGATCTGCTGGTCGATGTGGTCAATCAGTCCGTAATACCCCGCCTGTGTCTGGCGTAGCACCTCGCCTTCCAGCAGCACGCGCTGGAATTGTTCCTGTTTGTTGCCCTCGGGGCTGAGCGCCTCCCACTTCACCCAGTCACCGCGGGCAATGCTGGGGAGCGCCTTGTCCAGGCACGCCTGGTAATGCTTTCTGGGCGGAAACAGCGGAGGGTGCGGGGCAAAAATGGAGGCAGTGAGAAAGAGCGGCTGGCCCTCCTCTTCCTTGTTGACGATCTCACGGGAGCGGTTGATCACCCACTCCGTCGGGTGCCATTCATCCTTGAGCGGCCAGGGCTTGGCCTGCCATAAGTTCAGGCTTACGCCCATGGTCTTGATTTGATTCAGGATGCCTCCTGTTTGCGGAGCCACTCGCTTGAGAAACCTGCCATATTCGTCGTTATCGATGTAGGTGGAGCCGAGGATTCTCTGGTCATACCCACAGGAGCCACTGGCTTTGACCTGGTGCATATTCCTGCCCACCAGCACGGTATGGTAACCCGCCTGGCTCAACATGCCGGGCAACGTCGGCACGGTGATCGGCTTGGTCTTGAACCCCACGACCCCGCTGGTCTGCGGAAAGAGTCCGGTAAGCATGCCGTAGCGCGCGGGAATGCAGGAGGGCACGGTGGCGTAAAGCCTGCGAAACAGAGCCCCCTCACGAGCCAGCTGATCCAGCTGTGGGGTGGTCACCCCGGAGCACTTGAGAATCGAGAGTGCGTCGCCGCGCCATTGGTCGGGCATGATCAGCAGGATGTCAGGTTGGGCTGAGTCTTCCGCCATCAATGCAGGAGACATAAGAAAAAATGACGCCAGTGAACTGTATGTTAGCGTCTTGAGCAACCGACACCGACATAGGCGGATCATTGCAAGATCTCCTTTTGTTCATTTTGCCAGGCCAACAACCCGGCTCCACGTGCCCTCATCTCGACCAGCCCTCGATCTTCCCGTTCGACTCGACCCGCTTGCGGTCCCCCGGCACCATCAAGCACTCTGCTGACTTCGTTGCTGGTGAATACGAAGGTGCTCAGAGAAACAAGGTTCACGAGAATTGTGGCACCGTCAACAAGGCACCCTCTTTGGATTGTCCTATGATGGCACCTTCTGTTCATAGTTTTTTTCTTGATTGAACATTTGCGTTCACGCGTCCCGCTCAGCGGGATCGCCGCGCAATGCATTGTTGGGCCTCGATGCTTCCTTCGTCACATACCATGCTCGAGCGATAACTCCTTGGGCTCCGGCAGGAACGCGACAAAGTCACCGTCCTTCTGTTGAAATTCTTCTACGGCTTTACGCCGGAGTTCGGTGAGCTTTTGATTATACTCCGGATTCACAGCCAGGTTGGTCAGTTCATCGGGGTCCTTTTCCAGATCATAAAGCTCCTCGATGACATCGTCTTTGAAATGCCGGATATATTTGTACGTGCCATCCCTCATCATCATCCAGGCATACAGACCTCTACTCTCAAAAACATGATAGTTTTTCGACTTCAGGTTCTCGATAACACTTTCACCGTATTCATAGGTTGTGTTGATCATCAGCATCGGTTCGGGGAGGGTCGCTTCGGGGTTTTTGAGCAACTCGGAAAGATCGCGGCCGTGCATCTTCCACTCCGGCTCAATACCCGAGAGAGCATGGATTGTGCTGACAATATCCACACCGCTTACGGGCTCTTTGCAGACCGTGCCGGGTTGGATACGTCCCGGCGCCGAGAAGATGAGCGGAGCGCAAATCGCAGCATCATAGGGCGCCCACTTTTCTGCTAAACCGTGTTGCCCCCAGGCAAACCCCTGGTCGGAGGTGAAGATGATCACCGTATTGTCCAGCTGGCCGCTTTCCTCCAGCGCCGTCATCAGGGCACCGACACCGTCGTCCAGCGATTTGACCGCCCTGTGATATTTTTTTACCGCTTGGTCGTACCCCTTCGGCTTACCATCCGGACCCTTTTTCCAGCGGGTCAGGTTTTTTAAATGATCGGGTTTCGTCGGGCGCGGGCCGAAGATATCGACCGGAACTTGGGATGCAGGCGCATCGCGGTAGGCGTGATGGTGCCTTTCGGCAGGCGTGTAGGGGCTGTGCACGCCTCCGTAGCAAAGCCAAAGATACCAGGGCTTGTCGTCCCGTTTCTTTCCCTTGATGTAATCGACCGCCAGCTCGGTAAAGCG
>CAYFZZ010000101.1:0-16622 GCA_964347545.1 uncultured Planctomycetaceae bacterium | reverse complement strand
TCCAGGATGGCGATCGACTTGTAGCGGCTCTCCCAAAACGTCCCCCGGCAGTCGTCTTCCCGGTTGGCCATCCGGGCCAGGGGCTCTTTGAGGGCCTTCATGAACCAGCCCAATTCCTGCAGCCGCTGCCGGTAGGTGGCCACCCGTTTGGCGTCCTGGGCCACCCGCTGGACAAAGGCCTTCACCAGCTGCGGATTGCCCTTATCCAGCGTGCGGGGCGGGTAGACGGCCAGCCACCTCCGCACCACCTCGGTGTCCGACCATTTGTCGGCCACGTCCACGTCCAGCCGGATCAGGACGTGGAGGTGGTTGTCCATCACGCTGAAGCCGCAGACCGAGAGGGCGAAATTGGCCGCCAGCAGCTCGAGGCGGTCCTCGATCCACTGCTTGCGGTGTTCATACCCCTCCCCGCACAAAAAGGCCCGCCGTACACAGCGGGAGATGCAGTGGTAGTAGCGGGTCACTTCCGGATCGACCAGCTGACGACGTGGAACGGTCATCGCAAACCCCTCCTGGCTAAATGATTTACCACCGGCGAATGGGCAAACCCTGCTCCCCCATGGTCAGGGTCACAAGGACTGCCTTGGATAACCCCCAGCAGCCGGCCCATCCCCAGAGGCCGGCCGTGCATCAGGGAAGCTCTACACTGATACGCCGTCCATTCCAGATCGGTCAGTCGCCTCCGCAGGACGGTCGTTGTAACCTGCGACCCATGAGAGACTTAGCGCCAGAATCTGCTGAATAACGCACGGGACACTCCCACGATGATGCCTGTCCTTTTTTGGCTCTGCCACGATGATGCCTGTCCTTTTTTGGGGGGGATTGGGGTGGTGGGGGGAGGAGGGGTTTGGTAGTGTCTGGCCGCTTTTCGCGGGATTTCGGGAAGATCTTCTTTGAAACTGAAGGGCGGTGGCTGGGCTCGCCGCACGCCACTCAAGGCCCCCGTGTGGGCTCCCAGAGGTCGTCCAAGCGCTCCAGCTCCGGTGGGCAAACCATGACAAGAGACAGATATAAAAATATGGCACTGCTGAATTGGGGACTGGCTGTGAGCTGCCTGTGGGTTGCCTCCTCGGTCGCCGCCGCACCACCCTGGGCCGACCTGATCACGATGCGGCAGGTCGAGGCCGACGCTCAAAAAAGTTATCCGCTCACCCAAGAAAACGGCCCCTGGATGATTATGGCGACCACTTTTCAGGGGCCGGCGGCCCTGGAGGACGCCGGACGGCTGGTGCATGAACTGCGAAGTCGATTCAAGCTGCCAGCGTATCTTCACCGGAAGGAATTTGACTATACGGACAGCCTGATGGGCCGCGGGATTGACAAATACGGTGAGCCGCGGAAGATGCGTCATCAGAAGAGCGAAAAGATTCAGGAAGTGGCGGTGCTGGTGGGGGATTATCCGTCTGTCGACGACGGGCAGGCTCAACGCGATCTCCAGAAAATCAAGACGATTCAACCCACCTCGCTCGCTCCGCAGGCCGGCAGGGAGACCAGCCAGACGTTTTCCGGACTTCGTCAATTTCAGCGTCGATTCTGGCCCGCTCACAGCGAAAAGCGCAAGCAAGGTCCCATGCGACTGGCGCTGGTCACGACCAACCCTTTGTTACCCGACGAGTATTTTCGTCCGGGCGGAGTGGACGGTTTTGTCGAAAAGCTGAACAGCGAAATGCCTCACACTCTGCTGGACTGCCCGGGCCAGTTCACGGTCAAGGTTGCCACTTTTAACGGACTGGTGGCGGTCAGCCAGGAGGGGAAGCAGGCCGCCTTGAGTCAGCGGCACAGCCGCTTGGAGGAAGCCGCCGAAAAGGCTCATCGGCTGACGATCGCCCTGCGAGCCAAAGGCTATGAGGCTTACCAGTTCCACGACCGCAGGTCCAGCCTCGTGACGGTCGGCAGTTTCCAAAGGCCGGGCATTCCCCGGCCTGGCGGCAGCATCGAGCACGAGCCGCAGGTGGTGGACCTGATTCGACGGTTCGGTGCCAAGCAGCAATCTTCGTTGGCGCCGGGTTCTCCGCAGGCGGTCCGCGCGACCAATCTGGAGCCCCAATCGCTGCAAGTAGGGCCGGGGGAGCGAATCCCTTTTGATGTGGTTCCCAGCCTGATCGAAGTCCCTCGCCGCGCGATCAGTGCTGATTACGCGGGGCCTTCCTCCAGACTGCGCTAAACGGGCTGTGCGATTCCAGCTGCCAGCCCCCGCGAGGCGTCGTTGCGGTGCCGGGCTTTTGTCGCTGAAGATCCCCGACCGCGGACGCGAATCGCGGTGTCCCCTGCAGGCCCGGCGGGCCGCTGGCCGCCCGGACAAGCGGCTGCTAGACTGGCCGGAGATCCGCCAGGCTCTTCCGGGAATCGTCTGCTTCCTGCATGGAATCCACACCGACCATTGTGCTGGGCACGACCAATCGCAAGAAGGGAGGGGAGTTGGCCGAGTTGCTTGGCGGCTTGAAGCTGGAGATACAGACGCTGCAAGCCTATCCCGAGGCCCTGGATGTCGTGGAAGACGGCAGCAGTTTTGCCGACAACGCTCGGCGGAAGGCCGTCCAGCAGGCATTGCACCTGCGGCGGTGGGTCCTGGGCGAGGACAGCGGCATTGGTGTCGACGCGCTGGGGGGTGCCCCGGGCATCTATTCGGCCCGCTTTGCGGGTGAGGCGGCCACGGACGAGGCCAACAACCAGCATCTACTGAAACAGCTGGGCGACACGCCGCTCGAGCAGCGCACAGCCCACTATACGTGTCACATGACGCTGAGCGACCCGCGGGGCCAGGTCCGCGCGGAGAGCGAAGCCTATTGTCGGGGACGAATTTTGTTTGCCCCAATCGGCACCGGTGGCTTCGGCTACGATCCCTTATTCGAGATCCTCGAATACCATCGCACGTTCGGCCAAATGGGCCCAGCGGCCAAAGCGGCGCTTAGCCATCGAGCTCGCGCCGCCCGGGCTCTGCGGCCGCAGTTGCGGCGTTTGATCCAGGAAGGGGAGTGGGTATCTTCGTGAGGTGCCGCGTTTACCGGGGGAGAGTCAGCGGCGGGCAGGGATCTTCCGCTGCCATCGGGGCGGCCGGGGGGTCAGTTCGGCCAGCTCTGGGAGGCGGATGATGGGCCTGGTGGCGGGTCATTTTCTCAAGGTCGCCGGCGCGGGCCGAGCGAATTTTGCATGAATTGGTCGTGGGCAAGACCGTGGGGGATCGTGGCCCTGGTGGGGTACGTGGCGGTGATCGCGGCCACGGTGCTGCTGCTGGGGCGATTACGCGAGTCTCAGATCACGAGGCTCAGCCAACCCAACGCTCAAGAGGCATGGCGCGACTGGCGGGCGGCCGCCGCCGCTGAGGAAGCCGGGAAGGGTCCCGTGCAAAGGAGGGTGCCGCAGAGCGTCGAGCCGCCTGCGCTGGTCTTGCTGCGGGACCATTTTGGTGTGGTGGTGGCCGCCACCATCATCTTTGGCACGCTGCTGGGGGCGGTCATCGTGACAGCCGTGTGCGGCGCGTTGGCGCGGAGCGGGCCGCGCGAACGGTCGGAAGAATCCCGTGGCGAGAAAGGGGAAGCTGGCCGCAGGTCGCCCTAAAGACCGCTCAGACCCGCGAGGGCCGCCCCTGGGCTCGTCGCGGCACCTTCAACCCGTACTTCTTGATTTTCCGGGCGAGCTGTTTGCGATCGATGCCCAGCATCCGGGCTGCGGCGGATTGATTGTAAAAGGTTTCCTTCAGAGTCTTGGCGATGTGTCCGCATTCCACCTCGGCCAGGCTCGGCCACTCGGGCAGCAGCGGGCCTTCCTCTTCTTCCTCAATCCAGCGGGCAGCCGGACTGTCGGGGGGCGGCTGAAAGCGAATCGAGCTCGGCGGGTCCAGGTCGGCATCTGCCTCCGTGTCGCAGACGTCCCTGGCCACGGTCGGCGATCCGCTCGGACGGGCTGCCGTGGGGATACGGGCCGGTTGGGCATGGGTCGGTTGGATAGGATCGGGTTCCACCTCCAGCGCCTCATCGGCCAGGTCATCAAAGGCGTCTGCCTTGAGCACCTCGCCCTCGTTGAACACCATCGCCCGCTCAATCGCATGCTCCAACTCGCGGACATTCCCGGGCCATGAGTGGGCAAACAGTTTCTGGAGCGCTCTTTCCGAGAGGCGCTTGAGCGGCACGCCGGTATCGACGGAAGTCTTGGCCAGGAAATGTTCACACAAAATTTGAATATCTTCGGGACGGTCTTGCAGACCCACGGTTTCCATGCGAACCACGTTCAAGCGGTAGAAGAGGTCCAAGCGGAAGCGCCCCGCCTTGACTTCCTGCTTCAAGTCGCGGTGGGTGGCGGCGATCACCCGCACATTCACCGGTACGGGATCGTGGCCACCGACCGGCACAACCTGTTTTTCCTGCAAGACGCGTAACAGTTTGGCCTGCAGATCTAGATCCAATTCGCCGATCTCGTCCAGAAAAATCGTTCCCCCGTCGGCGGCGCGGAAGCAGCCCATGGAGGCATGTGCGGCGCCCGTAAAGGCACCCTTCACATGTCCAAACAATTGACTGGCAAAGAGGCCACTGGGAATGGTGGCACAGTCGACCGGGATGAAAGGCTGGTCGGATCGAGAAGAATGATTGTGCACGGCTCGAGCTACCAGCTCTTTACCCGTGCCGCTCGGTCCGGTCACCAGGACGTTGTAGTCGTACGCAGCTACTTGCAGGATCCGTTTCCGAATTCGCTGCGCCCAGGCAGAGTCACCGACGATTCGGTCGATGGCAAAACTATTGAAGTTCATATGCTTAATCAGCTATCAATAGCTTTCCTCATTCACATTTCGCCCTGCCGGGTCGGCAGATTTTACCCGGGCGGGGCATGGACATTGCGCCCTGACCAGCCGGTGGCCCTGGCGACGACTCCTCTATTCTGCGCAATCGTTAATTCCGTTGCAAGCAATGGGCGGTCATTTAGAGGAATTTTTTTTGGGCCGCAGGTAGCGGAGGCTGAAAAGGCGCAACCTGAATACAGATAGACAGTTGCGGCCAGAAGGCCGGTCTCAAGCCGGGTCGGCGCGAGACAGATACCCGGGGGCGGGGTGGCTTTTGCCCCCTGGAGTGGGCCGGGGTGGGCGGCCGATTTCGCCGCTCAGCGTCAGTTGTGTCAGTAGGTCAGCAACCCTGCCAGGGCCCTGCAGGGGGGGGTGGCCGAACGGGCGACGGGGCCGCGGGTGGTGAACACGACGTCCGACACCACGTATTCCCGCCGGCTGCGGCGGTAGCTGCAGTGGCGGCGTGTGGAAGCGGTCCCGCGCCGGCGCGAGGACCGGCGGCTCCTGGCGTAGCGCCGACGCCTTGCAGGCCGCGAGTGTGGCGACCAGCTGGTCCGCCTACCAGCTCGCCATGTCCAGCGTGGGGCGTGGGAGGAGCGTGCCGAGCGTGAGGAGGAGCGAGAGGAGCGTTGTCGCCGCTGGTTAGCGCTGGTCGCCACGGGCACCGTTTGCCAAGGGCCGGACCCGAGCAGCACGAGGGCCTGTTTCACCGCTCGCCATAAGCCCGGGCGGCAAGCGGCCAACAGGATGGCGGTCAAGGTGACCAGCCCGTGAATGCCGCTCCAGGGGCCCGGCACCGCCGCAGCGTCGTCGGCCGATCCCCGGGAGGGAGGCGGGTCGTCGGCGGGCGGTTCGTCAAACAGCTCCTTTAGCTTTTCGCGTCGGACCATTTCGATTTGACTTCCCACCAGGATGCTCAGCGGGTCATCCCCGCCAAACAGGACAGCCAGCTCGATGGCCGACTGGTCCTCGGACTGCGGGGACATCGCCAGCAACGCGAGGTCTTGGCTCCAGCGCGAGGTCTCCTGCGATTTGTCTGCGATCATGGGATCCCCCGCACGTCTCTGCTGGTGGGCCTGCTTGGGGGTCGTTCCCAGTTCGCTATGGATCCGCTCCGCAGCCGTGACACCGCTGGCGAACCGAAGGGGGACGGCCGCGGTATCCTGCTGGGCAGCCACGGTCTGGCTGCTTGTGGAAACGACGGCGTGTTGCGGATCGGATGGGGTTGTGGCCGGCTGGGCCGCCGCCAGAGTGTTGAGGGCGGCCAGGGTCAGGAGGGTTATCAGCGAGCCGATCTGGATGTTGGGAAGGCGTTGCATACCGACTTACTCCTCAGGGGAAAGGATTTTAGGGAGGGCTGGGCCCCGTGTGGGGGGGTTGGTGTGGAGCTTGCCTGGCGAGCCAATTCTGAGTCGCCAGGAAGAGTCACTCTTCCTCGTCTACTTGGACTTCTTGCTCGTGATCGTGATCCTGCTGCGGGCTCGCCAAACATTCCTCTTCCAACGGCTTGCAGAGGTACATCGTGGCGCCGCTCTGCCGAGCACTCAGCTCGTCCTCCACCGCATAGTCATCCCCGATCAGATAGCAGGGGACGTTGGGAGTTCGGGAGTGCAGCATGGCGTGCAAATCAATGCCGGACATGTCGGGCAGCCGGACATTGATAATCCACAGATCGGGTCGCATCTTGGCGTTGTGCCGCAGCGCGTCCCGTCCCGAGGGAACGAATTCGAAACGGGTCTCGCGGCTGAGGGTGGAGCGGACCAGGGCCTGATAGTCCTCTGGCTCGGGATCCACCACGTACACCGTGCTTGTGTTGGGCATGATCATGGCGTTGTTTACTCCGGGACGTGTTTAGGGCGCACGGTCAGGGGGCGATGCACGGAGACGTCGCTTGGCACGACCGTGAAAACTTTGTCTGTCGGGGGGGCTTTAAAGCAGGGCGCGTACCAATCGCGGCTCAGCGGTCGGGGGCGGGACGCGCAAGTCCAAGCGTGGCAACGAGAACCGGGTTTTTTGGCCGATCGGAAGGGGAGACCTCGCGTTGCCGCCGGGCATCGGACGTGGTACGAAACAGACCAAATGTGGGTGGGGGCGTCCCGGTTCCAATGTGGCAATTCGACCGATTCTGCGGCGTTTTGACCCTCCTGCTCGGCGGGGGCCCGGACCAATTGACCCTGCCTGGGGCAAGTGCTACCATCAACGGCTTGGCATGGGCGAAACGGCCCGCCCGTGGCATCGTAAGTTGTTTTCCCAGGCCGATTTCGCTCGTGCTCAACGCTGGCCTGCCACCTGCTGGGGTGGCGCTGACAGCCCAGCCAGTGTGCCGACGGTACGAGCGAGCGAGAGGATTCACGTGTCCGAGCCACTCATCAAGCAATTGGTCGAGGCGGGCGTCCATTTCGGCCATCGTTCCAGCCGCTGGAACCCGAAGATGCGGCCTTATATCTACGGCCGCCAGAATTACATCCACGTCATCGATCTGCGGGAGACGATTCGCGGCTTGCTGCGAGCCCGCAAGTACTTTCAGCAGTGCGCTGCGGCGGGCAGCCTGGTGCTGTTCGTGGGCACCAAGCGTCAAGCCGGGGAGACGGTGGGTCGCGAGGCGAGCCGCTGCGGGATGCCGTTTGTGTCCGAGCGGTGGTTGGGAGGCACGCTGACCAATTTCCGCACCATCCGTGACCGCCTGGGGCGGCTGGAGGAGCTGGAGCAGATTCTGACGGGTGAACAACTTGCGTCGTACTCCAAAAAGATGCAGTCCGCGCTGATGCGCGAAAAACGCAAGATGTTTACCAACCTCAATGGGATCCGCACCATGAACCGGCTCCCTGAGGCCCTGTTTGTGATCGATCCGAACAAGGAACGGAATGCGGTCCGCGAGGCGTCCAAGCTGGGAATTACCACCGTCGCCCTGATTGACACCGACTGCGACCCCGACGTGGTCGATCTGCCCATTCCGGGCAATGACGACAGCATCCGCAGTATCGAGCTGATTACGCGGCTGCTGGCAGACGCGGTGCTGGCCGGTAATGCCGAAGCGATGACGTCCGGCTTGGCAGAGGCCCCGCAGGCGGTTCCTGTCGAGCCAGCGGCCACGGCCGGCGGTGCCGAGGACGCCAGCCCTGGCGGCGCGGAGTGATGGTCACCAGGCGGTCAACCGGCTCTGGTCCGGACCGGGTTTGCCAGAGGGGTGGCTGACCGCGAAACGGCGGGCACCCGGTGCCGATCCATGCGTGGCAGATAGAGTTTGTCCAGAAACCCAGGAGATGTGGAAGCGATGGCAGAGATTACCGCGACGGCAGTCAAATCCCTGCGAGATCGGACCGGCTTGCCGATGATGGATTGCAAACGGGCCCTGAAGGAGGCCGATGGTAACGAAGACGCGGCCATCGAGGCGCTCCGCAAGCAGGGCATCAAGACGCAGATGATTCGCCAGGATCGCGAGACCAGCGAAGGTCGCTTTGCGGTTTACGTCGATTTCGCCGTCCCCGTGGGGGCCATGATCGAATTGCGCTGCGAGTCGGCACCGGTGGCCAACAACGAGGAGTTCGTTCAGTTGGCCAACGATTGCGTCCAGCAGCTGGCGACCGGACCTGGTGCTGCCACGCCGGACGAGCTGTTGGATCAGCCGTCACCCAGCCAGCCGGCGATGACGTTGCGGGAACAAAAAGACGACCTTTTCAACCGTATCCGCGAGGTATTCCATCTGGCTCGTGTGATTCGCATCGACGCCCCCTGTGGCGCCTACACGCATCACGCGGGCGTCACCAAGGGGGTCTTGCTGGAAGTGCAAGGCGGTAACGCCGAGGCGGCGAAGGACATCTGCATGCACATCGCCGCGATGAATCCCGCGGCGGTAAACAAGGAGGACCTGGAGCAGGGATTGGTCGAGAAGGAGCGGGAAATTCTGACCGAAGCGGCGCGGCAGGAGGGGAAACCGGAAAATATTATTGACAAGATGGTCGATGGCCGCATGCGCCAGTTCTACGCTCAACAGGTGCTCAGCGAACAACCCTTCGTCAAGGACGACAAACAGACCGTAGGCAAATATGCTCAGGCCAACAACATGCAGTTGATCCGTTTTGTTCACTGGGAGCTGGGCAAAGACGAGCAATAAATCGGCGAGCCTCGAGGCGGGCGGCCTCGAGAGGGGCGGCCTTGATACGGCCGGCCGCGAGACGGCGAGGCAGCGACGAAGTACAGCAGCAGATACAGGTGGTGGGGAATCGGGGGTCCCTTTGTCGGGCGTTTATTTTCCCTCGTGCAAAGCCACCTTGCGGGAAGGCTGGGGTCCATGTCTGATTCTGCCAGCGGCAGTGATGTGCAAGGCGGTGATCTGAAATATCGCCGAGTGGTGCTGAAGTTGTCGGGCGAAAGCTTCTCGGCGGAAGGGGGGCGCGGCATCAGTATGGATGCCGTGACCCACGTCGCTCGACAGACCTCCCGAGCCGCTCAGCAAGGCGTGCAGATCGCCGTCGTGATTGGGGGCGGGAACATCCTCCGCGGGGCCGAGTTCACGGCGGGCAGCGCCATCATTCAGGAGGCGACCGCCCACTACATGGGCATGCTGGCCACGGTCATCAACGGGCTGGCGCTGCAGGATGCCTTGGAGTCCCTGGGGAGCCAGACCCGGCTGTTGACCGCCATTCGCATGGATGGGGTGGCCGAACCGTACATTCGCCGTCGAGCTCAACGGCACCTGCACAAGGGGCGGATCATCATTTTGGCCGCCGGCACGGGCAGCCCCTTTGTCACCACCGATACCGCAGCCGCTCAACGAGCACTCGAGTTGGAGGCCGACGCTCTGCTGAAAGCGACCCGCGTGGATGGTATCTTCAGCGACGATCCGGAAAAAAATCCTCACGCGGTCCTCTACCGCGAGCTGACCTATCAGGCGGTACGCGACCAGAACCTCCGCGTGATGGATTCGACCGCCATCGCCCAGTGCATGGAACACAAGATGCCGATCTGCGTGTTCAACTACAGCAAAGAGGGTTATATCGAACGGGCGGTGCGTGGCGAGCGTGTGGGGACGCTGGTGGGGAGCGATGCATCGCCGACGAAGTGACGGGAGTGGCTTGCGATGAGTGCCGACGAAATTCTGCTGGACGTCGAGGAACGGATGGAAAAAACGGTGGACCGGCTGAAGCACGACCTGACGGGGATCCGGACCGGTCGCGCCAACCCGGGCCTGGTGGACAGCCTCCGCGTCGAAGCGTATGGTTCGCAAGTTCCTTTGCGGCAGGTCGCCAATGTCGGTGCCCCGGAACCGACGCAGATCGTGATCCGCCCCTTCGATCCGGCCACGATCAAAGATATTGAAAAAGCGGTCCTGGCCTCCGATCTGGGATTCAATCCACAAAACGACGGGCGGATCATCCGGATCAATATTCCCCAGCTGTCGACGGAAGTCCGGCTGAAAATGGTCGCGCGGATCAAGGAGCTGGCCGAGGAGGCACGGGTCTCGATCCGGAACATCCGCCGCGACGGAAACAAGGCAGCGGATGCGGCCGAGAAGGGGAAGACGTTGAGCGAGGATCAGCGGGACGACGTGAAGCACGAAATCCAGGAGCTGACCAAGAAATTCGAGGAGATCGTCAATCAGGCCGGCAAAACCCGCGAAGCCGAGGTGATGGACAGCTGACCCTCTGGTCCAGCGGTCAGGCGAGGGTCTCGCGGAGCCAGCCCAGATAACCTTCGCTGCCCGCCGTCACCGGCATGGCAATAATCTCCGGCTCGTCGTACGCATGCAGCCGCCGAATGGTGCGACACAGCTGGTCAAACCGTTCCCGTGTCGTTTTCACGATGCACAGCCACTCGGTCGCCCGCTGCACCTCCCCCTCCCACCAGTAGGTGCTCTCGATCGGACCGCTCACCTGCACACAGGCCGCCAGGCGGTCTGCGACCAGAGCCCCGGCCAGGGCTTGCGCCTCATGCTGCTGGGCGGTGGTCGTGGTCACGATCAGCAGATCTTGCATGGACAGATCCGTCCGTGGCGAGCGTCTCGGCCTGCAAGGCCCTACAGCTGAGGACGATGCGGCTGGAACGTGGTCAGGGCTGGCCGATAGAGCCAGCGATAGCGGCGATGACCGGGGACCCCCCAGCGGATTTCGTCCTCACGAGCTTCGAATTCGTCGCCGGGACGATAAAAGGTGAACTCCAAAGTCTTGTACTCGAATTGACGTCCCGTGCCGTGCGGATTCCCGGGCCGAAAGGCGCCCGCGGGGTCTTCCCAGCGGTAGGCGTTCGTCAGCCCCATGATCTGCACCGTGAAGAAATCGACATCCACGCGGCGGTTCATGTCCAATTTGCCATCGGGACCCAGGGGCCGATCGACATGAATCCAGGTGACGACGCCGTAGCGGCTGGCTTCGTCGCGGCCGGTGCTGGGCGGCACCTCCGCCAGGCTCATCCGCGCCGAATCGTAAAACTGTTCCAGCGAACAATTGGGCCGCTCACGCCGATAAATGGCTCGGCGGGCTGCCGGCAGGATCACATCCAGGTGTTCTACGCTGGAGTCGTCCACCGCCAGCCTCTGGTCCCGATGAGTCCGCAGGAGAAAGAGGGGGGTGAACAGGTGGGGGCCAGCCTGAGCGTGCATCTTCTGGTGGCGGTCGGATCGCTCGATCTTCCACTCCCCGGGATGGAACTGCCCCTCTTTCTCGGTCGGCGTGCCCTGCACGGGCGTCAGGTGCCCCCCAGGATTGGTGATCCGATAGACGATGTACCAGACCATTTCCGTTTTCATCTTGCCGTTCGGCTGGGGGAGATCGACCGCGATCATCCGCAAGGGCTTGAACGTGATCTGGACCTGCCAGATCCCCCGACGAAAGATCGATTGTTGAGCTCGGCGAAAGAGCGTCAGCGACTCTTCATATTCCTGAGGGGTCCATTTCAGGTCCGGCTTCCCCACCGTCAATTCCACCACGTCGTGCACGGCGCTGGTTTCTTCCTCTTCCCGGTCGACAGGAATCGTCTGTTCCACCCCGGGGGCCAGCTTCCGGACCGGGGGCCCGCCCGCCGGCCCGGCGGGCGCCGCGAGCAAACCGTCGGCCAGGAGGGGACCGACCAGCAGAGCGACGAGGGTCAAGCAGGGGGTGGGGCGCGGGATCAAGATTTTTCTCCGAAGCGTCCTGTGGAGGCGAGCGTCAGCGGGGGATGAGCGGGGGTGCGTCTCTCTTTGAGTATAACCTGGGCCCTCCCGCGGACAAATTCTGGCCCGCTTCCGGCGGTCTGCCGCCGGTCTGTCGTCCCGGCGGGGGCGGACCCGATCGGCCCCCCTCGGAAGCCGAACCTGGCCGCTCTCTGGATCCCCGGCCCGCCACGCCCCTGCACCGGCTGGCCGGCGGCCAGCCCGCTGGGTTTACCGCGACGAGCGGGGGGGCTGGTCGCGGCGGGTGACCCCCGGCACGGGGGCGCTCGACGGATCCTTTCCCAGCCGGGCCGCCGAAGCGGGGGCAGGTGCCGTCGTCTTCGGCTGCGGGGGCTGGGTCGCAGCGTTGCCCGCCGGCGGGGCGGGGCCGCCCGGGCGGCTGGCCGCCGCTGGCTGGCCGGAGTCCCCTGTCGGGTCCGTGAGGAAATCGAAGCCGGCCAGCATTTGCCGATCGGCCTGGCCGAACCGAGCCGCTGCGGAATCGTCCAGCGTAAAGATCACGGCCGCTCGCCGGCCATCGGTGTCCCCCAACAGATAGTACCGCCACTGGACGGGGACCTCCGTCACCTGACCGACCGCTGCCACATGGTAGACCAGGTGGCCCTGCGGATCGACATACTGGCCCGCCTGCAGGAACTGGCCGAAGTGTTCCCCCAGCGTGCTACGCACGTCATCGCGGAACGATTCCAACGTGATCTGCTTCCCCTTTAGGATCAGCGGCAAGGTCGAGATGTTGCACTGACCCACCAGGTCACCGTCTTCGATCCTCCGCAGAATGGCTGTTGACCTGCCGTCGCTGGTGACGTGCCAGCCGCGATCGTGCTGCAACCGATACTCGCCGTGGTCGGGTTGGAAGCTGAGCTGCAGGGTGGCCGAGTCCGGGGGGGCGGGCATGGCCGCCACCACCATGTCCGTCAAGTGCTCGGATCGCGACAGGGGCCGGAATTGCACCCGGACCTTGGCGACCGCTTCGATCCCGGGTGTCACCTCGCCCGGGCTGCGTTTTTCGTGCAGCACCAACTGCAGCGAGTGGAGGCGGTGGTGCTGGAGGTCGAAGTCGCACCGTGCTTTCAGCTCGATGGTTGTGGTAGCGCCGTCAACCGTTCCGCGGATGAGCCCCTGAGCGTCGATGCGGGCGTAGTCCCGCTGCAGTTGGGTCAATTCGGCTGACACGTCGCTGTCGCCGACCGCGTCAATGTTCACCAGGGCGGCCAGCCAGGCGGGATCCAGCTCCCAGCGATCGCCGACCGTCACGCGGTCCTTCGGCAGCAGAGCGTCGGCAACCAGGCCATCGCCCGGCCACTCGACCAGGTCCAGTTCCTCACGCGTCAAGGGACCCTGGGGGCTGAAGATCGTCAGTCTTCCTTGGCTGTACGAAGCCCCGATCAGGCGGCGAGTTTCCCGCAGGGAGGGGGTGATTTCCTGGCCGTTGATCACAAGTTTCGCATCCTGCTGGCGATAGTAACGGGCGCTCTGCCAGCGGGCATGCCGAGCGGCGTCACGGCCGTCGGCCCTCGGCGAATCGACCGCCAACCGGCGTTGGTCGTAGGTGGCCGTGGCCGTGACCGCCAGGGGGACCCGGGTCGGCTGGTCGGGGCCAGGCAGGCTTAGCGTGCCAGCGACCTGGTAGGCGGCGGTGACCTGGAGCACCTGTCCGGCAGGCCGACGGGGGGTGAGGTCGACGGCCGTCTCGGCCCCGGCGGGCCGGATCGCTGTCAGGCACGCCACGAGGGGGGGCAACCCCCAGCGGGCGAGGGTCTGCCACGGTCGGGCGCTGGTCGGACGGGTGGGGGATGGTCGGCGAGGCATGGGAGTCCTTTGGCTGTGGGCTGAGCCCCCCTTCAGAGGCGGAATGTCGGCCGGGGTGGAAAAGGGCGAGCGTGGTGGCGTAGCGACCCGGCTAGCAATGCATCAACGTGCGCGGATGGGATAAGGGGGTGCTTTCGGGCCAGTCCTAATTTCGACCCGTTTTTCTGATGGAGTTGAACGGATCTGTAGCTGGACGCCCGTCTCGAGCCGCCCTCAACAATCTGGGCGATATAGGCAAAAGGCGTCATTTTTGGGCTCAGCTCAGCAAAAACGTCGCAACTTCCTATCTCGACTGATATTACAGATTCTAAACCGGGTTGGGAGGCGGTTGGGGGGAAGAAATTGGGCTCGATGGTGCGAACTTTCTGGCAACCGCCAGCGACTTAGATGCGTACAGATACTACTCGTCTTCGCTGCACCCGGCATGTGGCCGGAATCGAGCGTTGGGCAACCGACGCTCGAGACCCACCTGGGTTAAATCGTGGCTCGTCTTGCGGTGCCAGAGTTGAGGAGAAGCGAACGAAGAAACGAAGAGAAGCAGAGCCAAGCAGCAACGCAGCGGAGCGCGGCGGCGGCGATCATGACTCGCCCCCGCCCCCATGGAAAGGCCTCGGAAGGGCGACGGAGCGCGGGAACAACCTTTCGAGGTCCAGCCAGAGAAGAGGTGATTGAGATGCAGACCCGATACCGCAGTGCGATCATTCGCCAGTTTTGCGACCAGCAAACTCAGGCGGCTTCCCCGCGCGAACTTTTGGAGCAGGCCGCACGGGCCGAAACGTTGCTTGGCCGACTCAAGCCGCAACAGGCCTACGCTTGGTCCGAGGTGCTCAGCGGGCTAGCCCCTGGCCAGGGGGGAGGTGGGGCGGTGTCGGCCCAACGGATTTCGGCGGCCGAGCTGTGCCACGATCTGCCCCTCCTGATTGAGGATCTCAGCGATGCGGCGAACGTGCCCGTCACGGTGGTTGGCCAACGGGTATTGAACGCCGACGAGCTGGCTCGCACTTTCAACGTCTCGACCAAAACGATTGCCCGTTGGCGACAGCAAGGCTTGATCGCACGGAAATTCCTCATCGATGGCCGCAAGCGGGTGGGCTTTTTGAAGAGTTCGGTGGATCATTTTGTGGCTCACCACCGCGAACGTGTCCAGCGCGGCAGTCGTTTTCGACAGATGACGGATGACGAGCGGGAGCGGATCATCACCGACGCTCGGAAAATGGCCGCGGCCGGGGCGCCCCTGGGTGAGATTGCCAGCCACCTGGCAACCACGCTCCAGCGCAGTCCTGGGACGATTCGCGGCGTGATCAACCAGCACGATCGGGCTCAACCCGACCGAGCCATCTGCCCCACGGCGGACAACCCGTTGACGGACGAAATTCGGGCTCAAATTTACCAACAGTATCGCGAAGGTGAATCGATCGACACCTTGGCTCGGCGCTATGGGCGGGCCAAAACGACCATTTACCGGATCGTGAGCCGGTACCGTTACGAGCGGATCATGCGGCTGCCTCTGGAGTTCATTCCCAACCGGCAATTTGCGCGGATTCGCAAAGACAAAGATGTCTTGGGCCCCCTGCCACCGGCCGAGACGCCGGTCCGCAAGACCCGCATGCCCAAAGACCTGCCCAGCTATCTGGCCAGTCTCTACGAGGTGCCGTTGCTGACCCGAGTCCAGGAACAGCACCTGTTTCGTAAGTTTAATTATTTGAAGTACCGCGCCAGCCGTTTGCGGGACCAGTTGAATAGCTCGCGCCCCCAAACGCGGCTGATGGATCGCATCGAAAAACTTTTCGATCTGGCCGTGGCCACCAAGAACCAGATCGTCCGTGCCAACTTGCGGCTGGTCGTCTCGATTGCCAAGCGGCATGTGGGGCCGGGCGAAAACTTTTTCGAACTGGTCAGCGACGGCAATATTTCGTTAATCCGAGCTGTAGAAAAATTCGATTTTGCACGAGGGTTCAAGTTCAGCACCTATGCCAGCTGGGCGATTATGAAAAACTTCGCGCGATCGATTCCCAACGAACTGAAGCGGCGCGACCGGTTCCGCACCAGTCACGATGAAACTTTCAGTGTCGCCGAAGAGAGCCGATCGGACTGGTTCGGCCAGGAAATCGCTCAACGTCAGCGGCTCAACGAAGTCGCTAAGATCCTGGATCGGCTGGATGACCGCGAGCAAAAGATTATCATCCACCGCTTTGGACTGGATTATGCTCGAGAACCCCAGACGCTGAAGCAGGTTGGCGAAGCGATGGGGGTCACCAAGGAGCGGGTCCGCCAGATCGAGGCCCGGGCCCTGCACAAGCTGCGGGTCGCCGCCGCCGAGGAAAATATCGACTTTCCCGAATCGGTGGAATAGCCGGCGACGTGACCGGGGTGGGTCGCGGCTTCAGCAGCTGGTCTTCCTGGGCGTCCCGGCCGGGTGTCGCTTGGTCCCGGCTGCCGGGCTGGGAGGATTCCCCGTGGTTTTTCCGCCAGTCCCCGGTCCGCGGACATCTGGCGGGGGCCCTTCAGGGCGTTTGTGGGCGCCGCGGTCTGGCGGGGGGATCTGGCGCGGGGGCTTGGCGAGCGGTGGTGGCGGTGGTGGGGGGGGCCGGGGTCCCCCCTTTTTCCCCGCTCATTCGGCCCATTTTCCACGTTTTTGCCTCCCCCCCGCCCGTCTGGTCGCCCGGCCCGCACCCCGCTCGATCGGTCACCCCCCCAGACCGGCTGGCGTTCCCATTTTCCCGAGAGGCACCCATATTGCGGCCAAACGGGCGTTCGTTATATTAAGTAGTTTTCCCGGCGGGACTTGGGCGCTAGCGTAGCTCAATTGGCAGAGCAGTTGATTTGTAATCAACAGGTTGTGGGTTCAAGTCCCTCCGCTAGCTCGTTATCAGGTTCAGTTACGTCCCG
>CAYFZZ010000100.1:0-18167 GCA_964347545.1 uncultured Planctomycetaceae bacterium | reverse complement strand
CACCTCGGCGATTTCCCGGTGCCCCTCGCTGGTGTTGTACAGAATTTCGATCGGTCCGATTCCAGTGCCGCCCGGATATCCCGCTTTGGCCAGCAAGCGTTGGGCCTCCTCGAGATCATACGGGCCGCACTGGCCCAGCGGGTAGCCTGCCAGCCCTGGGGGGACCAGGGAGCGGGCCGGCGTCTGTCCGGCCTTCAGCACCCGCTCGCAAATGGCTTCCTTGTCGATGGCCTGATTCAGGGCCTGGCGGACCAGCTTGCCTGTCTGCGGATCGTCGAAGGGGGGCCGCGTCACGTTGATGCGATAGAAATAGGTGATCAGGCTGGGGCGAGCCAGATAGTCGTCGCGCTGTTTCAGCACGGGGATCAGGGCGCTGGGGGGCGATACGGCCCAATCCACCTGCCCCTTGAGGTACATGTTGATTCCCGTCGCGTAAGACTGCACGGCCAGCGCATCGACGGTCTGCAGCCGGACCTCGGCGGCGTTCCAGTACTGGTCATTCTTCCGCAGCCGGATGCGATCGCGAATCCGCCGGAATTCCATCACGAAGGGACCGCTGCAGACGATATTTTCCACGCGGGTCCAGTCCGGAAAGCCATAGCGTTCGACGCAGGCGCGAGGGACTGGATAGAGCGGGTAGAAGGCGGCCAGGTAGGGGAAATAGGGCGTGGGGTGATCGAGCTGGACTTCGAGGGTGAGGTCGTCCAGGGCCCGGATGCCCACCTGGCGGAAATCGAGCAGCACGTGCAGGCATGTTTCCACCCCCTCCCCCGCGGCTTGTTTGCTGAATCGCCGCGTCACGCCCTCCACCTCGACGGTGTAGACCCACCGGGCCTTCCAGCTTGCCAGCCGCTCATTTCGCTGGTCATCCGTCAGGTCTGCCGCCAAGGGCGGCTGCGGCGGCTTGACGATGCTCTGCAGTCTCCCGTACAACATGGTCCCCCGCGGAAAAAGTTCGTGGGGGACCCGGCGGTCGGGCAGTTCCACTTCGACCGAATCGCCCGCCGCGACCTGGCCCTCGTGATAAGCGCGGGCCTGGCGTACGTACTGGGACAGCAGCCCGGCGTACTGTCCGGCGGTTTCCGGGTGCAGCAGGCGTTGCCAGGACCAATAAAAGTCGTGCGCCGTGATGGGCGTGCCGTCGGTCCACTGCGCGTCGTGCCGCAGGTGGAACACATAGGTCAGCTGGTCGGGGGTCAGTTCGTGCCGCCGCGCGATGGCGGGCTGCGGTTCCAGCGTTTGCGGATCCGGCCGATACAGCCCCTCGAAGATGGCGCTGATGATTCTCCCTTCGGGCGCACCGGTGACTCGAGCCGGATCGACCGACTGGATCTCGGTGCCGTTGATGAACGTGAAATCTGCCGGAGGAAGGGTGCTGAACGAAACGGCCCAGGCGGTCGTCAGCAGGAGCAGGCCGCCGGCCAGGTAGGGAAAAAGACGGCGTAACGACCACTGCATCGGAACTTCCCTGCGGGCGGACGGGTCAGCACGGCGACCGCGGCCGGGTGGGTCCACGGTATCGCCGGGCGGGTGTCAATAGGGTGCCGCTGCCACGGGACATCCTAAGCGGCCGGTGCGGGCCCCGCAAGCAGGATGCTAGCACAGGGCGATCCTTACCCGGGGGCCGTGCGGCGAAAGGGGCCTCCGGTGTGCGGCAAAACCGAGTCGAAAAAATTTTTTTCCCGAAAGCGGGGCGGATTATTTCCCTTCCGCCTTCCGCTCGTTACAATAGCCACATTCGCCCGAAGGATGGGCCACGGATTTGTTGGGGGGCATCTGGGGCAGGGGGCCCGGGGAGGGCTGCCCTTGGGTTGAGAAAAATGGTAACAAATCAGGGGCCGCATCCAGGAAGAGACCGTCACCGCATTCATCACTTTTCATCCTCGTAATTCATACTCTTGTAAAGGAATCTTGACTGTGAATGTAACGGTAACCAGCACCGACAAAGTCTCCGCTCAGGCAAAAACCGAAAATCCGTCCCTGGCTCAGGAAGTGGGCGTCGCGCCGCGGGCAGGGGAGACACAGGTTCCACAGATTCAAGACGAGATGGCCAAAGAGCTGGTCCGCTTCTTTAAACTGTTGTCGGACGAAACCCGCCTCCGCATCCTTTTCTGTCTGTGCCACACCGAGGAGTTGCACGTGCGAGCGCTGTGCGACCTGTTGCAGCTCAGCCAGCCAGCGGTCAGTCATCACCTGGGCATGTTGCGCACGGCCGGCATCGTCGAACCGCGCCGCGACGGGAAACATAACTTCTATCGCATTCTGCCTGGCAGTTGTCAGGACCTGTTGAGCCTTGTGTTTGACGGGATTCCCAGCCAGGATCAGGCCGCCACCCTGCGGGACCTGCAGCTGAATTACCGTCCCCTGCGACCACGTTAAGCGGCCGCCGTCAGCCGGCCGGTCTCTGCGGCATGGCTCCGTTCGAGCACCAGCGTCATCAGCCACCCCGGTCGCTCGTCCAACCGCGTGAATTGATCGTTGCCTGCCCGCCGCTGCACAGTAACGTCAACCTCTCTCGCATTGTTCGCGCCTGCGGTTGCTGTGGCGTGGCGCGTGTGATCTGTAGCGGCCGCGCCAGGCTGATCGACAAAATCGCTCGAGACGGGACACACCAGGTGGTCCTGGAAACGCATCGTACGCTGCCCCCGGTGCTGTGCCAGCTGCGCCAAGCCGCTTATCGGATCGTGGGACTGGAGCAAGCGACCGGATCGGTGGATCTGTACGACTACCGTTTCTCACGCCGCACGGTGCTGGTGGTAGGGAACGAGCGGAGCGGCTTGGGGAGCGAAATTCTGGAACGGGTGGACGACGTCGTCGAGATTCCCGTCTACGGGTTGCCCTACAGCCACAACGTGGCCACGGCGGCCGCCATCGCCCTCTACGAGTACTGCCGGCAATTTCCTGCAGGTTGACCCTCCCCGGCCGGTGGGTGGGGCCCCTTCCCCGGCAGGAGCCCCCGCGTTTGCCGGAAGTCCTCCGCCACCGCCCCCAGAGACGCTCGGGCCCTGGGGTCTTCCCCCCCCGCCACGCTTGCTTGCCACCGCCCAAGGGCCCGGCTACACTCAACCGGTTGGGTACCTTTCCAAGGAGCTTGCCGTGCCGGGGACGTGCGTGATTGGCCTCCAATGGGGTGACGAGGCCAAGGGAAAACTGGTCGATTTGCTGACCGAGCAGCATGAAATCGTGGTCCGCTACCAGGGGGGCACGAATGCGGGGCACACGGTCGTGATCGGGGACCAGACCTACAAATTGTCGTTGATCCCCAGCGGCATCCTGACCGCCGGCGTGCACTGCGTCATCACCGGCGGCGTGGTGGTCAATCCCGGGGCCCTCCTAAGTGAGTTGGACGGGCTGGTCAGTCGCGGCGTTGCCGTGGATGACAAGTTGTTGATCAGCGACCGGGCCCACGTGATCTTTCCCTGGCACCTTGCCGAAGATCGGGTGCTGAACGAGTCCACGGCCGACGGCGAAAATATCGGCACGACCCAGCGGGGTATTGGACCCTGTTACAGCGACAAAGTGGGGCGCTCGCACGCGATCCGTTTGGGGGATCTGCTGCAGCCGACGCTGAAGCAACGGATCGCTCACATCGTGTCGATCAAGCAGCGGATCCTGGCCAGCTGGAATGGCAAATTTACCGAAACGTTGGATGCCGAGCAGATTTATCGGGAGTACAGCGGGTATGCCCAGCGGCTGAAACCGTACTTGATCGACACCACCACCTACCTTTTGGATGCGGTCGAGTCAGGACGGGCGGTGTTGTTCGAGGGCGCACAGGGTTCGTTGCTGGACATTGACCACGGCACCTACCCTTTTGTGACCAGCAGCAACTCCTCGGGCGTCGGCGTCTCCTGCGGTGCAGGAGTCCCCTCGCGATATATCCAGCGGGTGATCGGCGTCATCAAAGCTTATTCCACCCGTGTGGGGGGCGGGCCCTTTCCCACCGAACAAGACAACGAGATCGGCCAGCGCCTCCGCGATCGCGGTAACGAATACGGCACGGTCACGCGGCGGCCCAGGCGTTGCGGTTGGTTCGATGCCGTCGCGGTGCGGTACACCGCACGGATCAGTGGCGTGGACGAACTGGCCGTGATGCTGCTGGATGTGTTGAGCGAATTTGAGGAACTGAAGATCTGCACGGCGTACGAGATCGACGGACAGCGGACAACGAATTTTCCCAGCCAGGTCGAACAGCTCCGCCGAGCGATCCCCGTTTACGAAACCATGCCGGGTTGGCCGGAGGATATCCGCGGAGCCCGGAGGCGGGAGGATCTGCCGCCGCAGGCTCGCCAGTACCTTGATCGGATCAGCGAGTTGCTCGGACGTCCGGTCACCTTCGTTTCGGTCGGGCCCGAGCGGTCCCAGACGATTGTGACCCCTGGCGCGGATTGAGACGCTTGGCCTCGTAGATTTCCACTGCACGAACCGACAGCTTCCGCTCGGCCCCCGCGTCCCTCAGCCGGCTCGGCCACGGAAGCTCCCCCCAGCGGCTGGGGATCGGGCCGCGACGTTCCAACCTGCAAACTTTTCGTCTGGTTGCCGCGATGGCCGATGTGCAAGCCACAACCGCTGCTCCCCTCCTGGGGCCCGCCGCGCTGGCCGATGTGCCCCGCCCGCAATGGCCGCGCCATATCGCGGTCATTATGGACGGCAACGGCCGCTGGGCTCAACGCCGCAATCTGCCCCGGATCGAAGGCCACCGCCGCGGTGTGGCCAGCGTCCGCCGGACCACCGAAGAATGCTCGCGGCTGGGACTCGAACAGCTGACGTTGTACTGTCTCTCCAGCGAAAACTGGAAACGGCCCCAGGAAGAGCTGGACTTTCTGATGCACCTCCTCGAGCAATACATGATCGAAGAACGAGCGACGATCATGGAGAACAATATCCAGGTGCGGACCATCGGCCGCCGGGAGGGGATCCCCGACCGGGTTCAGCAGGAGACGGATCGCACGATTGAGATGAGCAGTTCGAATACCGGAACGCGGCTGTGTCTGGCGATCAACTACGGGGGACGCACGGAACTGCTGGACGCCGTGCGATCGATTGCCGAGGATGTCCGCAGCGGCCGAATCAGCTCGGAAGAAATTGGGGAAGATACCATCAGCCAGCGGCTGTACACCGCCGGCATGCCGGACCCCGACCTGCTGATCCGCACAGGGGGCGAAATGCGGATCAGCAATTATCTGCTCTGGCAAATCAGCTACGCCGAGATCTGGGTGACCGACCGGTGTTGGCCCGAATTCATGGAAGCGGACCTGCACGCCGCCATCCGCGATTATGCCTCCCGCGAAAGACGCTTTGGCGGCCTGGGGGGCAGCTAGGGTGCGGCCCATGCAACTTCCGAGATGCGAACTTCTGTGCCAAGCTCAAATCAGCCACATCCACTCCTCGACGGGGAGGAAATTTCCTCCCCCCCCGCCGGGAACCGGGGAAGGTGACATCGTGGATTGGATTCGCAGCTGGGAAAGTCGCAGGGCGGGCTGGTGGCCGCGGGGGATTCCTTCTGAACGCGTCTAAGGATCTCGGATCGGTGCTGCGGTGGCGGATATGCGTCGGAACGACCCTGGTGGCGGCCCTGGTGGGGCTGGTCGCGCTGGACCATCGTCTCTCGCCAGCCGGGATCGTCCTGTTCCCCTTGGCAATCCTGATCACCCCCCTGGTGGCGGGCGAACTGGTACGGTTGACCTGGGTGCGCCAGCAGCAGCCGCAGAGCGGGGTGGTTTATTTCGGTTCCCTGTTGGTTGTGGGGGCCAGCGGGGTGCCCCATCTGTGGCCCGCCTATCCAGCCGATTGTCCCTTGGGCACGCTGGGCTGGCCGCTGGCCGCCCTAGTCGTGGCCGTGCTGCTGGCGATGGGGACCCAGCTGGCGAGGTTCACGCGACCGGAGGGGGTGGCGGTGAATCTGGGGCTAACTGTGCTGAACCTGACCGTGGCAGGCTTGTTGCTCAGCTTCCTGGTGCAGCTGCGGTTTGTGAGTGTCGAAACCTGGCAGACCCTTCCCCTGATCTCCCTGCTGGTGATTGTCAAGATGAGCGATATGGGGGCGTACACGGTGGGGCGGTTGGCGGGTCGCCACAAGCTGGCTCCGCGGATCAGCCCCGGTAAGACCGTGGAAGGACTGCTGGGCGGCCTGGTCTTCGCCGCAGTGGGCGCTTGGCTGGTATTCGCCTTCCTGGCCCCGCGGCTGGTCACGCTCCCCCCCGGCGGCGGGCCCCCCCTGACCAGCTGGCTGCTGTACGCCCTGGTGCTGACCGCCGGTGGGGTGGTCGGCGATTTGTCCATTTCGATCCTCAAGCGGGATGCCGGCTATAAGGACTCCAGCACCTGGCTGCCCGGGCTGGGAGGCCTGTTGGACATGCTCGATTCGCTGCTGGTCGCCGCCCCGCTGGCGTGGCTGATGTGGGTCCTGGTGATCGGCTAGCCGGCCCCCGATCGGGCCGGGTGACCGGCAGTGCCAGTTGGCCGCGGGGAGGTTTTCCACAAGGCCCGTGGGCGGTCGCGGGGCCCAGCCAGGGGGCAGGACGGGGGCGGGCCGACCAGAAAAGACCCGTGACCCAACCCAGGGGCACCGCCTGCTTGTAACACCTGTACGGCCTATCACGCGTCACCCCGTGGGGTGACGCCTGCTGTCGCCGCGGGGGAGAAATTTTTCGAGATCCTAACCTGTTAAACCGCGGCAGCTTACGGGCCAGCAGTAGCTTGCGGCTGGTGCCGGCTGCCGCAGATTAGGTATAGTTGTCTGTTGAACGAGCGAATGCTCATTAGTGCGGCGGCCTGCGTGTCGGCGTTTTTTTATTGATGATCGAACAGTCCGTCTCGGTTGTTGATCCCGAATCTCTCTTGCCGCTGTTCGGGGCGCGTGATCAGCATGTGCGGCAGATTCGCGAGAGCCTGGGTGTCCAAGTCACCGCGCGGGACGGGAAAATCCACATTGCGGGAGACAAGCTGGCTGTGCAGCAGGCCACCGAGGTCATCGTTCAGTTGCAGAGCCAACTGAATCACCGCGGGGCCTTATTTCCTGACGACGTCAGTCACGCGCTGGCTCGGGTCAGCAGCGACACCGGTCAGGCGGGACAGTCCCCGGCGATTGAGGTCATGCAGGCGGGGCGGCAGATCCGTCCCAAAACACCCGGTCAGCGTTCGTATGTGGAGGCGATTGCCCAGCACGAGCTGGTGTTTGCCATCGGTCCGGCGGGGACAGGCAAAACATTCCTGGCGGTCGCGATGGCCGTTTCGGCCTTGCGACGGGAGGAGATCCGCAAAATCGTGCTCGTCCGTCCCGCCGTGGAGGCCGGTGAGAGTCTGGGCTATCTGCCGGGGGACATTCAAGCCAAGATCAATCCTTACCTCCGCCCCCTCCTGGACGCTCTGCGGGAGATGATCGACTACGATCAGTTTCAGCGATACACCCAGCAGGATGTGATCGAGGTGATTCCTTTGGCCTACATGCGGGGCCGCACCTTGAACGATGCTTTTATTATCCTGGACGAGGCCCAGAACACGACCGTCTCGCAGATGAAGATGTTTTTGACCCGCATGGGAATGAATTCCAAGATCGTGGTGGCAGGTGATGTGACCCAGATCGATTTGCAGAGGAACCAGAAGAGCGGTCTGGTAGACGCGGTGGCGCGTTTGCGTCACATTGAGGGCTTTTGCCGGATCGAGCTCAACGAACACGACATCGTACGGCACCGGCTGGTGCAGGATATCGTCCGGGCTTACGAAGAAAAGCCGCCCGTCCGGCGGGGCAGAGGTAAATAACGGTGAGCACAGGAAGCGCGAAGAAGGCCCGCAGTCCGCGGATGGCTGGCCGCGATCCGATTCCCAAGATGTCGGCTCGCGTCTGGGAGACGATCCGTCGCAGCGATGTGCTCGGCCGGCTGCTGTTGTGCCTGGCCGCCGCAGTGGTGATGGCCATCCTCACCCGCGCTTGGGCACCCGCTCAGCCCTATCGCGAAGGCTTTACCCCCCCCCGCGACCTTGTCGCTCGCGTCGATTTCGCCGAAGAAGATCGCACGGCTTTCGTGCGGGCCGAAGAAGCGGCTCGGCGGCAAGCTCGCCACGTCTACCAAAATGATCCGCAGCTGCTGCGGGGGTTACGAGCGGAATTGCGGGAGGATGTGGCGGAGCTGCTGGAGGCGGAGGATCTGGAGGCGGAGGATGTGGAGACCGAGGAGGGGGGCGAGGGGACCCGCCAGGTGTGGGCCAAATTCCTGGCTGAGCCCACCCCCTTCCCCCCGGAGACACCCCCGACGGAGGACTTGACCGACGAACCCGCCACCGCGGCCGCGGGGGAAGACCAGCAGCGGCAGGAGGAGGCCTGGAATCGTCAATTCGAACATTTTCGTTTTGCGCTTTCCGAAGACGGACGCCTGGAATTTGACGGAGCGGTGGAACGCTCGTTTGCCGACCTGGAAAAATACGGCTTGTTCGAAAAGCGGGATGATACGGACCAGCAGTACCCGGGCAACCCCCTGGAAATTTTCGTTTATCGCGAAAACGAGTGGGACGCTCGTCAGCCGGTCGAAGTCCGCGAAGTGCAGATTACTTATGTCAAGCCGAAGTTGCTGGCCCGCTTGCGGCGGGAGTTGGAACCCCTGGAAGCGGACGTGGCCGAACGGCGGCGGCGGCGGGCGCGGCAAAATTATGTGCACGATCCCCAGCCGATCATTGACCTGCGGGTCCGTCTGGTGGAAAAGCTGAAGGCCTTGGAGGCGGCGGCTGAATTCGACGAGCAAACGGCCAGGCTGTGGGAGGAGTTTCGGCCACTGGCGGTGGACGATGTGGTGGAGGGAGCCCCCTCCGACGAGAAGCCGCCCGCCGAACAGTTCGCTCAGTTTCAAGCCGCGTGGCGTGAAAAAAATCTTGGCGACCAGCTCGACTCCGCCTTAACCGCGGCCCTGGAGGGATACGAAAAGCAAGGTTTGCTGCTGGAACTAAAAACCGGGGACGACGTTGCCGAACTGAATGACCAGCAGATCCTGGTCATCGCCGGTGAAGACGGGTCGCAACGGCAGATTGTCCCGGTCGACCAGGTGCGCCTGGCCATTACCGCCCCGGCCGTCCGTGCTCGCCTGGAACAAGAACTCAAGTCACTGGAAATCGCCGCTCGCATCTTTTCCTGGCTGGAACGCCAGCTACCCTCCGCGACGACGCTCCGTTACCGGCCGGCGGCCCCGGCCGAGGATGCGGTGCCGCCGGCAAGGCTGGCCCAACTGGCTTACGACTGGCTGGAAGACCGGCTCCCCACGACCTTGACCTGGGATCGACAGCGGACCTTGGCGATTCAAGACGAGGCAGCGGCGAAGTTGAATCCCCGCGATCACGACAAGATTTACCGAGCGGGGGAGGACGTGCTGGCGACGGCTGGCCAGCCGCTGGATGAAACCGCGCTCAAGCGGTTGGAACTGGAAAACACGGCCCTGGTCAACGCCCTCCGTCCGCTCGACAAAGTCCGCCGTTTCGCCGCCGAAATGGGGATGTACCTGGCTCTCTACACCCTCTGTGGCTTGTTCATCTACTTCCGCTTTCCCCTGCTGCTGTCCGACAGGCGGTGCTTCGTCAGCCTCTTGATTCTGGCGCTGATCACCGTCGCCGCCAGCTCGGTATTGAGCCATTGGAAAGCGGAAATGATTCCGTTATTGCTGTTCGGAATGACCGTGGCGATTGCCTACAACCAGGAAGTGGCGCTGCTGCTGTCGGCGGCAGTGGCCCTGGTGATCGTGTTGTCGATCGGGCAGGGGTTGGCGGCGTTTGTGATTCTCTCTGCGGCCACGGCGACAGCCGTGTTGATGCTGAGACGGGTCCGCAGCCGTGTCAAGCTGGTTTACGTGGGACTGGCCGCAGGGGCTGTCGCCCTGCTGACCACGATCGGGGTCAATTCGCTGGGCGACCAGCCGCTGGCAGCGCCGTTGCTGATGGACGCGGCTCTGTTCGGCTTGTGGGGCATCGCGGCCGGTTTCGCCATGACCGGGCTGCTGCCCTTCATCGAACATGTGTTTGGGGTGTTGACCGAAATCAGCCTCCTGGAACTGGGCGACGTGGCTCATCCCCTCCTGCAGGAACTGATTCGCCGAGCTCCGGGGACGTACAATCATTCGATTAACGTGGCCTCCATGGCCGAGGCGGCGGCGGAGAGCATTGGGGCCCAAGGCCTGTTGGTCCGTGTGGGCGCCTATTTCCACGACATTGGCAAGATCCTCAAGCCCCAGTACTTCATCGAAAATCAGGCCGAGGGGTCCAACCGGCACGAGTCGCTGGTGCCGGCGATGAGCACCCTGATCATCATTGCTCACGTCAAGGACGGCGCCGACCTGGCTCGGCAACACCACCTACCCCTGCCGATCATCGACTTTATCCAGCAGCATCATGGCACGACGCTGGTCGAATACTTTTATCGCCGAGCCAGCCAGGATCAGGAGAGAGATCCTGACGCCGCGAGCGTGGACGAGAATACCTTCCGCTATCCAGGGCCCCGGCCGCAGACGAAGGAAGCGGGGATCCTCATGCTGGCCGACGCCGTGGAAAGTGCCAGCCGCGTGCTGGTCGAACCGACGCCGTCACGGATCGAGAGTCTGGTCCAGGAGTTGGCCATGAAACGACTACTGGACGGCCAGCTGGACGAATCCGGCCTGACGCTTAGCGAAGTCCGCATCGTGCAGGAAAGTCTGGTCAAGTCGTTGACCGCCGTGTATCACGGTCGCGTGAAGTATCCCGAGCAGAAAACGGCTTAGGATCGTGGGCAGAAGGGGAGCGGATCGCTGCGTTCGCCAGAAAGACCCCCCGCCGCGCCACTTTTCCCTTCGCCGCCGGCAGAGTACCCTAAAAGAGTGTTTTGAAATGGGGAACCTCACCCGCCCCGCCGCTCTTCCCCTAACCTCCCGGGCTGGCGGACCAGGAATCGGGGAGGGAATTTCCATTTCTCAGCACGTTTCAAGCCAAGGGCGGGAATGGGTGTGATCCACGTCGAATTGATCAACGAAACCCAAGATGCATCCCTCGAACAGGAACGGCTGGTCGGCGCCGTCCAGCATGTTTTGCAGTCTGAGTCGATCTCGTCCGCGGAAATCGGCATCGCGATCGTCGATGACGCCAAAATTCACGAGTTGAACTTGCAGTACCTGGGGCACGATTATCCGACCGACGTGTTGAGTTTTCCGCTGGGTGCCAACCAGCACCCCTTGCAGGGCGAAATCGCGGTCAGCCTCGACACCGCCCGGGCGGCGGCGGCCGCCTACGGCTGGTCCGTGCAGGACGAACTCCTGCTGTATGTCGTGCATGGAACCTTGCATTTGGTCGGCTACGACGATCAGGATCCCCCCTCGGCCCGCCGCATGCGGGCTCGCCAGCATGAACTGCTGAGCCAGCTGGGACTGCAGCCGCGTGACGATCTGGAAAGCGGGGACGAACTGCGGGACAGTGAACCGCCTCCCGGGGGGGCGGCCCCCGTCGTGGCTCCAGGTGAGGAGGCCAGCTAGGTGTACGCCGACGCGCTCTTGTGGACCGCGCTTGTCAGTCTCGCAGCAACCAGCCTGGCGGCCATCGGGGCCCGCTCGCTGAGGGAGTTCTCGCGCCATGAACTGGAAGAACTCTGCCGCAAGAACCGATCGGACCTCAAATTCAGCGAGATCCTGGAGTACGACGACCAGGTCGCGGTGGGGATCGAGAGCCTGAATGTCTGCACCACGGCCCTCTTTGTGGTGGCGGCCACCCTCTGGGTCCAGTTGCAAACCAGCGCCGCGCTTCAGCCCTCCTGGCAGGGGCTGTGGCAAGCGGGGCTGCTGGCCGCCGCGGCCCTCTTGATGTGCAAAATCTGGATTCCCTGGGCGGTGGTCCGCCTGTGGGCCACCCCCATTTTGTACCACACCTGGCGACTGTGGCGCGTTACCAGCCAGCTGCTGTTTCCCCTGGTGCTGGCCGCACGCTGCGTCGATACCCTCCTGCACCGGCTGGTCGGCCGGCCGAGGACCGAGCTAAGCGAGGAGATTTTCGAAGATGAAATTCGCACCATTGTCAGCGAAGGACATCGAGAAGGATTGCTGGAAGAAGATGCTCGTGAAATGATCGAAGGCGTCATGGAACTGGGAGATCTGGACGTGGCCAAGGCCATGACGCCTCGGACGGATGTGGTGATGATGTCCGTCAATCTCGATTGGCCCGAAATCATCGAATTCGTCGTCCAGGCAGGTCATACGCGGATCCCGGTCTACGAAAATACGCGCGACGAAGTCATCGGAATTCTGTATGCCAAGGACTTGCTGCCGATCCTGGACAAAGGAAACGATCGACCGCCCCTGGCCAAGGTCCTGCGGGAACCCTTCTTTGTGCCCGAAACCAAGCACCTGAATGAATTGCTGGAAGAGTTTCAGAAAACCCACAAACACATGGCCGTCGTGTTGGACGAATACGGCGGCGTGTCGGGACTGGTCACCATCGAGGATGTGTTGGAGGTGATCGTCGGCGAAATTGTCGATGAATACGATCCTGCGGTGGTGGAAGAGATTAAGGTGATTGATGAACGGACGGTGGAAACCTTGGCCAAAGCTCACGTGGACGAACTAAACGATCGATTGGGGCTGGAGTTGCCCGACGACGAGGACTACGACACCGTGGGGGGGTTCGTGTTCAGCCAGATGGGTCGGGTGCCGACGGCGGGGGAGAAAATGAAGTGGGACGAGCTGACTTTTGAAGTGCTGGAAGCCAGCGGGCGCCGCATCGAGCGGCTGCGGATCACCCGCCCCGTCCCTTGGCGGGAAACGGCCTGAAACACCGGGGCCGCCAGCCGCCCTGGCGACGCCCACGATCGCTCTGAGGCCAAATCAGGCCGAGCCGAGATCCTCACGGGCCCAGCTGGCCGCCCAGGGGGCTTCGCTTTCGATCAACCGCTGGATCGCCTCCAGCTGCGGGCCGGCCGGGATGGGGATGGCCCGTAACTGAGCCCACAGGGGATGGCGGGCATGCGGCAGCAACAGCAGGCCGTAGGGCTTCCGTTCCACACGGTCCACCAGCCGCCAGGGAACCGAGCGACGCAACCTCCAGGCCGTTTGTCGCAGGCCGCCGGCATCGATTTCGCAGGTCACCGGCAGGTAAACCCGCCAGCAGACCAGTCCGGCGACGGAGAGCGCCAACATGCCCAGGTACCATTCGCCCGTGGTGCCGTAGGCCATCAGAAAGACCAGCACCAGAAAGGCGGCGCTGGCCCAACCCCATGCCGGCTGGTCGCGGACCCGGTGATACGAGCAGCGGATTGGGGCAGCGGGTGGGGCCCCCTTCGCCATCGCCAGGCGGACGTCGCTGTGGGTCGAAGTGTCAGGCATCCTGCCATTGTAACGCATGCCGCCCCCCAAGGCCGCTAGGGCCGGTTGTCGTGCCGCGCCTTTTGCACAACAATCGGTACCTCCCCTGGGGGACCGGACGAGCCGCCGGTACCGGTGAAAACCAACCAAAAGGATCAAGCACCATGCATGCCGAATCGCTAAAGGGCCAGCATTACCTGATGTTTGTGGCCGACGTTTATGAAGATCTTGAGTTGTGGTATCCCCGCCTGCGGCTGCTGGAGGCCGGCGCGGGCGTCACGGTGGCCGGACCTGAGGCCGAGCGGACCTACCGGGGCAAGCATGGCTATCCCTGCGTGTCGGACGCCCCGATCGAGCTGATGGAGGCGGGCGACTTTCAGGGGGTGGTCGTCCCCGGCGGGTTCATGCCCGACAAGCTGCGACGTGATGCCAAGGTGCTGCAGCTGGTCCGCGATTTCGCCGAGTCGGGAAAACTGGTGGCCGCCATCTGCCACGGCGGCTGGATCCCCATTTCTGCCGGTGTCTACCGGGGCGTTCGCGTCACCGGTTCGCCGGGGATCAAAGACGATTTAGTCAACGCCGGAGCCATCTGGGAGGACGCACCGGTTGTGGTGGACCGCCACTTTGTCTCCAGCCGGAAACCGGATGACCTGCCCGACTTCATGCAGGGGATTTTTCAAGTGGCCGACCTCGGGTAATTCCCCAGGGGCGGACTTCGGCGGGGTAGGACTTGGGTGGTCCATCAGGTGAACCATTCAGGCCACGCCGCGGGCACATCGACGTCACTTTTGCGGACCACAAACAGCGACAGCCAACCGAAGGTGAAGATTCCCAGGTAATTAAAAAACAGGTCACCCAGGGAAAACCCCCGAAAGGGTTGGATCAGATTCGACAGTTCTTCCACCGTCGCCAAGGCCACCAGGAACAGGTTGCCTTTCAGCATCAGTTGGCCTGCGACGCGGACCGTGACCGCGCCGAGGGCGGAGTTGAGCAAGAAGGCCAGGATTCCCACCAGGCAGAAATGAGCCAGCTTGTCGGCAAACGGCACCGCCTTCAAGGCCAGAAAGCAGGGGCGAGTCATCGGCAGATTGGCCGCCGCCACGATCCCGCCGCAGACCATCCCGAACAGGAGGGTCAGACGCCAGGCGGGAGTCAGTCGCTGGCCCAGGAGGGTGTGCCGCTTCATGAGGAGGTCTTCCCGAATTCGTGAGCGTTGCGGGGCATTGCCCAAGTATACGCCCCTGCCCTTAGAAGAGATCGGCCAGGCAAGCCGCTGTCTATGCTGGCCGGGCCGCTGGGAGGGGGTTTTCTGATTAGCGAAACTCGGAGGGCGCCCCCGCTAGTCGTTTGTTAAAACTTGGTAACACGTTGGGAACGTCCCCAATTCTTGTTCGGCCCACCAAAGTCCCCTCTCCCCCGCAGCGATGCCCCTCTTGGGGCCGGCACTCAAATGGCGTGCTCGGCATCGCTGTGGGGGAGAGGGTACCGCAGGCGTGTCTGGCAAGCAGTGGAAATACCGCTATCTTTCCCTCTCCTGCAATCGGGTAGCGGGTTACAAACCCGGAAATCAGGGATGGCCGCCGGTTTGCGAAAAGGGGGTTTGCGAAGAGGGGTCACCCTAAACTTCAATCGTGACCAACCCCTAGCGGCCCCAGGTGACCGTGCCCTCGCCGGCGGTGATCTTTCCGATCGGCCAGCTCTCCAGGCCGAAGTCTTTCAGCTGGCTCCGGACGCTCTCGCCGTAATAGGGGCTGACGACCAGCACCAGCCCGATGCCCAGGTTAAAGACGCGTTCCATTTCCGCGTCCTCGATCTCGCCCAGCCCCTGCAGCCAGCCAAAGATGGGCGCGACAGGCCAACTGTCCCGCTGCAAATCTGCCTGCAGGCCGGGGGGTAGAATCCGAGCCAGGTTTTCGCCGAGTCCGCCCCCGGTGATGTGGGCGATGCCGTGCACGACATGCTTCACCCGGTAGTGCGCCAAGATCCCGCGGACCGGCCGAGCGTAGATGTGGGTGGGCTCCAGAAGCAGTTCCCCCACGGTCCGCCCCAGGGGCTGGACCCGGTCGTCGATGCCCAGCCCTGCCACTTCAAAGACCACCTTCCGCGCCAGGCTATAGCCGTTCGAGTGCAGGCCGGAGGAAGCCACCCCCAGCACGATGTCGTCTGCCGCAATGGCGCGACCGTCCAGCAGTTTGTTCCGTTCCACGACGCCCACACAAAAGCCGGCCAGGTCGTAATCTCCCGGCTGATACAGATCCGGCATGATGGCCGTCTCGCCTCCCAACAAGGCACAGTCCGCCTCCAGGCACCCCGCCGAGATCCCCCGCACAATTTGCTCGAGCAGATCTGGATCGTCATGCGACATGGCCACGTAGTCCAGAAAAAAGAGCGGCTCGGCCCCACCACAAATCGCATCGTTCACGCTCATCGCCACCAGATCGATGCCGACCGTGTCATGCCGTCCCGCCAGCTGGGCCACCTTCAGCTTGGTCCCCACCCCGTCGGTGCAGGCGACCAGCACCGGGTCGCGGTACCGCCGTGCGAACAGCTGGTTGGAGAAGTCCAGCTGGAACAAGCCGGCGAAACCGCCGTCCCGACCCATCACGCGGGGCGTGTAGGTGCGGTGCAACAGACCCGAGAGCCGCGACATCGATTCGCGATAGACGTCCAGGTCGACGCCTGCCTCTTTGTAGGTCACTTTTGCCATCAAGACGGTCCCGGGGTTGCTGGAAGTTCCACAAGCTGCGATTTTACGGGAATCCGAGCCGCTGCAAAAGCACGTTCGCCGCCAGGGAGATACTCGCCGCCGAGCCGATTACGTGGTAACGTACGGATGGGGCTGGGCGAGCAGATATTTCCTCGGGGCCGGACCTACTGGGAAAGGAGAAACGCATGCAATCTTTGGCGAGTGGGCGACCGCAAGTTCTCTGGCTGACCATCACCTGGGCCTGGGTGCTGGGCACCGCCGCCAGCCTCCTCGCAGCGCCACCCCAGCCGCCGGCAGCCAGCAGCTATGCGCCCATCGCGGACCTGGCGCCGCAGATGGATTTTTACGTCGAGGCCCTGGAAAAGGCCCTGGAGGGGTCCGACGACGAATACGGCGAGCTGGCCCAGCGGACGGTCCGGAAGTCTGCCGACATGCTGGCCGTTTTGGCGCTGGTGATCGGCAACCACGACCAGGATCATCCACGGAAGGCCACGGCGGGTAAGCTGCTGGCCGCCGCGGAAGAACTGGCGGAGGCGGCCGCCCAGCAGGAGGCGGCTCAAGTGGCCCTGCAGCAGCTGAAACAGGTCCTGGCGGGTGAAGCGGCCGGCGGAGACGGCGACGAGGCATCCCTGGAATGGCGCCGCGTTGCCGACATGGAAAACCTGATGAAACAGGTCCAATTCCTCAACAGCCGGCTGAAACGAAGTGTGAAGGGAACGAAACTCAAATCGCAGGCGGACAAGACCACGGCGTATGCCGCCACCCTGGCTGCGGTGGCCCAGGGGATTGTGGCCGATACCAGCGATGTCGAAAACGATGCCGATCTGGAAAAGTGGTACCAGTTCTGTGCCGAGATGCGCGACGCCGCCGGCCAAGTCAATCAGGCAATTCACGCTCAAGACGCGGATCGAGTGCAGGCCAGTATGGAGCAGCTGAAAGCCAGCTGCGATGCTTGTCACGCGGTGTTCGAGGAGGAGCAGTTGTAGATGCCGCGCCAGAGAAGTGCCGCGGCCTTTGCCAAGGCCAGAAAGTTGATGCCCGGCGGCGTGAACAGCCCGGCGCGTGCCTTTGGGGCCGTCGGGGGGACACCTCTGTTCATCGACCGCGCGGAAGGGGCCTGGTTGTACGACCTGGACGGCAACCGTTACCTGGATTACGTCGGCTCGTGGGGCCCCATGATCCTGGGCCACGCCCACCCCGCGGTCGTGGAAGCCATCTCCACCGCCGCGGGGCGGGGGACCAGCTTCGGGGCACCGACCGAGGCAGAAAGCGAACTGGCCCAGCTGATCATCGACGCGGTCCCCTCCGTGGAAAAAGTGCGGCTGGTCAATTCCGGCACGGAGGCGACGATGAGCGCCATTCGGTTGGCGCGGGGCTTTACGGGCCGGGAGGGGATTATCAAGTTTGCCGGCAATTACCACGGGCACGTGGACAGCTTGCTGGTCGCCGCCGGCAGCAGCGCCGCGACCCTGGCCGTACCCGATTCCCCGGGGGTCACGGCCGGGGCTTCCGGGGACACGTGCGTGCTGGCCTACAACGACGTGGCCGGCTTGGTGCGGACGCTGAGTGCCCAAGGGCCGCGGATCGCGGCGGTGATTGTCGAACCGGTCGTCGGCAATATGGGCTGTGTCGTGCCCAGCGAAGAATTTGTGCGGGCCCTGCGGCAGGAAACCGAACGTCACGGCGCGTTGTTGATTTACGACGAAGTCATGACCGGCTTCCGGGTGGCCTATGGGGGAGCCCAATCCCTGCAGGCGGTACGCCCCGACTTGACCACCCTGGGCAAGATTGTCGGGGGCGGGTTGCCGCTGGGTGCCTACGGGGGCCGAGCCGAGATCATGGACCACGTCTTGCCGGCAGGCAAGGTGTTTCAGGCGGGCACCTTGAGCGGCAATCCGCTGGCGACGGCGGCCGGTATTGCCGCGTTGCAGCACCTGCGCGACGCGCCCCCCTATCCTCAACTGGAAGCCCTCGGAGCTCGCCTGGAAACCGGCCTCCGCCAGGCCGCCGCGGAGGCGGGTGTCCCGCACAGCATGGCCCGCGTGGGGAGCATGTTGACGTTGTTCTTCCACCCGGAACCGGTCATCGATTGGCAGACCGCCTCCCAGTGTGACACGCAGGCTTTTGCCAGGTTCTTCTGGGGGATGATCGACCGGGGGGTCTAC
>CAYFZZ010000099.1:0-2695 GCA_964347545.1 uncultured Planctomycetaceae bacterium | reverse complement strand
TTAAATGCCTGGCCATCCAGCCTCAGCCATCATCTGTCTGCCCTGGCCCACCACAACCGGGGCCCCTTAAAAATGCGTCGCCTGCGGTGGGAACAACGAAACCGCTCATGAACGCTGATTGCCGCTGATAAAATTTTTACTTTTTGATTAGCGCCTCTTAGCGAAAATTAGCGGTTCCTCTTTGGTCACAGCCGTCGGTTGCGGCGGGAACAACGAAACCGCTCATGCACGCTAATTGCCGCTGATAAAAATTTTTACTTTCTGATTAGCGTCTTTCAGCGAAGATTAGCGGTTCCTCTTTGGTCCTAGCCGTCGTCTGCGGTGGGAGCAACGAAACCGCTCATGAACGCTGATTGACGCTGATAAAATTTTTTACTTTCTGATTAAATGCCTGGCCATCCAGCCTCAGCCATCATCTGTCTGCCCTGGCCCACCCCAAGCGGGGCCCCTTAAAAATGCGTCGGCTGGCGGCGGAGGAACTGGCCGCGGCCCAGGGTGCCCACAAACTGGCCGTCGCGGGCCTGGACCTGGCCGCGGACGGTCACCACGCTGGGACGGCCCTCGATCGGCTGGCCCTCAAACGCGCTGTAGTCCACATTCATCTGCTGGGTCGCGGCCGAGATCTTCCCGCGATAGTCCGGATCGTAAACGACCAGGTCCGCGTCGCTGCCCAACTGGATGGCGCCCTTGCGGGGGTAGAGCCCAAAGATCTTGGCCGCCTGCGTGCTGGCCGCGTCGACCAGCGTCTGCAGGTCGATGCGGTCCCGCTGGACTCCATAGGTATACAGCAGGTTCACGCGATCTTCCACCGAAGGAATCCCGTTGGGGATTAACGCAAAGTTGTCCCGGCCCATCTCCTTCTGGCCTTGGAAATCGAACGGAGCGTGATCGGTGGCCACGGTGCTGATCAGCCGCGAGCGCAGAGCGTCCCACAGGATCGGCTGGTGACTTGCGTCACGCAGGGGGGGCGACATCACGTATTTGGCACCCTCGAAGTCGGGTTTTTCGGCTGAGGTCTTGTCCAGCACCAGGTAGGGGGTCACGGTTTCGATCCACACTTGCACCCCGCGGTTTTTGGCCGCCAGGGCCGCCTGCACCGCTTCGTCGCACGAAGTGTGCACAATATAGACGTGGGCCCCCGTCAGCTCGGCAAAGGACATCAAGTGGTGGACCCCCTCGGCTTCCACCCGCGGCGGCCGGGACGGCTCGTGATACTCAGGACCCGTCTTGCCGGCCGCCAGCAGCTGGGCCTGCAGCGCGGCTACCAGGGTTTCGTTTTCGCAATGAGCGGTGACGATTACTCCCAGCTGCCGAGCCAGCTGGAGGGTCTCGAACAGTTCCGCATCGTCGATCCCAAACGCGCCCTTGTAAGCCAGGAAGATCTTGAAAGACGCCGTGCCGTCGGCCACGATCTGTCGCAACTGAGCTTCGGTTTGGGAGTCAAACCGGGTGACGCCCATGTGGAACGAGTAATCGCAGGCGGCCAGGCCTTCGGCTTTGGACTTCCACAGCTGGTAAGCCTCCAGGGGGTCGTCGCCGCGACTGGGGCAACACATCTCGATCAGCGTCGTCGTGCCGCCCACCAGGGCCGCCTTGCTGGCCGTCTCGTAGTCGTCCTTGGCATACGTCCCCATGAACGGCAAATAGATGTGCACGTGCGGGTCGAGAAAGCCGGGAAAGACGTACTTGCCGCTGGCGTCAATCGTTTCCGCGTCGCTGGCGACGGACAGGTTCGAGCCGATGGCGGTGATCTGCTGGTCTTCGCAATAAATGTCCGCCACGTAGTCGTCAGTCGAGGTGACGATTCGGCCGTTGGTGATCAGCAGCGCCATGGTGCGGCCATTCCGAGTTGAGAGACAGGTGAAAAACAGGCTTCGCAGCTGAAATTTTAGCAATGCCCTCTGCGAAAGTACACGCAAATCATTACCAGCATGGGCCGCTCTGCAATTGGTCCATGGAACAAACCCAGCGGGGCTGGTATAATTCCGGAGCCCACTGACGTGAAGGATCGCGCCGCAGTGCGAAGGTTCGCGAATAGTCCCGCCCAAGGGCAACGCCCACCGATGCGGTAAGCCGTCTTGGCTGGTAGCGAGCCGCTCTTTCCGTTTCCCCCGTGACCCGTTTCTCCAGTGATCCCCACGAGGCTTTCTGATGAATGATGGTTTGAAGGCGCGTTTCCTGGCAGTGGCATGGTCGATTCTGTTGTCGGGCGCGGTGAGCGGCGCCGTCGGCGACGAAGGATTCAAGCCGATCTTCAATGGCCAGGACCTGACGGGGTGGAGCGCCAATGAGCAGTTCTGGCGAGTCGAGGACGGGGCCCTCACGGGGCAAACGACCAAGGAGCACCCCACGAAGGGCAATACGTTTGCCATCTGGACGCAGGGCGAAGTAGACGACTTCGAATTGAAGCTGAAATACCGCATCGAAGATTTTAATTCCGGAATTCAATACCGGTCCACAGATTACGGCAACCATGTCGTCGGCGGCTACCAGGCGGACATCGAGGCGGGGGATGTCTGGAGCGGTGCTCATTATCACGAACGGGGCCGCGGCGTCCTCGCTCGCCGTGGCCAAAGGACCGAAATCGGCGCCGACGGGAAACCGAAACTGATTGAGCAGCTGGGTGACGGCGGCCAACTGCAACAGCACATTAAAAAGAACGACTGGAACGATTACCACATCATCGCTCGGGGTA
>CAYFZZ010000098.1:0-14257 GCA_964347545.1 uncultured Planctomycetaceae bacterium | reverse complement strand
TCCCCACGCCGAAGGGGGTCGTGTTTGGGCACCACTTCACGTCCATCGCCGGGACGGGGCCCATCGTGGGGCCCGCGATCGCCCTGATGTGGGGCTGGCTGCCCGCCCTGCTGTGGGTCGTGCTGGGATCGATCTTCATTGGCGCGGTCCACGATTTCGGTTCCCTGATGGTGTCGCTCCGCAATCGAGGCCAGACCGTGGGCGACATCGCCGGCCGCGTGTTGAACAAGCGGGTCCGCCTGCTGTTCCTGCTGGTGTTGTTCATGGCCCTGACCATCGTGCTGGCCATCTTTGGCCTGGTGATCGCCGCCGTGTTTCGCCAGTATCCGGCCTCGATTTTCCCTTGCCTGGTCCAGGTTCCCCTGGCGGTGGCGATTGGCGTCTGGCTGCATCGCAAGGGCGTGCACCTCTTGCTGCCCTCGCTGGTGGCGTTAGGCCTGATGTACTTGACGGTCATTTATGGCGACTGGGGTCTTCTGGGTACCTGCAATCGCTGGTTTGCATCGTGGTCGACCATCACCTGGGTGTTTGCGTTATTGTTTTACTCGTACGTGGCCTCGGTGTTACCGGTGTGGACCTTGCTGCAGCCCCGCGACTACATCAACGCTCTGCAACTGCTGACCGCGCTGGGGCTGCTGGTCCTGGGGCTGTGCACCGCCGCCCTCCTGGGCGGCGCTCCCCCCGAGCAGGGTGCCACGCGTCCCGCTCTGGAATTTGTGGCCCCAGCGATCCGCCACGACGCTCATCAGGCCGGCGCCCCGCTGTTGATTCCCTTCCTATTCATCACGATTGCCTGTGGCGCGATCAGCGGCTTCCACTGCCTGGTTTCGTCCGGAACCTCTTCCAAACAACTGAGCTCCGAAGCCGACGCGCAAATGGTCGGCTACGGTTCGATGTTGACCGAGGCTTTCCTGGCCACCCTGGTGATCCTGGCTTGTGCCGCAGGCATCGGGCTGGGCGTCACCAAGGGGATCGGGGAGGGACCGCTGGTCACCGGCACGGACGCCTACCTGGCGCGGTACGCCTCCTGGCAGGGGATGGGACTGCCGGCCAAGGTGGGGGCCTTCGTCGACGGGTCGGCCAACTTCCTGACGGCGCTCGGCTTCTCCTCCGAGATCGCGGTGGCCTTGATGGGGGTCCTGGTGGCGTCGTTTGCCGGCACGACCCTGGACACGGCTTGCCGCCTGCAGAGGTACGTGATCCAGGAACTGGCTTCCACCTTTGCCCCCCGGGTCTCGCGTTCGGCCCTGGCCTCGGAGGCGTACGACTTTGACGATAACCTGGAGGGGGTCGACCGGCAGACGGGCCAGGCGGCCGATCACCAGCCGCACCGTGGGAACCCCCTGTTCTGGCTGACCAACAAACACGGGGCCACCATTTTTGCCGTGTTGTTGGCCCTGGCCATCGCGGCCCTGCCACGACCGGGGACGGGCTGGAGCCTGGCGACGGCGGGCACCGGCGGGCTGATCTTGTGGCCTTTGTTTGGGGCGACCAATCAGCTGCTGGCCGGCCTGGCCTTTTTGGTAGTGACCTTTTACTTGTGGCGACGGCGAGCACCCGTGTGGTTTATCGCGGTGCCGATGGTCTTCATGTTGCTCGTGCCCGCCTGGGCCTTGCTGGCCGAATTCCCGCGGTGGATTACCCCCCCTCCCCTGCCCGACGGGACGCAGCCGGGCATCAACTGGACCGTGGTGATCATCGCCGCGGCCACCCTGGTGCTGGAGGCCTGGATGATTCTCGAGGCGATCTGGCTGTGGCCCCGCGCGAAGGGGGTCCTGGAAGAAACCCTCCCGCCGCTGGATCAACCCGCCCCCGCCCTGTCCGGCGGGCGATCTTGTTGAACCAGCCGGCGAGGGACGGGCAAACGACGACACGCGCCGGCGACCGGCCAACCCGTTACGCGGGGCGGTGGGGACCGGCGGCGGGCGGGGCGGAGGCCGAGCCATCGGCCGGATGGGGGGAATCGGCGGTCGGGGGTGTTTGCGGGTCCAGCACCTGGACGATCTCGATCGCCTTCCGCTGAGCCACCTTGCCCAGGTGGGCCAGAAAGCGGGGGACGCCGTCCACGCGGACGGTCAGCGGCTGGTCGACGTCTTTGCCGGTGTGCAGGATGTCGCCCACCTGCAGCTCGACCAGTTTCGCGGTCGGCACGCGGGTCTCGGCCAGCTGAGCGACAATCTCGTGGGGACCGGCGGGGGGCGGGTGGGCCAGGCCGGAGGCGGAGGCGGCCCCGGCGGGACAGTAGGGCGCGACGGCCGTGTGGATGACCCGCACCGGCCACCCTTGGGGAAAGATCCACCGCAGGACCAGCTCGTTTTCCTCCCGGCGGCACCCGTAGCGGAGCACGACCAGGGGAGTGTCGGCGGCCATTTCCCGGGGGGGCAAGGGGTGCTGCTGCGGCTGGAGGTCGGCCAGATGGACGGGCAGTATTTCCCGCCACATCTGGCAGAACGCGGCGGCGATTTGTCGGCAGGCCTGACCGGCCAACCGCTGCTCGATCTGACTGGCCGGCTGGAAATCTTCCCGGGTCCGGCTGGCCCGGTTGCCCAGCATGCGGGCGACCAGCAGTCCCAGGAAGGGGGGCGGGACGTCCAGGAAGAGGGGTCCCAGGTCGGGAGCGGTGGTGGCGCGGAGCAGCCGGGGCTGAGCCGTGTGGCGGAGGACGAATTCGCCGTAGGAGATGGTTGTCGAGCCGCGCCAGCGAAGATGCAGGTCGTCGCCCAACAGGCGGGCGAGGCCCGCGGGAAGATGGTCTGCCAGTTGGCGATAGGTTTCTCCCAACGAGCGTTGGAAGGGGGGTTTGGTCAGCTGGGGACAGCGGGCCGCTCCCAGGAGGCTGGCGATTTCTGCCGGGGAGAGATCGTTGTGGTCCACATCCGCCTCCTGCGTCCGGGGACAACTGCCTGCGGCGGCCCGGGGGTCCGGTGGAGACCTCTGGGGGTGTCGCCAAGAGGCCGCTTGACGTTGCTAAGTTCGGATCTGTCCGTCGCCGTAGGCGACGTACTTGTAGCTGGTCAGTTCATTCAGCCCGCAGGGCCCGCGGGCGTGGAATTTGTCGGTGCTGATCCCAATCTCTGCGCCCAGGCCAAATTCCCCACCGTCGTTGAACCGGGTGCTGGCATTGATCATCACGGCTGCCGAATCGACGGCATCGGCAAAGTGTCGCGCGGCGGCCAGATCGCTGGTCACGATGGCATCGGTGTGTCCGCTGCCGTAGCGATTGATCAGGCCAATGGCCTCTTCCAGCGAGTCGACGATGCGGACGGACATGATGGGCCCCAGAAATTCAGCTCGATAGTCTTCTTCCTCAGCCGCCACCGCCTGGGCGACCCGTTCTCGCACCTGGGCATCCCCCCGCAGTTCGATCCCCTCAGCGACCAGGGCCGCGGCGATGGGCGGCAGGAGTGTATCGGCCACATCGGCATGGACCAAGAGCGATTCGGCTGCGTTGCAGACGCCCATCCGCTGGCATTTGGAGTTGACCGTGATCTGGAGGGCCATCTGGGGATCGGCAGAACGGTCGATATAGACGTGGCAATTTCCCGAGAAGTGTTTGATGACCGGCATCCGGGCTTCGGCAGCCACGCGACGGATGAGTCCTTCGCCGCCGCGGGGGATGGCGAGGCTGATGTATTCGTCCAGGGCCAGGAAATGTCCCACGGCGGCCCGGTCGCTGGTGGCGACCAGCTGGACGGCATCGGCGGGAATTCCGACTTCGGCCCCCACCTGGTTCAGCACGTCGACGATGGCCTGGCTGGAATGGGCGGCCTCTTTGCCCCCGCGCAAGATGACCGCGTTGCCGCTCTTGACGCACAGCGCCGCTGCGTCGGCGGTGACGTTGGGCCGCGATTCGTAGATGAAAAAGATGACGCCCAGCGGGACGCGGACTTTCTGGACGTGCAAGCCGTTGGGCCGCACGCAGGACTGGATGATTTCGCCGACCGGATCGGGCAGGAGGGCCACCTGCTGCAAGCCATCGGCGATCCCTTCGATCCGCTGGGGCGACAATTTCAACCGATCGGTCTGGGCGCCGGTCAGCCCAAAACCGGGTGCCGCCTCCAGATCTTTGGCGTTTTCCTCCAGCAGTCTGTCGGTCTGCTGCCGCAATTGGGCGGCGCCCTGCAGGAGCCACTGGTTCTTGACCGCGCCGGTCAACACGGCCAGCTGCCGCGACGCCCCTTTCGCTTTGCAGGCCACGTCCAGACAGTATTTCTGCAAGTCCTGATCTTCAGCGACGGCCATGGTGGGAAGGGGCGGGTTGAGGGTGCTGGTGAGCGGGGGCGTGATTTCACCGGGCGTGCACGCGGGAAACGGACGATCCACGTGTCCGCAGTGACCGGCGATGACCGGGCCAGCAAACCAAGGGCGCGTGGCCCCCGAGCTAACTTCTGGCCCTGGTCAGTATGGAACAACCGCGGGGCCGGGTCAACGTCGTCCGGCGACCCCCGCCGCCCCCTCACGGCAGCTCGGGCGGCTCAGCAATCCGCCGCAAGTAGTCGCTCAACCGCGCCTGCAGATCCAACAGGTTCTGCCAGCGGTGTTGATCCAAGGTGACCTGCTGCTCATCCCCGGCAACCGGTTTGACGGACATGATCAGGTCTCGGATACGAAGGTGCAGGTACTCGATGATTTCGGATAGTTGAGCGGCCTGGCCGGGGGAAAGGCCTTCGGGCAGTTCGGGAGTTTGCAGGGTGTGCAGCGTGGCTTGATAGCTGGGGTCGCTGGCCCAGTTCAATTCGAAGTCCAGGGAGGGGATCGGCTGGGACCCGGACAGGTCGTCGGGGGCAAGCGTGACATCGCTGTGCATGTCCGAGCTGCGTAACTCGGAGAGTCGCTGAGCGATCTGTTCTTCCGAGCCGAAGAGCAGGAGGGTGCGGCCGACGTGAATGAGGTCACCGTAGCGGAGGATCCTCAGCCGGATTTCGTCGCCGTTGACCTTGGTCCCGTTGGTGCTCTCTAAGTCGGTCAAAATCAGCTTGTCGGCGTCTTCCTGGATCTTGATGTGAAAGCGGCTGACGCGTTCGTCGTTCAGCTGGATCGTGTTGCCTTCCTCACGCCCGATCGTGATCGGGGGGATCAGCTGGTCAAAAATGCGACCTTGATCGGCGCCGTTGAGGATGCGAAGTGTGAATTTCACGATCGAAAGCTCGAGGTGCCATCAGGAAGGCAGCGGACCCCTGTCGCCGAGAAGAACATAGTACAGTAGCGACGCAGGGGGTGGCACGCATGCAGAACCAGCTTCACCAACCCAGCAGCGCTTATAACAACCCCGCCCCGTCCTGGTCAAGTCGCGGCACCGCTGCCCAATCGGCCGCATTGCAATCTGTCTGATTCCATCGTATCCTGCCGGGGGTCCACGCGTCCGTAGCTCAATTGGATAGAGCATCGGTCTTCGGAACCGAGGGTTGCAGGTTCGAGTCCTGCCGGGCGTGCTGCGGCGGGCCGCGCGACGTCGCCGAGGGCCGCCGGGCAGCTGCCCCTCCTGCCGGTCCCCGCCGGGCCGCGTCATTCCCCCCGTCCCCGGCGCCGCTGCTGGTCTCTGCTTGCCCGGTCTGTTGACCGTTCTTCTGCCTGTTCTCTCCTGCGCCGGCTGGGCCCGCCCCAGGGGCCCCACCGTCGGTGCCCGGTCGGCAACGGTCCCTGCGGCGGGGCGGTCGTCGTAAGTTGAAGCCAGTCAAGCGGCGAGGGGGCAACGGCCGGGATGCGGCCGCCGGCCAACCGGCCCCCCCAGGTGGGCTCGGCCTGTCCGGCAAACCACTTCTTTTCCGCTTCGTTGGCACATTTCGAATGGCAATTATACTGGGAGATAGCTTTTCTAGACGTTTCGTTCGCAATACGGCATCTACGAGGCCACGGTACGGTGAGCATCTGGCGACACGGGAAACGCCCCCGGCAAAAACCGAGGCAATTGCGGGGCGTCGAATCGCTGGAGAACCGCGTGCTGCTGGCCGGCGATGTCGAATTTCGTTCCTTTGACGGAACGGGCAACAACCTGGACCACAGCGAGTGGGGCGCTGCGGCGACGCCCCTGCTGCGGTTGACCACGGTCGAGTACGGCCCGGGCATGTCGGGCGACTTCCCCTCGCTGGCCCCGCGGGTCGACTCCCAGGGCGTTACGATCAACCCCCGCTCGGTCAGCAACCTCTTGTTTGACCAGGACGGCACTCAACCCAACGATCGCGGCCTGACCAGCTTTGTCTTCCAGTGGGGTCAGTTCTTGGACCACGACCTGGACCTGACCGGGGGGGTGCCAGGGACGTACATCGGATTTCCCGTGCCGACCGACGGGACGGAGGCCGAGCTGCCCCCCGGGACGATCATTCCCATGCAGCGCTCGAGGTTTGTCTGGGACGACCAAGGGGTCGCTCAGCAAATCAACCAGATCAGCTCCTACATCGACGCCTCTAATGTCTACGGCTCGGACGATGCACGGGCCGCCAACCTGCGGGCCGGCTATGGCGGTTTCCTGCTGACCAGTGACGGCATCCACAACCAGTCCGATGGCAGCGGAGATCTTCTGCCATTCAACTTTCTGGTAGAAGGCAAATACCTGCCCAACGCCTCCCCCCCCGTGACGGGGACCGGCGTCCCCCTGGATCGCGACGACCTGTTCGTGGCCGGCGACGTGCGGGCCAACGAACAACCGGGACTGACCGCTTTGCACACCCTCTTCGTGCGGGAACACAACTACCAGGCTCGCCAGATCGCCCAGCAGCAGGGGTGGGACGAAACGCAGCTGGCCGACCCGGCGGTGGACGAGTACGTGTTCCAGATGGCGCGGGCCATCGTGGGCGCCGAGATGCAGGCGATCACTTACAACGAATTCCTGCCGGCCTTGGTGGGTCCGGACCACCTGGAAAGCTATACCGGCTACGACGCGGGGGTGAACGCCGGCATCGCCAACATTTTCTCGGGATCCCTGTTCCGGGTCGGCCACACGATGCTGCCCGAGCAACTGTGGCTGCTGGACGAAGACGGAAACCCCGTGCCCGACCAGGCGGACGTGATGGGAGCGGATATCACCGATGGATATCTGGCGTTGAGCGACGCGTTTTTCAATCCGGCCCTCGTCACCCAGCTGGGGATCGAACCGTACTTCCAAGGGCTGGCCTTGCAACCGCTGGAAGAGATCGATCCGCTGATGGTGGACGCGGTGCGGAATATGTTGTTCGCCCCGCCGGCCGCCATCGACCTGGGGGCCACCAACCTGCAGCGAGGACGCGATCACGGGCTGGCCGACTACAACCAGACCCGTATCGACTTTGTGCTGGCGCCGGTCACGAGATTTGCCGAGATTTCCAGCAATCCGGATGTGGTCAGCGGGCTGGAGGCCGCCTACGACGCCGCCCGCGACGGTGAGAACGGATACGATGCGATCAACAACATCGATGTGTTTGCCGGGGCGATCAGTGAGGACCATGTGCGGGGGGGCAGTGTGGGCCAGCTGATCCAGACGGTGCTGGTCGACCAGTTCACCCGCCTGCGGGATGGGGACCGCTTCTATTACGAGAAGGTCTTTGAGGGTGCACAGCTGGATGAAATCCAGAACACCCGCCTGGCCGATCTCATCCGCCGCCACACGGGCCTGCAGAACATCCAGGACGAGGTGTTTCGTGACGATCGCGTGTTGACCTTTCGGGGGGAGGAGGGCCGGCGGGGGATCCAGGTGACCCTCAGGGTGCGGGACGATCAGCTGCACCTAGTGCGGGGACGCCAGATTCTTGCCGCTGCTGACCTGGACGAAACGGACATCGTGGTCATTTATGGCACGTCCCGCAACGACACGATTCGCATCGATCCCAGTTTCACGGCTGCCTTCACCGGTTCGGTGGAACTGCACGGAGGGGGCAGCTTTGACCGGCTGCTGGTCCGCCACCACGCCGACGTGGGCCACATGGAAGTTAACGATCGCGGAATTTACATGGATGATCTGGTGGCCGTGCACGGCAATTTCGAGCAGGTTGCCGTGACCCCGGCCCGGGGTTCGCGGATCCGGTCGCTGGCCCGGGGGTTGGACGTGTCCTTCTCGCTGCCGATCTCCCTGCCCCACGAGATCCTGAACCAGCGGCCCGGCTCGCCGTTGTCCACCGGGCCCCTGAAAAACACCTTCTCGGCGGCCAGCGATACGTTCTTCGAACTGCTGGGGCGAAGCCGGCGGGCGGTGACGGACATCCGCCAGACGCTGCCCTCCTCCGCGCTGGACGAGGTGGGCGGGCCGGTGTGGTCGCCGCCGACCAGCAGCCTCAAGCACGACCCGCCAGGGTCGGAAGATCAGGCCGTCGGGGACCAGCTGTTCCGCCAGCTGGGCCAGAACTGGTCGCTCAAGTTCCGGGCCACCGCTCGGGGTGCCTGGCGGTAAGCCGCGGGCGCGGGTGGGGGATGCGGGAAATCTAAATCACGCGTTGCAAATAACACGTCTGGCTGTAGCCGGCTTCTAGGAAACCGGCCCTTCGCTCGATGGTGCCTAAGAGCGTTTTGTTTGTCGGTCTTGAGGAGAATCTTTGGGCAAGCAGCAACTGACATAGGAAAGGCAATGGTCCATTGAGGAGGGGAATGAAGCGCGATGTGTGGCGGCCATGGGTGGAGTTTTTTGGGCCGCGATAGCGTGTGGCCCGAGGGCAGCGGCGAAGCAGGTCGTTGATCTCCATCCTCCCCCTGCTGACACTTCTTCCCCAGGCGGACGAACTGTCGCTGTGGCCACCCTGGGGAAACAGCAATCTACTCACAGATTCCTCTGACGGGGCTTTTTTGCGGTCCTATTTAGCCGCTTGACCACCGCTCCGGCCGGACAAGCCGGCCGCGTCAACAAAACACAACTCCGGGTGGCCCTGCGTCCTGCCGCTGGGCGGAGAGTGCATGGTCCCTTGGGGGGAGACGCAGCAGCCCCGAAATCCCCGAAAGGGCCATTCCCAGGGGGTGAGCGGCAATGGGAACAGCAAGGTCATCCCCCGCCAGGTGATCTTTAAAGTGAAGTTCAAGCGGAGAAAAACTGCAAGCGCGGACCGGTATGCTTACCGACCACACCCTGGCCGGGCGAAGATTCGTTTCCAGTGGCGAGGGTGCTGACCAGGAGGCAGCCTGAGCCCCCCGTTTATTTCCAGCTGTGCGGGCCGAGGTTGGCGTGGCGGCTGGTGGGTGCCTGGTGTGCCGCGTGACGGTGCCGGCAGCCACAGGGGGGGCAGGCGTTGTAGGCGTGAATCCCAGGTCCATAATGGATGCCCAGCCAGCGGCGGACTTTGCGACCGGCATCGGCGTGCTGGACCGTGACCAACAGCACGCTGACCATGAATGCCAGTGCCAGAATCATGCGTTTCATGTCTATGTTCCTTGTCATGAGTGACGTGAGCAGAGATATTTTCCCGGGAGTGCTATCCCACGTGCACCGCGGGGTCCCGTAGGGTGGTCTGAGGGGAGGGCCACTGGCGGATGGCCTGTTGTGGGACCGGCAATTTTTCCTGCAGGGCACTGGCCAGCGGACGTGCTAGTTGCCCGGCCCGCTCAATTTGAGGCCCACCACGGGGCGGATGATTTAGAGCGTATTGAGCTTGGCAAAGTTAACTCCGAAGTCAAGGGGAAAAACGCCATAGATGCCGCGGGTAAAGACCAGCTCAATAAATTCGTCGGCCACCAGGATCGGGCTCTTGGGCACGACCACGATATCCGAATCCCGAATCCAGATCTCGTCCGCCGGACAGGGCCGTTTGCCATACAGGGCGCCCCGGACATCCAGTTTGGTGGCCATCAAGCACCAATTGGCGTCGCGACGGAAGACGACCACCTGGTTTAGATTGGCCCCCACGTTCCAGCTGCCGGCCATGGCGATTGCCTGCATGACCGTGGTGGGCCCGGTCAGATCATACCGACCCGGAGCAGCCACTTCACCCAGGACGTAAACGTATCGCGGTGCTCGCGCCTCGAGGATCGGCGTCACGTCCAGGCCACTGACCAGTTCCGCATAGCGGGCATCCACTTCACGCTTCAACTCGCTCAGCGTCAGACCTTGGGCCGCCACCGAACCGATCCCGGGCAGCTGCACGGTTCCCTCGGGGGTGACGCGGGTGCCGGTCCCCTGGCCACCCGCACCGAAACGCCGATCGACCGTGGCCCGCAGCTCTTCCAGCCGGGTATTGGTGTCGATCGGCGTCACCGTGATCGTGGGTTCGCGGATGATTTGCTTGTATGCGTCCTCCAAGACCTGCCGCAATTCATCAATCGTCCGATTCGCGGCCCGAATTTGACCAGATTCACCAATTTGACCCACGGTAATCGTACCGTCCGGCTGGATCTGGACGTCACGATCGAGTTCCGGTGCCGTGAGAGATTCGATCCGCACCTCATCACCGACTTCCAGCCGATACGGTGTGGCGGAGGGTGTTTGCGAGAGACGGAAAATAAAGTTGATCGAATCGTCCACTCGGATGCGGTATTCGGGGACATGCCGCGTGCGGGCTGGTCCCACGTACTCGCCCTGAGCGAAAACGTCGAAGGGGATGGGCCCCATCGCCTTCCAGCCCAATTCGCCACAGTAGCGTCCCCCGGCGCAATGCACGCCGTGGATGGGCGCCGGACCACAGAGGCCGGGGTGGCGGCAACCCTGATTCCCCACAACCACCTGGCGCTCGTGCGGGAGGGGCTCAGCAGCCGGCCTCTCGGACTGATACCTGGCCATGGCAGGTGGGAGGGCCGTCTGAGCGTCTGCCCGGGAAGCTGCCGCACAGACGAAGCTGAAGATGCACACGTTTGCCAGCCAACCGTAGGGAATACGAACCCCGGCTGGATTCGGGTAATTTTGGAACCTACGCATCATGGACACCTTGCATTGACGACTGGACCTGGGACCGGCAAATATCACGGTCGGGAACCCAATTTCTCCTTCATCAAGCGGCTCAGATTATGCAGGGCTCCGCGACGGGCTTGGCCCTCTTGGGAACCGACTTGTCCCTCTGTGCCACTTCTTTCGCCGCTGGAATCTTGGAGCGTTTTGGCCAAGTCGCTGGCCATCCGGCTTTGCAACGATTCGGCCTCCAGGGGATCCGTGTGGCTGCGAAATGCCTCCGGAGCGACCCAATAGACCTGGCGCCCCTCCTGGGCCTTCTTGCCGGCCTTACGGCTGTCGGCCAACAGCCGGTGATGGAACATGCGGGCGTGGTCCGCCTTTTGAATCTGACCCTGCAGTTCGTAGACCCGCGCCAAGTTGTGCCAGGTTTCCGGTTGACCAGACAGCTTGGCCGCGTGGCTCAGGACATCACCCGCTCCGTCCAATTGGCCGTAATGGGCCAGCAACACGCCCAGCTCGTTGGCCGCCGCATAATTTTTCTGGTCCACCAGCAGGGATGCCTGGTGCAGGGCAATCGCCCGGGGACCCCGGATCGGCCGGTCCAGCGGACGGCCTCGTGGTTGGGCAGTCTCCAGCCGGGCCAGGCTGTACAAAGCCCGGGAAGCCAGTGGTTGCTGACCGCTGGCCAGGACCAATTGCTCCTTGGCATACTGCAGGTAACTTTGCATCGCCATCACGGGCGTGAGATGCTGGAAATCCACGATCTTTTTCAAGGCCTGCGTCTGATGTGTGGCGACCAGCCCCCTCAAATCCACGTCGGTCGACAGCCGATCGTGTCCTGTCTGGAAGTCCTCCGCTTCAGATAAGGCTCTCAGGCCCACTTTCAGTGCTTGGCTATGGCGATGATTGCCGCCGGTATGATCGAGTGCCTGACTGACGCGGTTCAAGACCTCGATGAACTCCTGCCGCGCCGAGTGCGTGGCACCCCTGGCTGCCAGATCCGAGCCATAGCGGATGTGTTCCCCACAAATGCGGGCCAGGAGTTGAAATCGCTGTTGGGCCTCCTGGGGAGGACTTTGGAGCGGACGGGCGAGCACCTCGGCCGAGGGAACGGGTTTGTTCCAGCTGGGGGCAGGCACCTGGGCGGCCGGCGGGCCAGCCAGCTGGTGGTCGCTTTCCCGCTGGGCAGGCAGGGCCACCGGCGGCGTTGCCCGCGGTGGGGCCACCGGGTCCGCTGCGGCGGGCGCCGGCAGGTTCGCCGGAGGGTTCGCCTGGGCAACCTTCAAGGAAGACCGTTTCTGGTCTTGGGCCGGGGCAGGCCCTGGGATGGCTGGCGGCTGGGCCAGCCGATTGTCGCTTTCCTTCACGCCAGGCAAGGAGATTCGCGGTGTGGATTGCTGTTGGGCCAGCCGGTCTGCCGGGGGTACGGGGGGGCTGGTCGGTTGACTTGGCGGCGCCGCCGGCTTGGCGGCCAGCTGGGCGGAAGGCACCTTGGCGGCCGCCAGGGGCGCCGGTTTTTGCGGGGTGGGAGTCGAGCCGGCCAGGGTTGGCGGCGGGTCCGCGGCCGCGGGTTGCCCGCTGGGCTGGACCGCGGGGGCCTCGGTCGGCTCGACCGCTGGCCGGGAAGTGCTTGCGGTGGAAACGGGGTCTTTGACTTTGACTTTCTTGATCGAAACCAACGCCGAGTCGTCCCGTTTGGGCGGGCTGCGCCTGGGCTGGTCAAGGGCCGGCCGATCGGAAATCACCGACGGCTTGGCGACCAGGTCTTGCGGTTTGGCAGCCACGTCTTGCGGCTTGGCGGCCAGCTCTTGCGACTTGGCGGGGCCGGCTGGTTTTTCGACTTCGGCAGCGGGCTGGGAGCGGCTGGGGACAGGGGGCGGCTGGTCCAGGACCAATTTGGCCGCGGGGGACAAGTGCCACATCCCCCGGCGGGGCGGCTTGAGGGGCTCTTCGGCCAGCGGGGCGGACGCCGGAGGTTTGTCGGATGGAGCGATCTGTACCGCCGGCTGGCTGGCGGAGGAACCGGCCACCGGGGGCTGACGGAGGGACAGTTTGGCGGTGGACGGTTCCGGTGAGCCTGGGTTCTGGGCGACCTTGGGCTGGCCGCTGCCGGTCCCGGCCGGCTCGTTTGCCGGCGCCGGCGTACCGGCCGCTTGGGCCCGCGATGCTCTCGCGTCGAGGGATTCCCGGGATTTTTCTGGGGGGGCGGCCTGCGGGTCTTCTGCCTGCGGCGAGCCGGGCATGAGGCGCAGCACCGGCGGGTGCGGGTCGGCGGGCTGTCCAACCCCCGTCCCACTTAATCTGAGGATCGACCGCTCGCCGGGCGGCACCTGGGCGGCAGACGGCGACGGAGTCTGCCCGGTCGCCGCCAGATTACCTGCCGGGACCGCGGCAACCGCCAGCGCGCCGATGGCCATCACGCCAACGGTCATGCCAATCAGCGCGTAGCGATTAAAGAGTTTGCCCATGGGTATTTGTGAGACATAGCAAACGCGTCACAGCGGATGTCTTTTCTATCCGCAATGCACGATTTGAGCCTGTTTTATTGATTCTGTCAGAAGTAGATTCGGAATCGCCGGGAGACTTCGCGGCATAAAAGCGATCACATTGCCTGGTCCTGCCGAATCGAGAGCCAAATTATCGGCACAGGCGGCAACCGCCAAAAAATCCGTATATTTTACCCATGCCAAGTTTCTTGAAATACCACTTTCCCAAACTCACAGGACTCATCCGCTCGATTCTGCCGCTAGCACGACTGTGTTTTGATTCTACCGCTAGCACGACTGTGTGCTATCCACCGGCCTTTGCACCAAAACTGTGCCGGTGGACCATTGGTGCAAGACATACCGCATCACCCTGGCTGCTGGCGCGCGTTCTTTACGCTTGCTGGGGTCGTTGGCTCGCCACCAAGTACTTCCCCAGAATCGACGAAGCAGTGGTGCTGAACGTATGCGCGCATCGCAACCAGCAAATCGGCCCTCACCGTGCCTTTCTGATCCCAACCACGTGCAGGTGACTTTTCGGCATGCCAGAGCCGCACTGGCTCTGGCCCGCGGGGTGGCGGCCTTTTCTACGGAGATGGGGGGGAAGCGAGATAGCCCGCGGGGAGTGCCCCTGCGAGCAGACAAGCCGCGGGGAAGGGGATCCGTTGCCCCCGTCACCAGAATGCCCGCTCCGCTGCCAGGTGGGATCTGGCCGAGTGGACTGGGAGGCATCACCGTCCCTGGCTACGGGGAGGTCGGAGGCTGGCCATGGTCGCACGCACCCCCAAGCTTCCCCACTGCGTCGGTAGCCGTCCCAAAAGCGCGTGAGCATACTCAGTTACCGCTCCTTCAAATCACCCTCGAATCTGATCTGTGTCGTGGGAGACTTCCATGGCTAGCTCAACCAAACAGGATTTCTCAGTGCTGGATCTCATCCGGGCGTTTCGGCGCCACAAAACAACCCTCCTGATCGTATTTTGCGGCATGGTCCTGGTGG
>CAYFZZ010000097.1:0-3214 GCA_964347545.1 uncultured Planctomycetaceae bacterium | reverse complement strand
GGAAACTATCGGTGTCGGCCCCAGGGAGACCGATCAGCTGACGGGTGGTGCCCAAGAGCTGGGCCTGGCCGGCGGCCCCCACGAAAACGGCACTGCAGGGGATCCCCTCCTGGCGTTGTTGGAAATAGCCGCAGGGTTGGCCGGGGCCGCTTTGCCCGTACCAGCCCCGGACGTGTCCGCCCCCGCTTCCCCGCCCGTTCTTGCTCAACCAACTCCCGTCCCGCGGCAGCTGGTCCGGGCAGGTGGTCAGCGGAGGCAGCGGCTGGCCGACCGCCTGCAGGACGGCGGCCAGCTGGAACGGGTCGCGGACCCGCCGCAGCGTGGCCGCGTCATTGCCCCACACGATTCTCTCCTTTTGCAGCCGCTCGACAATCTCCGGGTAGTTCTCCAGGGCCCCGCCGTACACCAGGGGGACGGCCGGCAGATCGGCCACCGCCTGCAGGAGGTCGGCCGGATAGCGGGCGATCCGCCGAACCTGGCTGGCAGCCAGGTCGCGGTCGGCGAAATGATCGGCCGCCAGGGGCTGGAACCCGGCGCGGCGGGCCGAGCTGGCGGCGGCTCGCGCGCTGAATCCGACGCACAACAGCTGGGCAGCCATAGGACACGGGGTCAGGGAGGGGGAAGCGGGGTGGGGGCCTGGGGCAACGAGGGGCCGGTCCCCGGTGTCGCAAGGCCCCGAACGTTGCCAACCGTAAACATCCCCCTGCCTGTGGTCAATTGCCTGTCCCCTGGTGACGGGAATTGCCCGTCCCGCGACCGCATGGCCGAGGATCGTGAGTTAGTCTTGTGATGTTGGGGCCGGGCCTTGGGCCTGCCGGTGTGGCGGGTCAGCCCATTCGCTGGCCCGCCAAGAACGATCGACGTACGAGGCTCTCGCTGATGGCGTTCGGAAACCCGCTTTCATCCTCTCGACTCCGACGGCCCTCTCGTCACGGGGCGCCCCCCCGCCGCGGGGCAATCCTCGTGCTGTCAGCCTTCATGATGATCGTCATGCTGGCCATGGTGGCCTTCGCTCTGGACGTGGGAATCGTCATCAATGCTCGAGTGGAAGCGCAACGAGCCGCGGACGCGGCGGCCCTGGCGGCGGCCTGGGAATTCGTCAGCGACTCCCAGGTGCTGGGACAGCGAACCAGCGTGCAGGACAAAATGCGCCGCAAAGCGTATGAGTTCGCGAACTACCACACCGTGAGACACATGACCCCCGATCCGCAACTGAATCTGAACAATGACGTCGATGGCGACATCGTCATCGGGCGGCTGAACAATCCGTCCGACTTGTCCGAGCTGATGGTGTTCAACAGCATCCTGGGGGACAATGCGATCACGGTGCGGGTGCGGATGCTGAGCGAGCGGAACAGGTCTATTCCGCTCTCTTTCGCCCGCGCCCTGGGGATCTCCACCGCCGATGTCACCGCCGAGGCGACCGCGATTTTCGACGATAATATCGTCGGCTTCCGCACCAATACGAAACATCCCCACAGCGGCGTGTTGCCCTTCGTGCTGCATGTAGATACCTGGCACGACTTCCTGGACGGGCTGATGACCAAAGACGATTGGGCCTTCGATCCGCAGACCGGTCGAGTCCAACCCGGTTCGGACGGAATCGCCGAGATCGAATTGCTGGGTTCGGGCCAGACCAGCGGGAAGAAGGGGCAGGGCCACAATGAATTGGCCCCCGCGAACTTCGGCACCGTGGATATTGGCAATCCCAACAACTCCACCCGCGACCTGGTGCGCCAGATCGAATCGGGTCCGAATCAGCAGGATTTGAGCCATCATGGCGGCCAGCTGACGCTGGATGCCGGTTCGCAGACGATGACTTTAAACGGCGACTCAGGCGTCAGTGCCGGCATCCAATCGGCACTCAACCAGATCGTCGGCGATGGCCGCACGATCATGCTCTACAACCAGGTCACGGGCCGAGGAAATAACGCCATGTTCACCGTGGTGGGGTTCGCCGGCGTCCGCGTGATGGATGTCCAGTTTCGCGGTCAGCAGAAGTCGTTGCTGATCCAGCCGGCCGTGGTGACCGATCCCACCGCTGTGTCGGGAAACTACGGAGAAAGCTATTTCGTGGGCCAGCCCGTCCGCCTGGTCCGCTAGCCTCCCCGGTCAGCGATCCCACGCCCGACCCGGACAGAAGGGGGGCACTTCTGGCGGGGAATCCCCAGCGGAGGGGTGCTTTCCGACCCCCCGCCCCGCGGCGGCTGACCGCCGAAACTGCTGACACCAGTAAATCGTGCCACGGGGGTAACGAGAAGCGGCCGCTCGCCGCCCTGCAATCCCCCGCAGCCGCGAACATCAGGCTGGGCGGCACCCCCCCTGGGACCCCCTCCACGAAGGCCACCGCTTGCACTGTGGCTGGACTTTGGTATTTTGCCAGTTTCCCACGGGGGACCACCCGCGTGGTCCACCGGGCGAGAGGCGTGGGCAACCAGGTCTTTGTCTATTTTGACGCGTTGAAGAACAGGAGTTTGTCATGTCGATGTATGTTGGAGAGGCCCTGGTGGGCGATGGTAATGAGGTCGCTCACATTGATCTGCTGATCGGCAGCAAAGACGGTCCTGTAGGGGTCGCGTTTGCCAACGCCCTGGCGCGTCAGAGCGAGGGTCACAGCAACCTGCTGGCGGTGTTGACCCCCAACCTGGCGGTGAAACCGTCGACGGTGTTGGTCACCAAGGTCACGATCAAGGGTGCCAAGCAGGCGGTGCAGATGTTCGGACCGGCTCAAGCCGCGGTCGCCAAGGCGGTGGCCGATGCGGTGGCCGAGGGGGTGATCCCCAAGGATCAGGCCGAGGACCTGTGCATTGTGTGCGGCGTCTTCATTCACTGGGAAGCCGAAGACGATCGCAAGATCTACGACTTCAATTACGAGGCGACCAAGGAATCGCTGGCCAATGCCATGCGGGGCAAGCCGACCGCCGACGAAATGATCGCCGGCAAGGAAGAGGCCGCTCACCCCTTCCGCGGCTTCTAACCCCTGGCCCCTCGCGCTCATCCCGTTCACAAGTGACCGAATCACTCTGAGCGGCAAGGCGCTAGCCGCCGGTTTTGCATCCCGTGGCGATGCCAAGTTGCCAACGGCTAGTCTTGGCGCGCCGCGATGGTTCATCCCTTCCGCGGTCTTGCCCCTAGCCCCTAACCCCTCACCCCTAACCCCTCACCCCTCACCCCTAGCCCCTCGCCCCTCACCCCTCGCCCCTCGCCCCTAAAA
>CAYFZZ010000096.1:0-3460 GCA_964347545.1 uncultured Planctomycetaceae bacterium | reverse complement strand
GCAGGTCGGCATCAGCAAGACGGTTGAGGTCGGAGGACTTAGACAGTCGGGATAGCAAAGTCGAACCGCCGCTCAATCGAAACCTTGCCGCCAAGGTGGACAAAGTTTTTTTTGCTGCCGATCGTCCTGTCTCGCTTCCCCGAAGCCGAGGTCATGGATCGTCCGCATCGAGGCGGACATTGGAAGACCGCTTACCACTCAAGAGCGGACGTTTGGCGAGGTTGCTCGGGAGGTCCGCGTTTGACCCGTTCCGGGCGTTCATGTCCGAAGACAAATCAACTTCGAACCGCTTGTTCGGATCCCCTTTCGTCCCCTGCTCCCGCTGCTGCCATCTTTTTCAGAGTCACGCGATCCACCTTGCCTGTAGCATTGAGGGGCATCTCGTCGAGGATTATGACCTCTTCTGGCGCCTTGTAACCGATGCGCATTCGGGCGAACTGGATCAGGTCCTGCATTGTGGGCGGCTTTGCCCCCTTATCCAATGTGACGTAAGCGCGCACGTTTTCGCCGTGCATGCGACTTTGCACGCCAACCACGCCAGCACTGGCCACGGTATCGTGTTCCAGCAGCGCAGCTTCCACCTCTTGTGGGCAAATGTTCGAGCCGTCGTGAATGATGATCTGCTTCTGGCGGCCGTGGAACCAGAGGTAGCCGTCCTCGTCTGCGCTCATCACGTCGCCGGTATCCAACCATCCATTGACGACAGTTTCCTCGGTCGCCTCGGGATTGTTCCAGTAGGCGACCATATTGCCAGGAAATTTGATCCAAAGACGCCCGTCCACTCCGGTCGGCACCTCCTGCCCGTCCTTGTCGCGCAATGAGGCTTGGTAGCCGGGTGCGACGGGTCCAACAGAACCGATCTTCCGTGAGGCCGGCGGAGTAACTGTCGGAACACCGATCTCTGTCATCCCGTAGTCCTCGTCAATGGCGATGCCGGTAAGCGCGGTGAATTCAGCTTCGAGAGCCTCGGAAACCTTGTCGCCGCCCGAAAAACACGCCTTGACCGAGGCAAAATCTGCTTTGCGGGCACCGTGATCGCGGATAAGGGCATAGAGCGCCGAGGGAAGCATCCAGATCTTGGTCGGCCCTTCGTCGCGCAACAGGGGGAGAATCTCGTCGCCGTCGAAGGTGCGCGGCATCACGACCCTCCCGGCGGCAGCGAACGTCATGAGCGACAAGTGGTGCCCGCCCACGTGGGATGCCGACCCGCCGGGCAGCATGATGTCATCGGGACCCACATCAAAACTCCTAGCCGCACTGGCAATAATCCAACCCAGCGTCTCAAAGCTGTGGCAAACTCCCTTCGGCTTGCCGGTGCTACCGGAGGTAAAGAAGATGATCGCTGGGTCCTCCGGCTTCGGTGGCGCGAAGTCGCGGGTCGGTTCGCCTTCCGTCAGCCTCCTGAAACTTGGCTCGTCCTGTCCCCCATTGTCGTCATAACTGATCCGGCCCAGCGGTAGTGCGCCTGCAAGTTTGCTGGCGGCCAAGTCCTCTCGGCGCTCATCGTGTGTGAGCATGATTGTCGGCCCCGAGACTGCGAGCGCATGGTCTATTTCCGGCGCCATATAGCGGTAGTTGAGCGGCACCGCTACGAAGCCCGCCTTCATGCAGGCCAGGTAATGGACCATCAACTCCGTACGGTTCGGCATAAGGGACGCGATCCGATCGCCCGGAACGAGACCGAGTTCAAAGTAATTGCAGGCCAGACGCGTGGAAGCGGCATCAAGCATCCGCCACGACCAGCGGCGGCGTCGAGAAACCAGTGCATCGGCGTCCGGCTTTGTGCCGAGGCCCAGCTTTAGTAAATCTGGAAGACTGATAGGTCCGTCGAGCGATGGTCCGGCAATCGGCATGGAATCCTCCCTGAGGGAACTCACGATAGGCAATGTAAACTTGCCGGTGCTCGTTTGAAAGCCGCGACCGCGGGGTGCACCTTGAATTCCCTGGTCGAAGTCCAAAAATGGCTATTCGCTGCCGTCCCGTGCAGTGTCCGCGCACGTCCGCTTTCCACCCACAATCCGACATTCCGATTTTGATGCGGGGACACGGCGGCCAGGTGACGGGAGGCCACTCTGGAGGACGCGTCAGCAATGCGCTTCAGTCCTGCTGCGTGTAGTCGATCCCTGGGGCCATAAATCCATAATCTCCGCACGGATCCGTTTTGAACCCAGCCTGCGCCTATTTGCTGATAGCCGTTTTGGTTGATAGCCGTTTTGCCCGTGCAGCGGTGGCTCGACCGCGGGCTGCTCGTCATCGACCCGACCTGCCGCTCGCTCATCGCCGACATGAGGCAGTATCACTACGACGAGCGCAGCCCGGCGTCGGTCGTCCCCGTGAAGGACGGGCAGACGGATCACCTGTGCGATGCGCTGCGGTACCTCGTGGTCAACCTCGAGCTGGGCGCACGGACTGTGGCGGTGCGGATGTATTGAGTAGTAGGCCAAACATTCCAAATTGGCAGGCATGCGTGGGGTGCCATCACACGCCCGAAGGGAGTGTGATGTCCACGAGGAACCAAGAGCACCACACTGCCTCCGGCGGACCTGCGGCCGTGTGGTGGCAGCCGTTATTCAAGAGCAGTCGCTCAAGTAGTTCCGCCGCACGTCCAACGAAAAACCCCGCCGATGGCGGCGGGGTCGGGTGGTGTTACGGAGGTTGGAGCGAGCGACCAGGCCTGCTGCGACGGCGGCAGAGGGCAAATACGCCCAGGCCCAGCAGCGAGAGCGTCGCGGGCTCGGGGACGAGGGCGACGGAAACCGGCGCGGTTTCGACAAAGTCCAGAGTCAGATCAGAGCCGGCGAGGGCTGTGATTTCCAGCGAAATATAATCCGCGTCGGTAAAGTCAGCCGTGCCGACAAAGTCGGTGAACAGGAAGCCCTGCGTGCCCACCCCCAAGCCGATGAGCAGGAGGCTTGAGGACATGGCGCTTGTGTCGGTGATCGTGAACTCAAGGTTAACCAAGCCCGAGTCGATCCCCAGAATGTCGATGCTCAGACCGTCGTCCGAGCCGCCATCGGTCAAGTCGATCCCGCCCAGACCAGCACCAGCCGCATCCCAAACGACAAGCGACGTACCGCCGCCGACGGGACCCTGACCGTGAATGAGAATGCCAGCGGCGACCGAGAGTAAAGTCGCGCCCGCAGCGCCGGACGTCGCTTCGAGGGTCCGGCTGCCACCGATCGCACCAGCGTAAGCGGTGTTGCTTGGACCAGGGAAAAACCCTGAAACGACGGTGTCGTCGCCGCCGTTAAAGTCGTCAATCACAATCGCCTGCGACCTTTATCGGCAATCGCCGGACCGTGGGGAAGGGGACGAGGTCCCGATGTCTGGCGTGTTGCGGGTGGCAGCCACCGGGTGCAGGCCGGGGAGGGCCAAACAAAACAGGGCGTTTCGCAGACCCTGGCCTGCCCTGGCGTTTTCCTGTCCCAGAAGCACCCCGGCTGCTCAAGCCCGACCTCAG
>CAYFZZ010000095.1:0-30576 GCA_964347545.1 uncultured Planctomycetaceae bacterium | reverse complement strand
ACGGCAACTTCTTCACCGGCTGATTCTGCGCGCGGATCTGGAGATCCGCCTCCCTTTGTGTCCGCCTGAGGGCTGAATTTCCTCCATCGGTCTACTTCCCAAGCGACTTTTCTCTCGCCTACGGGTTGTGCCCACGTAACGTTGTCGCCGAAGCAGGATTTTCGCGCAGGACAATGATGCCTGTCCTTTTTTGGCCCTGGTCGCCGAAGCAGGATTTTCGCGCAGGACAATGATGCCTGTCCTTTTTTGGCCCTGCTTTTTGGGGCTTTTCTTTTTTGGCCGTGGCCAATTATGCCTGTCCTTTTTGGGGCTTTTGTCCTTTTTGGGGCTTTTTTTTGGGGCTTTTATGTCCTTTTTGGGGCTTTTGGGGCTGTGGGCTGTGGCCGATTATGCCTGTCCTTTTTTGGGCCGCAGGGCGGCCAAAAATCGGGGCGAGAGGATTCGAACCTCCGACCCCCTGCTCCCAAAGCAGGTGCGCTAGCCAGACTGCGCTACGCCCCGAATGACTAATTGACCACAGACTAAGTCCTGTTCGTCCAGGACCGCTGAGGGGGACGTCGCAATGCTGCTCTCCCAGGCCGCTCGGCCTTCAGGAAAGAGACCTCACCCAGAGGGGGGTGAGGCGGCTCAAACGGCATCGCTCAGTCCGCCGAAATATTAGCGTTGCGGGCAAAAAAAGGCAATTTGCCAGGCCTAAATAGTATACGTACGTATATCATTTCGGGCCGGGGCGGTTGAGAGGGGTTCCCGCAGATGGGCCCTGGACGACGTGGGGGGCGGAGATGGGTCGCGGAGGAAGCGAGCCGGATCGGCAATGGGGCTCGACCTGGCCAACCAATCGACCGACCAGGGCATGGCTAGCCGGCTCGAGTCTGAGCGGGGTGGCCGCCCAGCAGGTTCCGGAGGCGTTCGAATTCGTCGTGGCCATGGAAGTGAATCGTAATCCGGCCACGGCCTTTGGCGGTTTGGCGTAATTCCACGCGGGTTCCCAGCGCCAAGCGGAGTTCCTGTTCCAACGCTCCCAGGTTATCGCGTTGTCGCGTCGTTGTGCGTCGCGCCGCCGACGGGCCACCGACGATCTGCAGTGCCTCGCGATCGGACGTACGGATCAGATCGGATACCTGTTGTTCGGTTGCCCGTACGCTGAGCTTCTCCTTCTGGATCCGCTGGCAAAACGCCACTTGTTCGCTTTCGTCGCCCAGCGGCAGCAAAGCGCGGGCGTGTCCTGCCGAAATAGCGCCTGCCCGCAACGCCTGTTGGACTGCCTCGGGCAGCTCCAGCAAGCGGATGAGATTGGCAATCGTGGAACGGTCTATCGACAGCCGGCCCGCCAGTTCCTCCTGAGTACATTGGTAGCGTGCCAGGTAGTCTTGAAATGAAGCCGCTTTTTCCAGGGGTCCCAGATCCTTGCGTTGCAGATTTTCGACAATCGTCATTTCGGCGACCTGCCGATCGTCGACCTCCCGCAGCGTAGCCGGGATGTGAGACAGCCCCGCTCGAATCGATGCTCGCCACCGCCGCTCGCCAGAGATCAACTCGTACCGCTGCCCCACGCGGCGAACCACGATCGGCTGCAACAGACCGTGCTGGCGGATGCTGTCCGCCAGATTGTCGATCTCCTGCTCGTCAAACTCCGTCCGCGGCTGATAAGGATTGGTGTCGAGATCCTGGAGGCTGACTTGCAGCAGTTCCCCGTCCCGGGGTCGTTCGGGAAAGACCACGTCCGGCTGCCCCTGGATTTCAGCCCCCATTCCGACAGATTGGTCGGCCGGGGGGCCGCCCAAGAGGGCCTCCAAGCCACGGCCGAGGCGTCGTTCGGTACTCACGATCGCGTTTCTCCTGCTCCAGATTCCCGGCGACTCAATTCCTGCCAACTCAGCTCAGCCCGGCCGGTACACGCGGGTGCTCGCGTTCCCTCCCGCATCCAGCCTGGGCCGCATGGGGGGGCGAGCTGAGATGGAGCAACGGCCCGCAGCCCCGGACGGATGGCCGTCATCCCTAACTATCCGTCGTCGCCAGGCGGAATCTCTGCTGAGTCAAACCGGGAGCGGCGGCAGCTTACGCGAGAATCGGCCAGGTTCGCCAAGCTTTCCTGTTTCACGTGAAACTCCCCAACAGCGCGGCCCGGTCACTCAGCACAACCCAGTTTCACGTGAAACCTGATAGCCGCTCTAGCGGTGCTACGGTGTCAGCGGGTGGAGGACGAGTCCTGAGAGCAGCTTGGGGTAGAAATAGGTGCTCTTGGCCGGCATCCGCTCGCCCAGCTCGCTAATCTGCCGAATGTGCTCCAGTGTCGCCGGCAGGACCAGCGCGGCGAGTTGAGCGGGGGGGGTGGCGGCGGCTGTTTCCGGCTGGCGGTCCCCCTTCAGGCCGGCGACGACCTCGGCGACCTGGTGCACGTATGTCGGTTTGGGGTGATTGGCGCTATCCAGCAGGGTATCGATCACCAGCCGGTGGAGGATACTGACTCCCAGCCCTCGCCAAACGTCGCTCTGCTGGCTGGCGACATCGGCCAGCCGCTGGCGGCCCGCAGGAGTGATCCGGGCGATGATCCAGCGTTGATCCTGGCTGGTGAACAGCCCCAGGGATCCCTGATCGCCTTCGGCGGCGATCTGCTGCCACACGTTCTGGGCCAGCTGGACGTCATCTCCTGCGTCCTCCAGCTCGAAGCAGCCTTGCAGCCGCTGGCGGAGGGCCTGACGGTCCCAATCTGGCAACCCGTGAAACAGCCGGTGGGTGGGCAGGACGATCATCCCCGGATCGCTCATCCCCACGCACATCATGAGGACCCCTCGAGCGGGGTGGGTGGGTGTCAACTGCCCCGCCTGCTGTAGTTCCTCCAGGTAATTGCAGGCGGTTTCATACCGATGATGTCCGTCGGCGATGAACATGGGTTTGGGCGCCATGAGGCTGGCCAGTTGACCGATCACGCTCAGATCGGTCACGGGCCACACGCGATGCACGACGCTCAGGTGGTCGGTGGCCTCCACCGGGGTGGCTCCTTGGATGGCCTCTTCCAGCACGTTTTGAGCTTGGTTATCCGGATCGGGATAGATGCCGAAAATCTGGCTGAGATTGGCCTGGCAGGCCCGGGTCAGTTGCAGCCGGTCGGCCTTGGGGCCGGGCATCGTCTCCTCGTGTGGATAGATATTTCCCTCGCCGAACCGTTGCAGTCCACAGCGGGCCATGAAGCCGCGGCGGGTGTAGTGGACATCCCCGTCCTGGAATATCTGGTGGTAGACGTACACGGCCGGGTCGGGTTCGCGAAACAAGACCCCTTCCCGCAGCCACTGCCGCAAACATTTGGCCGCCCGCTGGTAACGTTCCTCACCCGTCTCGTCCCCCGGTTCGGCTCGGTTCAAGATCAGCCGGATCACGTTGGCTGGGTGTTGCTGGTACAACTGGTCTTGCAGGGAGTCGTCGATCACGTCGTAAGGCGGCGCTACCACGTTGCTCAACGAACCCACGTGCCCGAGGTCGTACCGGAGTCCTGCGAAAGGTTCGATAATGGGCATGAGTTAAGGGAGGGGTTGGGGGTGGTCAGTGAAAAAAAGGCAGCCACCACGGGGGCCCGCCAGCGGCGTTTGGATCTTCTTACGCACCCGCTCACGATCCGTCCGAAAAAAAAGGCTTCGGGATGTTATCCCGAAGCCTCGCTGGGCTGTCAAACCCCACCGGCTCAATAGCGGTAGTAATCTGGCTTGTAGGGCCCTTCCACGGCAACGTTGATGTATTCGGCCTGCTGGGGCGTGAGCGTGGTCAGCTTGACACCCAGCTGTTCCAGGTGGAGCCTTGCGACCTCTTCGTCCAGCTTTTTGGGCAACACGTGGATCCCCAGCGGGTATTGATCCGCGTGCTGCCACAATTCCCGCTGAGCGATCACCTGGTTGGTGAACGAGTTGGACATGACAAACGAGGGGTGGCCGGTGGCACATCCCAGATTCACCAGTCGTCCTTCAGCCAGGAGGATGATCGAGTGGCCATCGGGGAAGGTATAGCGATCGACCAGCGGTTTGATATTGGTTCGCTGCACTTCCTGGTGGTTATCCAGCCAGGCGACATCGATTTCCAAATCGAAGTGACCGATGTTACAGACGATCGCGTCATTGGGCATTTGTTCCAGGTGCTGGCCCAGGATCACATCCCGGTTTCCGGTGGCGGTCACGAAGATGTTACCGCGGGGGGCGGCCTCTTCCATGGTCGTCACCTCAAAGCCTTCCATAGCGGCTTGCAGGGCGATGATGGGGTCAATTTCGGTAATGATCACCCGGGCGCCCAGCGACTGCATGGCCTGAGCACACCCTTTGCCGACGTCGCCATAGCCGGCGATGACGACGGTCTTGCCGGCCACCATGATGTCGGTGGCTCGCTTGATGCCGTCGGCCAGCGATTCGCGGCAGCCGTAGAGGTTGTCAAACTTGCTCTTGGTCACCGAATCGTTGACATTGATGACCGGCACTTTCAGCTGTCCCTTGGCATGCCGCTTTCGCATGTCCTTGATGCCTGTCGTCGTTTCCTCGGTCACACCGTGGATCCCTTCCAGCAGTTCGGGGTACTGGTCGTGGACCAGAGCGGTCAGGTCCCCGCCGTCGTCCAGGATCATGTTCAGGGGCTGTCCATCGGGGAAATGCAGCGTCTGTTCGATGCACCAGATGTATTCCTCGTCGGTCTCCCCTTTCCAGGCATAGACAGGCACGCCGGTGACGGCGATGGCGGCCGCCGCATGGTCCTGCGTGGAAAACTTATTACAGCTGCTCCACTGAACCTCCGCTCCCAATTCGGCAAGCGTCTCGATCAGCACGGCGGTTTGGATGGTCATGTGCAAGCAGCCGGCAATCCGGGCCCCCGCCAGGGGCTTGGCGGCGCCATACTTCCGCCGCAGGGCCATCAAGCCCGGCATCTCGTTTTCGGCCAGCTCAATTTCCTTCCGACCCCATTCCGCTTGCGACAGATCCGCCACCTTGTGCGGAAGCTTTTTGGTTTCGACCTGAGACACACTCACCTCCTGGTATACGTTTGTATATTTTTGCCCGTCAAGGTCGGCGGGCATGGTACGCCGGATCCACTGGAGCTCAAGGATACGTTAGCCTGAAGGGGGTTGCAATAGTTCGCCCAGCGCCCTGTCCGCGGCTCGCACGAATTGCTCCACCAGCCGGGGATCTTTTTTCCCCGGCTGAATCTCCACTCCGCTACAGGCATCCACCGCCGCGGGGGCCACGGTGCGGACCGCGTCGGCGACATTGGTGGGGGTGAGCCCTCCGGCGAGGACGAGTGGCAGGGGTGGGAGAGCATTTCGTTCTTCGGCAAGTCGTGACCAATCGGCCGTGTGGCCCGTCCCTCCGTAGGTCCCCGGTTGGTGCGCATCAACCAGCAGTGCCTTGGGGACGGCTCCGGCCGTCCGGCACTCATCCAGATACTGGACTATAGGCGCCACGCCCCCGGGGCCAAGTCGGAAAGCTCGCAAGACCGGCCGGCCTCCGAGGCTGAGCAAATACTCCGGCGGCTCGTCTCCATGCAGCTGGATCAGATCCAATTGGAGGTGATCATAGATGCGGCAGACCTCATCGTCGGTGGCGTTGACAAACACCCCCACCCGCTGAATTTCCCCCGGCAATTCCGCCAAAATCTGCTCGGCCACCTCCACGCTCACAAACCGCCGGCTGTGGGGATAAAAGTTCAGCCCCACGGCATCCGCCCCGCTCAGTCCCACCGCTCGAGCGTCGGCGCCGCTGGTCAAACCGCAAATCTTGATACGAAACATGATTCGCTCTCCACCCCCCCCCGCAGAGCGGTTCAGGGGCCTTTTTCTGCACGACCCTGCATGCTAGCAGAAAACTGCTGGGGACGAAAAAACCGCGCCACTCCGTCCGCGTTCCCTGGCGGAGGATTGGCGAGCGCCCGTGCATGATTTGGCGTCATGTTCCGCCCCTGGGACGCCTCGCGGGGTCGTTGGGCGAGGGAATGGGTGATGCTAGCACGAAATCAACTCTTGGGAAATGGGAACCCCCATTTCAGGCGGCGTTCTGAAGGCAGAGGCTTTATTCGCGCTTACCTTGCCTCAAGGTCTGCGGAAACGCCAGTCGATGACGATAGAGACGGGCTTTTGCGCTGCCTGGCACACCAACCATTCATTTCACGCGATCGATAGCGGATGTCATTGGAATCTATCATCCTCAGGGGCCAGCGGGCGCAGCCGTGGGCCGTCGCGGTGTTGAGCCCGTTGACCGCGGCTTGGCCGTTCGGGCGAACGTGCGGCCGGGATCGCCTTGCCCATCGGCTGGCAGGGTGCGGCAGGCTGGTCCGGCGGGCGGCCCTCACCGACGGAGCTCATCCTCCGCTCTTCCTCGCTCGGAGCTAACCCATGTACGAAGAAATCTTTGGATTCACCCGTCGGCCCTTTTCAGCGGTGCCTTACGCGGATCGGTATTTTCCCGGCCAGGCCATCGAAACCGCTCGAGAAAGCCTGGCGTGCTGCATTGAACGAGCGGCGGGGTGCGGGCTGATTCTGGGACCGGTCGGCACCGGCAAATCGCTGTTGTGCCAGGTGCTGGTCGAACAATTTCGGCAGCAGATGGTAGCGGTCTTGTTGAGCAACCAGTGTGTGGAAAGTCGCAAGGATTTGTTGCAGGCGATCTTGTTCGAGCTGGAACTTCCCTACCAGGATCGTTACGAAGGCGAACTGCGGTTGGCGCTGATCGATTTCCTTTCGCCCGGCAGGGCCGGCCAGACCGGCCAGCCCTTATTGCTGATCGTGGACGAAGCTCATACCTTGCCGTTGGTCGCCTTCGAAGAACTGCGGCTGCTGACCAACCTCATCCGCGGCGGAACCTCCCGAGTCCGCCTGGTCCTGGCGGGGTCGTTGGGCCTGGAAGAGCGTCTGGCAGATCCTAATCTCGCTTCGCTGAACCAGCGTACGGTCACGCGGGCTTACCTGCGTCCCTTCAGTCTGGCGGACACACAGTCGTACATCCGCGCTCAAACGGCAGCCGCCGGGGCGGATCCTGATGCGGTGTGGAGCGGCGAGGCGTTGCAGGCGGTCCATCGGATCACCGATGGGGTACCGCGGCTGATCAACCAACTGTGCGATCACATCCTGCTGACGGCCGCGGCCGAGGGAAAAACCTGGCTGGAAGAAAAGCTGGTCGAAGAGGCTTGGGCGAACCTCCAACAGTTGCCCCTGCCCCTGGACCAGCCTGCCGCCTCCCCACCCCCGTCCGACGCCGCCAGCATTGTGGAATTTGGCAGCCTCGATGACGACGCTGGGGAGGCGGCGGCCGAGGTGGAGGTGTCGCACGCCGGGGTACCGGGGGAGGAGAACCTGCCGCCGCCGGAACCGTCTGTCGAACCGCTGGCCCCCGCGACGGTCGGTCCCTGGCCGGAAGGGTGCGGCAGCGGTGACGAGTTGGATGTGCGGATCGAGCAGTTGGACGCCTTGGAACACGAACTGGCCGCCGCCATCCTCCCAACCCCGGTGGACCAGGCCGCCAGGCTGCCACTCGAGCCGCCGGAGGATGCAGCCGATCTGCTGACCAGCGACGCGTGGCCGGCGGACGAAGATGACCGTTCGGCGGAGGAAATCGTGTTGGACACCTTCGTGGGAATGGAGGCAGATAACATCGTGCGTCTGGCGCCTTCCGGGCACACCTGCTACGTGGGGCCGGAGGAGGTGGACAGCCCGGGCAGGGCGGCCGAGTCTGTCAGCACGGATGGGGACGCACCGCCCCGGGCCGCGGGGGCGGCGGACGATTCCCCGCCCGCCACGTGGGGTACGGAGGGGGTGCAGAGCCGGGAATTTGTGGCCATGGCCAGTGGGAAAAGTCCCTGGAGCGCGGACGCCGCGCCAGGAAACCCGGCTGGTCCTGCGGCGGCCGCCCAGCCCCTGGGTCCCGCGGAAGCGGTCCCCACCAACCTGCAAAACTGGTCGTCCCCGCAGCCGGCGATCTTTGTCGAACCACCGCACGGACCGCAAACCGAGATTTATCTTTCCCCGCGGCGGCCCGGCGAGGAGTCGGGGGAGGCGGCAGAGGCGGCGGGGGGCACGGCGAGCGCGGATCGCCAGGCGTCTGGTGCGCCTGACCCGCAGACCTTGGAGGCCGTCCAGCAACCGGCAGACGGGGTTGCCGGCCAGCATCCCTTGATCCCCGTGCGGTCTGGCGAGTACCGACAGCTGTTCGCCAAGCTGCGAGCTCAGCGCTCGGAATGATCCGCTCCGCGCCCTGCGCGGGCAAAGCGGCGGTCGCGCTTGTGCCGCCGATCGGTGGGCGGCCCGGACGTCGATCCGTGTCGCCGATGATGGCGTGTCACTGACCTTGTCATGCCCGACGAACCTCCCCAGGTTCACCCACCTGCGACGCCACGAAAATCTTGCCGCAGCCTCCCCGGGAGGCTCGCTGCGGGCCCCCTCTGATCTCGTGCGAGCTGGCCGGTAGGGTTGCGGGCGGGGGGGGCCGAGCACTTCCTGGGGGGGGCGACTTGGGATGGCAAAGGCCCTGGCTGCATATTATTCTGGGAGCAACGGGATTCTGCAGAGTGGATGACGGCATGGGAACATTTTTGGTAACCGGCGGCGCCGGTTTTATCGGCTCGCACATCGCCACGGCCCTGGTCGAACGGGGTGATCGGGTCCGGATTTTGGACAATTTCAGCACGGGCTTTGCGGCCAACCTGGCTCACATCCAGGACGAGGTACAGCTGGTCGAAGGCGACATTACCCGTTCCGACCAGGTCGCTGAGGCGGTCCGCGGCGTCGATTGCGTGTTTCACCACGCGGCCTTGGCATCGGTACCGCGCAGCGTGGAGGCGCCGCTGGACTCCAACGCCGCTTGCGTCACGGGAACGTTAACCGTGCTACACGAAGCTCGGCTGGCGGGTGTGCGGCGTGTCGTTTACGCTTCTTCCAGCAGTCTTTACGGCGATCAGCCCACTCGTTTTAAGAGCGAAACCGATTTGCCGGCCCCCATCTCGCCTTACGGCGCGGCCAAGCTGTCGGCGGAATATTATTGCCGAGCTTTTTACGAGACGTACGGTTTCCAAACCGTGTCCCTCCGGTATTTCAACGTCTTTGGGCCGCGGCAGGATCCGCACAGCCCCTATTCGGCCGTGATTCCCCTCTTCATCACCGCTCTGCTGGAAGGTCGTGCGCCGACGATTTACGGCGACGGCACTCAATCTCGCGACTTTACCTACGTCGCCAACGTCGTGCATGGCAATCTCTTGGCAGCGGATGCTGCGGGGGCGGCGGGCCAATGTTTTAACGTGGCAGGGGGACGCAGCATCAGTCTGCTGAAGATGCTAAGCACCTTGCAGGAGGTGCTGGGCACAAAGATCACGCCCAAGTTTGCGGATCGGCGCCCAGGGGACATTCACGAAAGCCTGGCGGACATCCACCGTGCTGAAGAGGTCCTGGACTACCAGCCCCAGGTCAGTTTCGAAGAAGGGATTCGTCTGTCGATCGACTATTACCGCCAGCTGCACGAGCGCCAGTCGCGCGCCGATTAGCCGACATGGCTCGGGTGCTTTGTGTGTGGCGGGGCCATTTCTCGCCACGGGTGCTGCCGCGGGTGCCGCCGAGCGAGGCCGGTCCGCCCGCGGACCGGGCGCGGCGCGTGACACGGCGCCCCACCCCCGCTCGTCCCCTTGACTTTCAGCAGGTCGCTCGTAGACTGACACCGCGGATCGAGGGTCGCGGTGGGCGACGCACGTCGGCTCGTGGCCGTCGCTTGACGGCTTCAGGTCCTCCCTCCCCATCCCTGCGTCTGCCGGTGGTGGGGCGATTTTTTGCCGACGGCCAGGCGGGCAGGTGCCCCGCTGTTGGGGACGAGCGGCGTACTGGACCGACCTTGGTTTCCCCGATTTTTCCCCTCACTCAGGAGCTAACCCCATGCTTGTCCACCGCCACCTCCTGTTCGCTGTGCTGGCAACCCTGTGGCTGGCCGTCCCCGGGCTGGCCGGCGAGATTGAAATCGGCGCGGCCGCACCCGATTTTTCCACGGTGGGTGTCGATGACACCACCTACAATCTGGAGCGTCTCGAGGACGCTCGGCTGGTCGTGCTGTGTTTCACCTGCAACGGCTGTCCGGTGGCGCGGGCGTACGAAGAGCGGTTGATGAAGTTTGTCGACCGTTACGAGGATCAGGGTGTAAAGCTGATTGCCATCAACAGCAACAATCGCACGGAAGACTTGGCACGGATGAAGACGCACGCGGCCGAGGCCGGCTTTAACTTCCCTTACGTGTTTGACGCGGCGGGCGATGCCGCTCGAGCTTACGGTGCACAGGTCACGCCACACTTTTTTGTCTTGGACGGGGACCGCAAGGTGGCGTATCGCGGAGCGTTTGACGACGACATGAAGGATCCCAAAACCGCTCATCTGGCGGCGGCCGTGGATGCCCTTCTGGCGGGAAAAACCCCCGCAGAAGCCTCGACCAAGGCTTTTGGCTGCGGGCTCAAGCTGAAGGACCCGGGCTAGCAACTAGCCGATTCGCCTCTCCTCCGCGGCGGCGGAGGGTCCGCGGGCGGTGATTCGCTCGAGCCCGCCTGCGGTGTCAGCGGTTTCGCAGAAATTCCACACCTGGCCAATGAAGGAGTTCACCATGCTGGGAACCCGATCCCGCGCTGCCACCGGCTGGCTGCCGGGGATAATTCTGGTCACCCTGGGGGGCTGCGGCCCCGAGACCGCCACGCCCCCCCGCTCGGAACCCCGCCGACTGCCCCCGGTAGAGGTGACGGTTACCGATGGTACCGGTTACCGCGCTGTCCTCCAGCGGCACGCGGGCAAGGTCGTGCTGGTCGACTTCTGGGCCACTTGGTGAGCGTCGTGCAAAGCGCAGTTTGCGCATACGGTCCAGTTGGACCGTGAGTATCGCGAGCGGGGATTGGCCGTGGTTTCGGTGAGCGTGGACCAGCCGGAGGATGCGGCGGTGGTGCGGGAGTTTTTGCAGAGCCAGGGTGCGGTGTTTGACAACTTGATCAGCCGTCACGGTGCGTCGACCAGAACGGGCCAGGAATTTGGTTTTGACGGAGGGGTGCCGCTGTACCAGTTGTTTGACCGCAGCGGCCGGCTGGCTTATCAATTCCGGCCCCCGCCTTTTTACACCGCTTTGGAAAAGGGTGAGCCGCTGGACCGCCTGGAGGCCCGTGTGGGGGAATTGCTGAGCGGCGGCTAGGGTGCGGTTTCGGGGGGGTCAGGTCCACGCCGGGCGCGTCTTGATGTTTTCTTTGCGTTGGGGAGTGAGTGGTGAAGAGTGAATGGTGAAGAGTGAGTGGTGAGTGGTGAGTGGTGAGTCCCGGCGCGCCGGGATTGGTAACCGCAACCCGCAACCCGCATCCCGCAACCCGCAACCGGCAACCGGCAACCGGCAACCGGCAACCCGCATCCCGCAACCGGCATCCCGCAACCCGCATCCCGCATCCCGCCTCCCGCCTCCCGCATCCCGTAACCCGCCTCCCGTAACCCGCACCCTGCATCCGCCCCGGCGATTTTGCTGGCAGGGGTCTGGGGAGGAGGTATATTTGTGAGGCGCGTCTAGCCCACCGCGGTTGCGGGTGGCGACGTGTTTTCCGGTTTTGCCGAGTGGTGGTGCGGCATGCAACAGGATCAGTTCGAACTGCATTGCGAAATTGAGCAGCGGCATTGGTGGTTTGTCGCTCGGCGGCAGATCATCTGCAGCCTCATCCGCCAGCTGGTCCCCCCCCACCGCAACCCTGCTCGTCAAGCGACGATCATCGATGTGGGCTGCGGTACGGGTGCCAATCTGGCTGCGTTGGCCAGTGATTATCACGCGGTCGGCATCGACACTTCGGCCGAGGCAATACGGATGGCGGCCGAGCGGTTTCTGGGCGTCGACTTCCGCGCTGGCTATGCGCCCGAGGACCTCGGCGACTGCTTTGGCGAGGCCCAGCTGGTGATGGTCAATGACGTCCTGGAGCATGTGCCGGACGACTTCCGCCTATTGACCAGCCTCTTGGCGGCGATGCGTCGCGGTGCCTACTGCCTGATCACGGTCCCTGCCGATGTGCGGTTGTGGAGCGTCCACGACGAAACGTTTGGGCACTATCGCCGCTATGACCTCCCGCGGCTGAGCCGCCTGTGGCGGGACTTGCCCGTCGAGACCGTCGTCTGCAGCCACTTCAACGCGCGGCTGTACCCGCTCATTCGCGGCCTTCGCACCTGGCATCGCTGGCGGGGGAAGTCGGCGGGCAGGGCGGGCACGGATTTCCAGATGCCCAGCCGGCCGGTCAACTGGCTGCTGCAGCAGATCTTTGCCGGCGAACGTCAATCGCTGGGCCGGCTGCTGGAGGACCCCAGCTGCCGGACCTATCCGAGGGGTGTCAGCCTGCTGGCCGTGTTGCGCCGCGGTCCAGGCCCGCTGGCCACGCTCGCCAAACCGGCGGATGTGGCCGCCGATGCGTACGATCCGCAGGCCCGTGTGTGCTGAGCACCCTGGACGGCTGAGCAGCCTGACCATCCAAGTCGGCAACTCGGTCGACCGGGCTCGGGATTTTACCGCCGCGGACGTGCTAAGCGCGGCTAAGCTCGCACCATCTCGTGGAAACGGGTGAAGAGGTGCTGGCTGTCGTGGGGCCCGGCCGAAGCTTCCGGGTGGTACTGCACGCTGAAGGCGGGCAGTTCCCGATGCCGGACTCCTTCGATGGTGTTGTCGTTCAGGTTGCGGTGGGTCACCTCCAGCGCCCCCGGCAACTCCCGCTCGTCCACGGCAAAGCCGTGATTCTGCGAGGTAATTTCCACGGCTCCGCTGGCCAGGTCCTGGACCGGCTGGTTCGCTCCGCGGTGCCCAAACTTCAACTTGAACGTCCGCCCCCCGCAGGCCAGGGACAGCAGCTGGTGTCCCAGGCAGATGCCGAAGATGGGCCGTTTGCCCAGCAGGTCGCCGATGGTGGCGATCGCATAGGTCAGCGGCTCGGGATCACCCGGCCCATTGGAGAGAAAAATACCGTCCGGCTGCAGGGCCAGCACTTCGTCGGCCGTTGCCGACCCGGGTACCACGGTGACGCGAAACCCGGCGTGCACCAGGTGTCGGGGAATATTCCATTTCATCCCGTAGTCGATGGCGACCACGTGCGGCCGGTCTGCCTCTTTCGCCGTTGGATTCGGCGACGCACTGTCAGCCGACGCTTCCCAACCGCTGAGCGGCTGGTCCCATTCCACCGCCGCCTGGGGCATCACCTCTTGCACCAGATCGCGACCCACCAATCCGGGGCTGGCCTGAGCCTTGGCCACGAGGCTTTCGTCGTCCAGATCGGTCGTCGACAAAACGCCTTTGAGGGCCCCCTGCGTGCGGATGCGGCGGACCAGCGCGCGGGTGTCGATCCCTTCAATGGCGGGAATGTTCCAGTGTTTCAAATATTCCTGGAGGGCCCCCGAAGCGCGAAAATTGCTATGGATCCGGCTGTTTTCCCGCACCACGAAGCCGGCCAGGTGGGGCCGAGCGCTCTCCAGATCCTCTTCGTTGGTGCCGTAGTTCCCGATCAAGGGATACGTCATGGTGACGATCTGGCCCCGGTAGCTGGGGTCGGTAAGAATCTCCTGGTAACCGGTCATGGACGTGTTGAAACAAACTTCACCATCCACCTCGCAGTCGGCGCCAAAAGATTCGCCGGTGAAGACCGCACCGTCTTCCAGGGCTAATTTCGCAGGTTGGGACATGAGCAATTGAGCCGGGTGGGGGGCGTGGGGATGTTAAGGATTACGGTTTATAACGCCGGGATTGCCGCGGCGGACAGGGGAAGGCCCCTTTGACGTTTTCCAGGGTAAAGTATGCACAACGGCTGTCCCGATAGGACCTTTACGGCTGTGGGTCTCCGGTTCACCCCTCGGGGTGAAGCGGACAGCCAAATTTGGGAGGGTTCCTGTCCCGGCGAGCAGGAACCCTCCTTTTTTTGGGGGGGTCGGGGGTTGACCCTCAGGCAGGTGGGACCGCGGTGTCCGCAGCCGCTGCGAAAGGGGCACCGCCCAACCACGCTCGCCACCGCTGGCCCGAGGCACGGACCCGGGGGGCGAGGGCCTCGCCAGGCACCATCCCGGCGAGGTTGGCTCTAGTATAGATCAGCACCCGGACCTTTGATAGCGGCCTGGCCGCTAGCCGGCCCGCAGGCCACGGTCCACCTGATCCTGTTCCCGGGTGTAGACGGCCAATACCGATTCGTACATCTCGCTGCTGATCTGCCACACCGGATTTTCGTCGGTGTGCGCATTGCAGTGGGCGACCAGCAGGCGGTACATGAATTTGAACAGGTGCCGTGGTACGCGGAGCCCGCGGAAGCTGTCGATCAGCCGCTGTTCCGTGACCGCTTCGCTGAACAGTCCCCGCAAGCTGGGCTGGGTGTCGCCCAGGGCACAGGCCCGCACCCGGGCGACCGCCACGTCGTACAGCGCTTCTCCTGTCCATTCCAGGGAAGGAATCATGTTCTGTTTGTCCAGCCGCGCCCGCTGAAAGAATTCTCGATCCTCGCGATCCAGATACTGAGCAATTTCAATCGGCAACAGCAGCTTGAAACCGATCCCCGGATGCTTGAGAAACTTGTTGTCCAACAAGGGCCACAGAAACTGTTGCATGGCTTCCGTGCGACCATTGATTAGATGGGGTTCGTCGACGCGGTCAACCAGCACCACGATGCCGGTACAGCCCAGCGAGTTCAGGATTCCCTGCAGCTTGCACAACAGTTCAAAACGATCATCCGTGCGATCCTTGTTGGGCAAGGGCTGTCCGGAAATCTGAGCCGGCGTGAACCGCATCAGGACCTTTCGCAAGGGATTAACCTCGTGATTGCCGACGCGGACATGGCGGACGATGCTGCGGGCCTTCCACAGCCACTTCCAGCACCGGGCCAGGTGCGGCAGCCAGCCCAGGGCCACGACCAGGTAGGGCCAGGGCGTTTTCAGCAGCTGCCACTGGCGAAAATAAAGGATCATCCCCGGGACCAGGAGGGTCACCAGCCAGCCCAAGATCGAGTCCCCGTAGGTGGGAAGGGTCCGGAACTTGACCTTGCGGCGCAGCCGATGCCAGCGGCCTATAAAGGTTTCGGCCGTGGACTGGTCGTAACACGCGGCCAGCAGCATCAAGTCGCGAGCTTGATGACGATCCAGTTGGGCGACGTCCTGCGGAGCGATGTCGCGAGCCGCTCCGCCGGCATGGCGGACCTCCAGAATCTGATCGATCAGGCTGGTCACCCCCAGACAGAGGATACTGTCCATGTGGTCCCACAATTTCCATTCGGCCAGGACCCGTTTTGCCTTGCGGCGCCGCGCGCTGAATTTCTCGCAGAAGCGGTCCAGGAAGGGGTTGAAATCGTCGTATTGGATGATGAACACCCGCTGGGTGGGTTCCGCCCGGTTATGGTCTTCCAGGTGGACCCGGATCTGCAGTCGGAGGGCCGTCTTGCCGGCCCCTTTTTCGCCGAAGACCAGGGACGTGGCCGGATCGGACGGGTCCCCGTAGATCTTGTCCCAGGCGGGGTGGTAGATCTGCCTCAGACAATGGTCTTTGAAGACCGGATCGGTCTGGGCGTCCTCTTCGGCAAAGGGATTGGTCGCGATCTCGTGGTATTCGAGAAACTGGTGGATCTTCATCAGGGGGTTGGGCCCAAGAGGAGATTTCCGCCGCCAGGCGAGGGGGTGCTAGTTTTTTTTCTGCAGGCTGTCGATCATCGCTGCAAACGCCTCTTCGTGTCGGGCCACCGTCGGTGCCGGGCCATAGAACTTGACGTAATAACTGCCCAGCTGTCCCGCATCGATCACAGCGCCCAACAGTCGATAATTTGGGCGGGGCCCGCCTCCGCCGGGATCAAAGGGGGGGGCCTGGTAGGTTCCCGAAACATCCAACACATGCACCGTGCAGTCGGCCACCTTTTTTTTGCTGGTCTTCGCGCGATCCTCGGTCGGCGAACCGTCGGGCTGACGGTACTGGGCCAACCAGCGACGCAGATTGGCCTCGACCCCACCCCCGGCGCCACCCACGATCACACGCCCTGGCCCGGGATCGCCCTCCTCGGCCGCCACCGCAAACTCGTAGTCCACGATCCCCGCAAACTTGGGCTTCCTGGGCGTCCAGGCGGCCGGCGGCATCAGCTGCAAACGACCCTCCGAGAGGCGGACGGGTGCGACCTGTTCAGCCGGATCGGCGGCGGTCACCGGCGGGGTGCACCAACTCAAACACCCTGCGGCGCAGCCGAGCCAAAAAAGTAGTTTCATCCTGTCGCTCCTCTCAAGAACATCACTGCTGAAATTTAGGAAACGTCGCCGACGCAAGACGCCAATCCGGCCAGCCTTCGCGCCACACCAGCGAGTCGACACCGACACGACCCTCGGCCAGCCACTTCCGCATCACGTCCGCTTCTGCCGGACCGTACTCCCCGCCGCTGGCCGGTCGCACGTACCACACCGCCTGGGGCGCGGCGGCGATCGGGTCCTCCGCCGGCACCGCCGGTGATGCCTGGGGCCCCCCCAGCGGGACCGCGCCCCCCAACGGCTCGCCGACCGGCTGACCGGCTGGTGCGGCGGCCCAGCCCGCAGCGGGGGTGGGTCCTGCGGCGTTGTGTGGAGTCCCGCCGCCCGAGGCCGGGAGCGGCGTGGCTACCGGCTGGGCGCCGGCAGCCTCATCCCCCGGGAGGGCAAGCGGGGCGGGCTGGGCAAGCGGAATCTCTTGCCCAGGTTCGTCAGGCCCCTGCCCGCTCGGCTGCCGACCCGCCCGCGAACTGGGTCGAGTCGACTCCAGGGGAATTTCCACACGGGCATGACAATGGGGACAATAGCCGGTCTTGCCGGCGAGGAACGACTTGACATTCAGCTTGTGCCCTTGAGGACAAAAGAATCGAATTCCCATCGTCGCTCCGATCGGTCGAGCACCGGGGCCGCAGCAGTCTGGCCTGGCGGCGGATTGGGGAGCCGGGCGAGTCCGGACCGCACCGGCGGGCGGCCGGTGACCGCAACTTATGGCATGTATTATACTAACGTGAAATTGCCCCGGAAAGCCTCGCGGGAACAATCGCCGCTTGCGGATCGCCCAACTTGTGAGGCGATTCGCCGGCCGGATGGGGGCTGGCCCGCCCCCCCTGCGTCCCGGGAGTGGATTGGACGACGGTGGCCATGCGGCTGGTCGTCTGGTTAGAATCGAAGTAAGGCTGAGCCGCTGGCAAGGCCGAGCGGGCCCGCTCGGCCGCAGTTTGGCTCAGAGGATCGCTTTCTGGCTGACGAGGATAAACCTATGCCACCCCGCAGATACAACGACGAGCCGGCTCGCGAAGAGCCCGAAGCCCCGATCGAAATCGCGGTCGTGGGGGATTTGACGGACCACGAGGGTGACCTGTGCGACCGGCTGTTGAGTGTCGAGCCGGGCGGGGAGTGCACCATGTACTTCGATTCGCCGGGCGGGAGTCCTTATTGTGCCATTTCGCTGATGACGATCATCCTGGTTCGTCAGCTGCGGGCAACGGGGATTGTGACGGGCGAATGTTCGTCTGCCGCGCTCTGGCCTTTTGCCGCTTGCCACCGCCGCCTGGTGACACCCTTCAGCGTGTTGCTGTTCCATCCGATGAAGTGGCAGAGCGAGGAGCACGTGGGTTTGGCGGAGGCAGCCGAGTGGGCTCGTCACTTTGGCGAGCTGGAACGGAACATGGACAGTCTTTTGGCCGATCTCTTCGGTGTATCGCTAGACAAAATCGACCAGTGGATCAGCCCGGGGCGCTACGTCACCGGTCGAGAGATCAGCGATGCTGGTCTGGCCGAACTGGTCAACCTTCGCGAATTGATCGTGGCTTCGAATAACGGTCAGGGGGCGTCATCTTCGGAGGTGCGGGCGGTCGAGACATCCCGCTCGACGGTCAAGTAACTCGGGGGACGACCGCCGCAGAGGAAATGGCTGGAGAGCATTCGGTTTCGGCCAGCCAGGTTTTTTCCCGCTGGCCAGGCCCTCCCCGCAGACTCCGGCTGGCCGAGCCGGTTGGCCTCCTTGCCCCGCGTTCCCGCCGGCCGCCTGCGGCGAGCTTCTGGCGGCGAAACAGGGGGGATACGTTTAGCGGAATTCTTCGTGGCAGGCGTCACAGGCCTGGGAGATCTGGCCCACGGCCTGTTGAGTCTCGGCGAGGTTTTTCTCGCGGGCCGCTCGGACAAGCCGGGTCGCCTCGCGTTGCAGCTGATCGCAGTACTCGATGTAGTCGTCGTCGTCATAGAATTCGTATTCCGGTTGCTTGATCACCTCCGCCAGTGCGGCCAGGATTTCTGCTTCGTGCCGAATGTTGCTGAGGTTCCTGTCGAATTCTCCCTGGTTGGCGGTCCACGGTCGCAGCCGCGATTCGTGTGCTTCTTTCAACCGTTTCATCAGCGGCCGGCGTTCGGCCACCTCGCTCCACAACACTTTCTCTTCCGGCTCAGCAAACTCGACCGCCCCCCCCCGCACCAGCTCGTCCAGATCCTCGCTGCGCAGCTTCGATTCGCGAAATGAGGGATCGTCGCCTGACTTGGCATTCCGAGCAGCCTTGGCAAAACTATCCCGCGCCGCTGGGGCGATTTCTTTCCAGCGGATGTCGGCGTTGTATTGAGCGGTGATGCCGAACATCGCGGCAATCACGCTGAACTGATCGCGCAGCTTGCGATTCCCTCCTCCCTTAAAGACGGCAGGCGACTTGACGCTGTCAGCGACGGTCAGGCGTTGGGCCTTGATTTCGTCGGCGATCACTTCTCCAGAAATCCGGTCCGCCCAGGCGAACGGGCTGGACGAGCTCCCTTGGTCGGGCAGGTCTCGCCCCGAGCGGGCGGACGGGCCGGCGGGGGGACGGGCACCGGCGGCCGGCCGGGTGCCTTTGAGCATTTCCAGGGGGTCGCTGGAGAACAGGCGTTCCGTTTCCGGGTCCCACGTCTGGGGCGGTTCGCTCCGCCTCACCCGCGGGTTCGCGGCGGCCGGGAGGGTGGTCAGCGCGACGAGTGTCAGGGCGAGCAGGCAGTGGGCCAGCGGAAGGGGGGGCTGCATGGGGTCATTATCCGCGACAAGCCGCGCAGCCACAAGCAACGCGGTGGGGCGGGTGAGGACGCCTGCGGCGGACGGGGCGGCCTGGCCTGAGGCTGGCCACCGGGGGGGCGCCCCGCAAGACGATCCGCTCCCCAATCGCCCCCCCACCCGGGCCGCGCGGCCGGGTCGCGCCAATTCCTACAACCGGCCGGGCAGGTACAGGCCGATCAGAGCGTGAGGGGGGTACATCCGCTGAACCTCCTTTTTACCTCAATTCACCTACGATCGGCCACCGGGGAAAAAAAGCGATGTAAATTTGTGTGGATCAGTTGAACCCGGCAAGCGGGGTCGACGATGAGGACAACGGCGAGCTTATCACCCCGAGGCGCCATCGTGGTAAGTCGCTAGTGATTAACCGGTACTTGGTGTTTATGGTTTGTGCATCGGCGAGTCAGATTGGAACGCTCGTCGCGTTCACCGTCATCGCACGTCACAAATTGACTTAGTCGAGTAAGGAGTGATCGATATGAAACTGCACGCGTTGTTTTCCGTGCTGTTGGTAGCCGGCCTGGTCGTTGCCGCGGGCAACACTGAAGCCAAAGCTGCCAACTTCTGGTTCGCCAGCTATGGCGACTGTGGTGTCGCCGCAGATTGTGGCTGTGAAGCAGCCCCTGCCTGCGGTTGCGAAGCGAAGAAGTGCTGCCGCGTCAAGCGCACCCGCTGCTGCAAGCCGCGGTGCTGCAAAGAACGTTGCTGCAAAGAGCGTTGCCGTCGTCATCGTTGCTGCAATGGCTGTGACGCCGCTCCCGCTTGTGGCGTTGCCGCTGACTGTGGTTGCGCTGCCGAGCCCAGCTGTGGCTGCGAAGCGAAGAAGTGCTGCCGCGTCAAGCGGTGCTGCAAGCCCAAGTGCTGCAAGCCCAAGTGCTGCAAGGTCCGTTGCTGCCGCAAGTCGCATTGTGGTTGTGGCGTTGCCGCTGATTGCGGTGTCGCTGCTGCGACCTGCGGTTGTGGTTAATCACTCGCGGTGTCATCCTGGTTCGCACCCGCGATCAGGTTAAAGCGTCGTGAACACGGTCCGCTCGCCTCGGCGAGCGGGCCGTTATTTTTTGCCCAGCAGATCCGGCTCGACCCGCCCCCCACCCCCCGACGGCTCAACCAACCCTGGTCGCTCAGCGACCGGTCCCACCCGACCCGGCATGCAGCATGCGGGCCGAGGCGGTCGAGCCGCGTCAGTTGCGAGCCGCCTGATGGACGGGAGGGGCGGAATCATCCGCGAAGTAACCTAACTTGCGAATGGTCAACCACAACTGACGGGCCACGGGGCCAGCCGCGGCCGAGCCCTCCCCTCCGTGCTCGAGCACCACGACCAGCGCGTATCGCGGATCGTCGGCCGGCGCGTAGCCGGCAAACCAGGCATGATCTTCCTGATCCGCTCCCACCTGGGCTGTCCCCGTCTTGCCCGCCAGGGGTAGACCTGGGACGAGCACGGTGTGGTGAGCGGTCCCGGTGGGTGCGGCCACCACCCGCACCAGGCCGTGCCTGACGGCGGCCAGCGTGGCAGCCTGCAGGCCGGGGATCCGCATCCCTGCGGGCGTCGCCGACCGGTCCCCTGCGGGGCGGGAGGCAATCTGGTCGCGGTGGACGCGGGGGGTGACCAAATATCCGCCGTTGGCGATGGCCGCCATCATCCGCACCACCTGGAGGGGCGTGGCCGTCAAGCGACCCTGGCCGATCGCCAGAGCTTCGGAATGGGCCACATCCCACCCTCTCGAATTCTCTGCCGTCACGCTGGAAATCGTGGGCAGGTCGGCGGTCGCTTCCCCGGGAAGATCGATCCCCGTCCGCTGGCCAAACCCAAATCGCATCGCCCAGCTGATCAACGCTTCCGGGCCGATCTGGTGCGCGTAATGGAAGAAATAGACGTTGCAGCTTTGAGCCAGGGCATCGGACAGATTTGTGGGACCGTGTCCAATTCCATGCTGGCGGAATAACATGCAGCGTTGCCGGTCGGGGGTCTGCAGGTACCCACGACAGATCAAAGGAGCGGCGGGGTCCATGTCGACTGCCTGCAAGAGGGCCACCGCCACCGCCGGCTTGAACACCGATCCGGGTGGAATCGCCATCTGCAGCGAACGGTCGAACATGGCTCGCTGGGCTTCGGCCAACCACCGACGGATGTCGTGGATCTGGCCCTGGGCGAAATCGTTCGGATCGAACCGCGGGCCGCTGGCCATCGCCAGGATCTCACCGCGCCATACATCCATCACGATGATGCTGCCCCCGGCCGGCCGGGTTGTTTGGCCCAGGGCGTGGCGGCGGCGGTGGCGGTTATCGCGCAGCCGGCAGGCGTCGTCCAGCAACCGTTCGGCGACAGCCTGCAGGCGGCTGTCCAAGGTCGCCACGACATCTTCGCCCGGTTGGGGCTGTTGCGGAACCTTTTCGGCCGCCACTTCTCCGCTGCGGGTCAACCGCCGGATCACCTGGCCCGGCTGGCCAGCCAAAAGTTCGTCCTGGGCCGCTTCCATCCCGGCCTGACCCGTGGACGGGCCAGGATCGCGAGGCGAAACGTAGCCCACCAGGTGGGCGGCCAGCGAGCCGTGAGGATAGATGCGTCGCCGCCGCTCTTCGATCCGTACCCCCGGATACCGCTCGGGCCGCTCGGCGATCCGCGCTTTCCAAGCCGGTTCGACACCCCCGTACAACACGTGGTGCTGCGTCTCCTCCCGGATGATCACCGGGGGTGGGGGGAGGGGTTCTGGTGGGGCAAACAGGGCCCGCAGGGCGTCGGCCAGCAGCCCGGACCACCGGCTCGGCAGGTGATCCTCTCCCGCCGGGGGTGCCTGTCGGTCCTCGTACCGCGCTTGGCGGCGCTGATTGACCGCCGCTACGGTTCGTTCGACCCGCAGCTGGATATTCCGTCGCCGGTCCTCCCATTGCTGGTCCGACAAGCCCCCCTCACGGGCCAACCGCTGATGCAGCTGCCGGATTTCCTGTTCGATCTTTTGCATGGCGGCCGCGACCGCGGCCGGATCGCGTCGCCGGAGGGGCGAGAGGCTTTGCTGGGCCCGCTGGCGCAACCAGGCCCGCTGGGGGGGCTGTTCCAGCCAACGGTAGTGCATGGTCAGCACGTCGACCTGGCGATCCTCAGCCAGGACCGCCCCCCGCCGGTCCACGATCGTGCCCCGGCGGGCCTCCAAGGGCTCGCGGATTTCCCGGGGCCGCTCGGCCGCGGCACGGAAGGCGGGCCCGCTGTCCAGGTGGATCCCCAGGCAACGGACCAGCACCAGCAGGGCCAGGCCGGCGAAACCGCAGCCCAGCCAGGCGATCCGCTGCCGCGAATCGGCCGCCAGTGCCGGACGGTGTTCGGGCACGATCCGATGCCAGTCAATAGGCGGCTCGACCGGGCACATCGTCGTCGCTCGACTCCAAAAAACCTCGCCAGCGGTTGAACTGTTCCAGGCAGATCTGGCTGCCGTGGGCGACGTCCTCCAGCGCGTCGGTCGAGACGCGGCAGGGCAGGCCGGTCTGTTCACTGACAAAGCGGTCCATCCGCCGCAGGAGGGAGCCGCCGCCGGTCAACACCAGCCCCTGTTCCACCAGGTCTGCGGCCAGATCGGGCTGGCAACCATCGATCGTCTCTTTGATGGCGTCGATGATCTCTGTGAGGGGATCCCCCAGGGCGGCGCGAACCGCTTCGCTGGTCACCTGCGCCTTACGGGGCAACCCGCTGATCACGTCAACGCCGGAGACTTCGTCCGTCAATTCCTCTTCCAGGGGATAGGCACTCCCCAGCTTTATCCGCAACCGCTCGGCCCCCCCCGCACCAATCCTCAGCTGGTAGTGCTTTTTCAAGTAATCGATAATGGCCGCGTCCATCTGGTCCCCGCCGACGCGGATGGAATGGCTGGCGACCACATCCCCCAAGCTCATCACCGCCACTTCCGTGGTTCCGCCACCGATGTCGCAGACCATGTTGGCCACCGGTTCGGCGATTGGTAGTCCCGAGCCGATAGCGGCCGCCTTGCTCTCCTGCAGCAAGTAGACCTGGCGGGCCCCGGCTCGCAGCACGCTGTTGTACACCGCTCGTTTTTCCACCGGCGTGATGCAGCCGGGGACGGTCACGATCACGCGGGGCCCCATGCCCCAGGGCTGCGGTTGGGCCTTCCGCATGAAGTACCGCAACATCGCTTCGCACAGCTGGAAGTCCCGAATCACCCCCTCGCGCAAGGGTCGCACGACGGAGATCGATTCCGGAGCTCGACCCAGCATTTGTCGAGCCAGATGGCCCACTGCGCAGCCGTCGGCCAGCACCCGTCCCGAACGTTCCACCGCCACCACCGACGGTTCGTTAAGCACGACACCGTCGCCCGCCAGGCTGATCAGCGTATTGGCCGTACCCAGGTCAATCGCCAGATCGGTGGTGAAGAGGCCGAAGAGTCGGTTGAGCATCCTTGCTCGCTCCGCCAGTCAGAGTTCCAGACGTAGGGTTCCGCTCCCCCTGCTGGTCCGCTCTCCTTGCGCAGCCTGGGGGGAATTCCGGGTCCAGAGAATACAGGAAGAGGGATGCTAGCAGCTAGCCCAAAAAAGTCGAGCTAGAGACGGGGATTTGGTCGCGGGAACTGCGATAATCCTTGGCCTCGATGTCAAAATCGTACCGCTGCAGTTCCAGGTACAGCACCACGCAGGCCAGCACGAGGGCGATAAAGGAGCCGATGAGCATCATGGTGTAGACGGTCGCCAGCTGTTTCTGGACCGGTTTGGCGACCGGTTTTTGTGGACCGGGATCCTCGATTGGTCCCAGTTGTTCCTCGTCGTTCGCCACGGTGTATGTTCCTCGCTGGATGCGACCGTCCGCCGTCCACCGGCGGCGCTAGCCGGCCGTCAATTTCATGCTCCGCCGCGCCTTCACCCGATCTTCGGTCTGGATCAACCTCTGTTGGTACTCGCGGTCGACTTTCCCCACGGCCCGGTCGGGGGTGGCCTGCACAATGTCGATGCGGCCCACGTACGCCCCGCCGCGATAGACCTCCAGTTGGTGGCCTTTCTGCAGGCCATCATCGCTGCCAATGCTAACTTCCACGAAAATATCGTCTTTGTATTTCTTGACGCGCAACACCATTCCCTCCACCAGCGGCTCGATCGCGTCCAGCGGCGTTTCCTTGACAACGCCGAATTTCTTCAACCACGCCTCGGCCTGGGCCAACTCGGCGTTCAACTGCTTGTTACGTTCATCCAACAGTGCGACTTGTCCCAAGTTTTGATTCAGCTCTTCACGGATCTTCAACAACGTATCAAACTTGGCCGTGATCACTTCCCGAGCTTCGCGAATCTCTTCCCGCATCGCGTTTCCTTCGTTGCGGAGGATGTCCAGCTGTTTCTGGGCGCTCTCGACATCGGCCAGGGCCTGGGCCAACAAGTCCGATTTTTCTTTGAATTGCGTTTCCAAGGTGTTTGTTTCGGCCTGCAGTCTTTCCTTCTCCTGTTCCAGCTTGGCCACCTCCTGCCGCTTGGCAACCCGGATCGCTTCCAATTCGTCCTCCAGATCCCCCAGCTTTCGCAGGGCCTCGTCTTTCAACCGCTGCTCGTTCTCCAGCCGCTTCTTCCAGCCGATCGGCCTGCCGTCCGGGGTGGCCTCCGTCCGCAAAACTTCCTCTTTCCAATTTTTGTGCGTGGCAAACACCATCACGCTGAACGCGCTGAACACCACGCTCATCACAAACACCAAAAACACGAAAATCTTGCCGACCAGGTTCATCGACACGGCTCCTTACCAGGGCCCCCCCGTCCGCCCCTCCGCACGGGGCGGATGGTCGCAGGCGGGGTTTCGGACAGGAAGAGGAGTTGTGCCCGTCGCGGCCGCCGCTACGGCAGCAGCGAGCAGGGCCATGCGGGGCACACAAATAACACTTATTTTTAGTATAGTTGCCGCCAATCGCGAGTGTCAAATAAAGCGTCGGTAAACCCCCGCTCGGGCCCCCGTGGGGACGGCTAACCACCCGCCCGGACCGCGACCGGGCCGGCCGCTCGGCTCACCTTCCCCCCGCCGATCCCCGCCCCCGCCACCGATACACCCCGCTCAGCAATCCCCACCCCGCCAGCCCCACGCAGCACAACGCACACAATCCGGCGAACCAGTCGCCCCCGTCAACGTACAGGCTGTGCCGGGAATCGAGCTGGGGCTGCACGATCAAGGTCGCCGTTTGGCGACGCGGTCCCCGGGCCAGGATCCGGCCGTCGGCATCGATGTGAGCCGAGATGCCGGTGTTGGCAGCGATCAGCAGCGGCTTGCGACACTCCACCGCTCGAAACACCCCGCAAATCAAATGCATGTCCAACGCCGCCGATCCCCAAAACCAGCCGTCGTTGGTCTGGGTGACCAGCACATCGGGTTCGTGGCCCGCACTCCGCAGGCTGGCGACTTGCCGGCGAATGACATGCGGCAGGACCGTCTCGTAACAGATGTTGGGGGTCAAGCGGGCCCCATCCACGGGATAGGCCTTGGCGGCCAACCCGGCTGTCAGCCCGCCCGACAGGGGAGTCCATTGATACAGAGCCGGAAACCAATCTCCCAACGGGACGTATTCGCCGAACATCACCGGATGCATCTTGTGGTAGTAGCCCAACAGCCGGCCTTGCGGGTCGAGGTGAACCGACGTATTGAACCGATCCACCCCACCGGCCCGGTAGTGTTCGCACTCAACACCCAACAGCAGCGCAGGACCGCTTCCCCGCTGACCCACCCCCTCAGCCACTCCCTCGCCCGCGGGGGCCACCGCCGCGAGGGTCGACGCCGTCTCGCGAAACCAGCTGAGCCCCAGATCCCGCAGGTCGTACAAGACCTGCGGCAGCCGTTTTTCAGACTGCAGGGCCTTGGCTTCGGCCGGCGAAAAATGAGACCAGCTGGCCAGCTGCTCGGCCGGCAGATAAGCCCCCTCGTCAATCAACACCAGGGGCACGATGTACATCGACTCGGGCCAGACCATCAGGTCCAGCTGGGAGTCCTGCTGCAGCGCTTGACGAGACAACGCGAGGTACTGTTGGTACATCTCTTGGCGCTGCCGCAGCGGATCACCGCCAAAGACCGTGTCGATACTCCCCTGGATCAACGCAATCCGGGGACCCGTGCGGGTCGTCGTGTCCGCCGTGCGGAGGTGCCCGTACCCCAGGGCCGCAGCCAGGGCCAGGGCGGCGGCCGCCAGCGGCCACCGCGGCGCAGGCCTGCTGTCGGTGCCCCGCAAGGCCGCGGGCAGAGCCATGACCACGCCCGCGGCGACAAACATCATCAGAAAGCTGAGCCCGTAAGCGCCCACCAAATCGCTGACTTGGATCAGACCGATCCAGCGGTATTGGGTATGCGCCAGGGCGGCCATCAGGAAGCCGGTGGCAAAATAGGCTCGTACCAGCTCCAACCCGGTCCACACCACCGGCGCCGCCACGATCAAGGGGACGCCCCCGCGATGCACGGCCAACCGTGTCAGGCCGACGAAGAGGGGAACGTAGCAGGCCAGGTACAAGAACATGGCCACCCAGCCCAGGGAGGCCGACCAGTGGGGAAGGGTCAGCCAGTAAGTCGAGGCGGCCCAGTACAGGACGCCCACCAGGTACAACACCCCGTAGGGCCGCCGGCCGCTTAACCGCGGCTGGCGGATCAACGCCAGCCAGCCCAGGGGGGCCACCCATCCCAGCGGCCCCCAGTCCACAGGCGGCTGGGACAGCCAGAAGGTCACGGCTCCCCACAGGCCCAGCCCCCACGTCGAGCGGTAGGTCGAGCGGTACCAGGTTGGGGGCGGGCGGTCCACCTTCGCAGACCCCGCGCCCCGCGGCGGCGGGCCCACCGCCGGACCGGTATTGCCGATCGCGAAGCTCATGGACTACAGCCTACGGCCAACGGCCTGGTCAGGCCAGACGGAATCCCGCGGGGCGAGCAGCGGCAGGCACTCGACCTGGTCCCCCGCTCGATACGCGCGGCTTTCGGGGGGAAAGATCGCCAGGGCATTGGCATCGGCCAAGGCCCGCAAATCGGCCGAACCCCGCCAGGCGATCAGCTGCACCTCCGGCCGCTCGCCATCCTCCAGCCAGGCCGGGTGGTACGTGGCTCGATCACCCGCCTGCGGGAACGGATCCCGCAACGTGGCTCGGATCCTTGGCGGGACGAGGGGCGGATGACCTGCCAGCCGAGCGATGGCGGGGGCGACGAACAGGTGAAAACAGACAAAGCTGCTGACGGGGTTCCCCGGCAGGCCGAAGACCAGCGTGGGAACCGAATGGCCCTGGGCGGGGACCTCGCCGCGATACACGCCAAACCAGAGCGGCTTGCCCGGTTTCAGCCGCACCTTGTGAAACACCTGGTCCACGCCGGCCGCGGTCAACACCTGGGGAACCAGGTCTCGCACTCCGGCCGACACGCCTCCGGCGATGATCAACACGTCGGCCGCCAGGCCGTGCTGGACCAGCGCCCCCAGTTGCTGGGCATCGTCGCGTCCCACGCCCAGGTCGCGGACCACTCCGCCGGCCTGGCGAGCGCAAGAGATCAGCATGGGCCCGTTGCTGTTGCGAATCTTGCCTGGCCCGGGGACGAAGCCGACATCGACCAGTTCGTCGCCGGTGGGCAACACGGCCACCTGCGGCCGAGGCACCACAGCCACGTCGGCTCGTCCGACTTCGGCCAGCAGGCCGACGTGGGCCGGGCCGAGGGGACAGCCGCCGTCCAGCACGACCTGGCCGCGGCGGAGGGACGTAGCGCGGCGCATGATGTTTTGTCCGGCGTTGACATCGAGGCCCGGGGCCAGGCGGACCACCCCCCGCGGCCCGGCCGGATCGTCGACCCACACGGTCTCTTCGGCCATAACCACCGCGTCGGCCCCGGGCGGGATCGGCGTCCCGGTCATCACGCGGATGGCTGTCCCGCTGCCCACTTCACAGGTCGGCACCTGGCCGGCCGTCACCTCTTCGATCACTGCCAGTTCGACCGACCGCGGTTCCCCGCACCGCCGCCACGCGGCCACCTGCAGGGCGTAGCCGTCGACCAGCGACTTGTCGTGGGGCGGTGAATCGACGTCGCTGGCCACGTCCTCGGCCAGCACTCGCCCCAGGCTCTCGTTCAACGACACGCGGATCGGCAAGCGGGGTTCCGCCTCGTTCAGGACCAGCTGTAGGGCTTCGGCGACAGAGATCATGGGAAAGGCCATCCGTTAATCGCCGGGCGGGGGCAGTTTTCCCGAACGGCGGTGGACGGCAAGCGGACACGGGAAACCGGGAATCGGAACACGGCAATCCCACTCGGCGTGACGTGCGGTGGACTTACGAAACGGCCAGGAAGTTTTTCAGCAGCTGAGTTCCTGATTCGGTCAGAAAACTTTCCGGGTGAAATTGGAGGCCGAACAGCGGCAAGTGGCGGTGGCGGATGCCCATGATCTCGCGCGTCCCGTCGGGCGCGTCGGACCAGGCGGCAAGCTCGAATTCGTCGCTCAGCGACGCCGGCTCGATGATCAAGCTATGATAACGGGTCGCCGTCAACGGGTTAGGCAGGCCGTCAAACAGGGCCTGCTGGTCGTGAAAGATCTGGTCGGTTTTGCCGTGCATCAGCCGGCCCGCTCGGACAATGTTGGCCCCGAACGCCTCCCCGATCGCCTGGTGTCCCAGACAGACCCCCAGGAGGGGCATTTTTCCGGCCAGTCCCCGCACGGCGGCCACCGAGATGCCCGCCTCTCGGGGGGTGCAGGGGCCGGGGGAAATGATCAGATGCGTCGGCCGCAGGTGGGCGATTTCTTCCACCGAGACCTCGTCGTTCCGCTGGACCACGATCTCCAAGCCCGGATCGATTTCGCCCAGCCTTTGGACCAGGTTGTAGGTAAAGGAATCGTAATTGTCGATCAGGAAAATCATCGTCACAAAAAATCATCGTTGCAAAAAATGATCGTGAAAAAAACATCGTGACAGGGCCGCTCGACGCCGCTCGGCCGAACCACGCGTCCCCGAAGTATCGCGCAGGCGGGCCTGATCGCCAAGTTGCCTCGCCGTGCGGCGCCCAACCTGGCCGCCTGGCCCGCGCCGCACCGCTGTCAAAAAACCGCTTTTTCCCCCGGCACTCCCCGGCCGGTGTCGGGGCGGGGAAACGAGCGTCGCTGGCCGGCGGAAAATGCCCTCTGCAGAAAGCTGTGCTGCCGACCCGCCGCCTATTTTTGCTGCCGCTGACCCTGCCAGAGCCCCTGGCCGACGAATATAATGTCCCCAGTGGGCGTGGCGCTGGCCGGAGCGAATCCTGCGCGACGCACAACCGTTTCCCACAGCAACCCTGGGCTGGGGGTGAAATGATGAGTACCACCGCCACACCGCCGGCGCCGCTGCACGAACTGGCGCCGTATAAAGAGCTGAACAACGAGGTGTTGCAGGCTCGGATCGAGGCCATCCGCACCGAATTCGGCAACCGCTTGCTGATCCTGGGTCATCATTACCAGCAAGACGAAGTGATCGCTCATAGCGACCTGCGGGGCGACAGTTTGCAGCTCAGCCAGATGGCGGCATCCAGCAGCGACTGTCAAGCGATCGTGTTTTGCGGGGTGCACTTCATGGCCGAAACCGCCGACATCCTGGCCAACCGCCCTGAAAAACTCGCCGAACGCCAGGGCGTGCGGGTGCCCGTGGTCCTGCCCGACATGGCCGCCGGCTGTTCCATGGCCGACATGGCCGCCATCGAACAGGTCGAGACGGCTTGGGAAGAGATGGGGGAGGTGATCGACACCCAAGAGATCACGCCGGTCACCTATATCAACTCGGCCGCCTCCTTAAAAGCGTTCTGCGGCCGCCACGACGGGATCGTGTGCACCTCCAGCAACGCGGCCGCGGTGCTGGAGTGGGCCTTCGGGCGCAAACAACGCGTCCTGTTCTTTCCCGACCAGCACCTGGGGCGGAACACGGCCAAGGCGATGGGGATCTCCCTGGACCAGATGCCGGTCTGGGACCCCTACGCCGACCAGGACGGGGGGAACACCGAGGAGGAACTGCGCCGCAGCCGGGTGCTGCTGTGGAAGGGCCATTGCAGCGTCCATCAAATGTTCACCGCCGCCCATGTCCACCAGTTTCGGGAAAAGTTCCCCGGCATCAAGATCCTGGTGCATCCGGAATGCCCCATGGAAGTCGTCGACCTGGCGGACATCTCGGGATCGACCGGCAAGATCCTCAAAACAGTGGAAGCCGCTCCGGCGGGCACCCGCTGGGCCATCGGTACGGAACTGCATATGGTCAACCGGTTGAAGCAGGAGCATCCCGAGCAGGAAATTCACTTCCTCTCGCCGATCGTCTGCATGTGCGCCACGATGTACCGCATCGACCTGGCTCATCTCTGCTGGTCGCTAGAAAACCTCCGCGACGAAACGCCGGTCAACGTGATCGAGGTCGATGAAGATACCGCTCGCTGGGCCCTCTTCGCTCTCCAGCGAATGCTGGACGTCGTCTGACCTGCATGGCCGCTGAGCGGGACATTGCCTGAGCAGGATTCAGCGAAGCGGTGCTCGTAATCGTAATCGTAATCGAGCAAACGATCAGGCACGAACAGGGGGGCGATTACGAGTACGAGCACCGTCCTGCGGACACAGCACGAGCAGGACCCGGGGAA
>CAYFZZ010000094.1:0-8960 GCA_964347545.1 uncultured Planctomycetaceae bacterium | reverse complement strand
CTCTTCACTCTTCACTCTTCCCCCTCACCCCCTCCCCTCCGGCCGGTCCCAGTCCAGCGATCTTTGGACGGCCCGTTGCCACTGGTCGGTGCGGCGTTGGCGCTCGGCGGCGGTCATCTGGGGGTGGAATTCGCGGTCCAGCGTCCACCGCTGGCTCAGGTCGGCCAGATCCTCCCAAAAACCGACCGCCCACCCGGCCAGGAAGGCGGCCCCCAGGGCGGTGGTCTCGGTCACGGCGGGGCGGCGGACGGTGGTGTCCAACAGGTCGGCTTGAAACTGCAACAGGTGATCGTTCACCGCCGCTCCTCCATCCACCTTCAATTCCGCCAGCTGCACCCCCGCGTCTTTCTGCATGGCCTGCAGGACATCGGCCGACTGGAGGGCCATCGATTCGACGGCGGCTCGAGCCAGGTGGGCGGCCGTGGTGCCCCGCGTGATCCCCAGGATGGTCCCCCGCGCGTAGGGGTCCCAGTAGGGAGCTCCCAGGCCGACGAAGGCGGGCACCAGCACCACGCCTCCCGAGTCGGGGACGCGGGCGGCCAGCGATTCGATCTCGGCGGACGAACCGATCAGCCCCAGCCCGTCGCGCAGCCACTGGACGACGGCCCCGCCGATGAAGACCGAACCTTCCAGACAGTAGGTCACCTGGCCGTCCCGCTGCCAGCCGATGGTGGTCAGGAGGTTGTGGTGAGAGTCGATGGGGGTGTGGCCGGTGTTGAGCAGCAGGAAGCAGCCGGTGCCGTAGGTGTTCTTGGCCGAGCCGGGTTGGAAACAGGCCTGGCCGAAGGTGGCGGCCTGCTGGTCGCCGGCGATGCCCGCGATGGGAAGGGGTTGGCCCAACAGTTCGGGTTCCGTTTCGCCGTAGACATGGCTGGAGGGCTGGACCTGCGGCAACATCGCTCGCGGCACGCCCAGGGCGGCCAGCAGTTGGTCGTCCCACTCCAGGGTGTGGATGTTGTACATCAGCGTCCGGCTGGCGTTGCTGGGATCGGTCACATGGCAGCGGCCGCCGGTCAGCCGCCAGAGGAGGAACGTGTCGACGGTGCCGAACAGGATTTCCCCCCGTGCGGCTCGTCGCCGCAGCTGGGAATCCTGTTCCAGGAGGTAGGTGACCTTGGTCCCGGAGAAGTAGGGGTCCAGCAGCAGTCCTGTTTTTTGGCGGAAGAGCGGTTCCAGGCCGTCCGCCTTCAGCCGCTGGCAGACCTCCGCACTGATGCGGCTCTGCCACACAATCGCCGGCCCGACCGCTTGGCCCGTATCCCGCTCCCACAACACCGTCGTTTCCCGCTGGTTGGTGACCCCCACCGCGGCGATCTGGTCGGGCGTTGTGCCGGCTTGGGCGAGGGCCTGGCGAGCCACGGCCAGCTGGCTGGACCAGATCGCCTCGGGATCGTGTTCCACGACGCCGGGGGCGGGCAGCTGTTGGGGGAATTCTTGTCGAGCGGACGAGGCGGGGCGGCCGTCGTGCCCAAACAAGATCGCTCGGCTGGACGTCGTGCCCTGGTCCAGAGCCAGGATATAGCGGGACATAGCCCCTAGGGTCAAAGGAAAGGGGCGGTTCGTCAAGAGACCGCCTTTAGCGGTCCTTCAGCGACTTCTGGAGGTAGACCACCTGAGCTCGGACTTGTTCCAGGTTGGGATTGAGCCGCAAGGCGCGGCGGAAGCATTCCAGGGCCGAGATGGGATCTTCCAGCTTCAGGTAGCAGCGTCCCATGCCGGAGGCGGCCCCGAAGTGGTACGGGTTCCGCTCCAGCGTCCGGCCGCAGTCGCGGATCGCCTCGCTGTAGCGGTTCAGCTGAAAATAAGCCAGGGCGCGCTGGTTCCAGAGCTCGGCCAGCCCAGGGGCCTGCTCCAACAGCTCGCTGGCCCGCGCGACCGCCTTGTCGAATTCGCCGGCGTCGTTCAGCCGCATGATTTCGGCCAGCTGTTTCTGCTGGTGGCGGTCGCCGCTGCGGGCCCACAGCTGGCGGATGCCCTCTTCGGCCAGGAGGCGGACGCCCCGGTCTTCGTCGACCAGGGCCTCGCCCAGGATGGCGTTGGACGAGTAATCGGCCAGCAGGCCCAGGGCCAACACGGCGGCCCGCCGCCGGTAACGATCGGAAGACTGGGCCAGCCGCTGCAGGGTGCCGGTGTTGTACCGAGCGGCCACGGCCTGGGCAAACAGCGGCTCGTCCCGCTCGTCCACATAACGCTCGTACCACGTCAGCAAGATGGGGATCTTCGGTTGCGCGGCGGACATGGCCGGGTTTTCCTCAGCGGGCGGGGAGTCTCCTTCCCAGTGTAATTCCCCGCCCCCGAACGGCAATGCTGAGAAAAAGGTGCCAGGCTTCTTTTTGGGGCAGAGCGAAAAAGGTGCCAGGCTTCTTTTTGGGGGCGAGGGCCCTTATTCTGCGGAAAACGTTTTATCTGCCCCAAAAAGAAGCCTGGCACCTTTTTCTGGGGTTAGCGGCGGAAGATGCGTTTGGCGGCCTGGAGGGCGTGGCCCAGGGCATCGATTTCGTCGGGGGTGTTGAAAAAGTAGAAGCTGGCCCTCGAGCTGGCGTTGATGCCCAGCCGCTGGTGCAGGGGCATGGCGCAGTGGTGGCCGGCCCGGATGGCGATCCCCTGGCGGTCCAGGAGTTGAGCCACATCGTGGGCGTGGATCCCTTCGACGACGAAGCTGACGATGCCGGCTTTCTGGTCGGGCGCCGGCCCCAGGAAGCGGACCCCGCCCACGGCCTCCAGGACTTGATGAGCTCGGCGGGTCAGAAACTGTTCGTGCTGGTGGATCGCGTCCAGGCCCAGGGTGTTCAGGTAATCGATGGCGGCTCCCAGGCCGATGGCCGGGACGATGGGGGGCGTGCCGGCTTCGAATTTGGCTGGCAGGTCGGCCGGTTCGAAGCCGTCGGTGGTCACGCGGCGGATCATGCTGCCGCCTCCCAGAAAGGGGGGCATGGCCTCCAGCAGTTCGCGGCGGCCGTACAGCACCCCCACGCCGGTGGGGGCCAGCATCTTGTGGCCGCTGAAGGCCAGGAAGTCGACGTCCAGGGCCTGGACGTCGGTGGCCACATGCGGGGCGCTCTGCGCCGCATCGACCAAAACCACCGCCCCGGCCTGGTGGGCCTTGGCGATGATCTGCTGGACGGGATTGACCGTGCCCAGCACGTTGGAGACGGCCGTGACGGCGACCAGCCGGGTGGGCCGCTCCAGCAGTGGGTCCAGCTGGTCCAGGCACAGCTGGCCGTCGTCGTGGATCGGCAGCCAGCGGATGACGGCCCCCACCCGCTGGGCCAGCTGCTGCCAGGGGACGATGTTGGAATGGTGTTCCATTTCGGTCAGCACGATCTGGTCCCCCGGGCCGACCATGCTGTCGCCCCAGCTGCGGGCCACCAGGTTGATCCCTTCGGTGGTCCCGTGGGTGAAGAGGACCTGTTCGGGCGTGGGGGCGTTGATAAAGCGGCGGACCTTTTCGCGAGCCTCCTCAAACAAGTCCGTGCTCTGGTCGCTCAGCCAATGGATCCCCCGATGGACATTGGCGTATTTCGTTTCGTAGACATCGACCACCGCGTCGATCACCTGCCGGGGCCGCTGGGTGGTGGCGGCGTTGTCCAGGTAGATCAACGGCTGGTCGCCGTGCAGCTTCCGAGCCAGGATGGGGAAGTCCTGGCGGAGTCGGTAGGGATCCAGCGGCGTGGCGGCTTGGGCAACGGACATCGCTTTACATCCTGGACTCTTCCCGCGGGTGGGCACCGCCGGCGGCCGCTAGGATTCCTCCGCCGGTCGGGGGCCGGCCGCATCGGGGGACGGCACACCGTCGGGCCGGTCGCCGGCGGGGGAATCTGGGGTGGGGGAATATATGGCCGACTGCAGGACTTTCCAAGGCAGCAGGCAGCATTTCTGGCGATTGGGTGTCAGTTTGGCCCCGAACAGCTGCAGCATGTCTTCGGCGGAAAACTGTTTGACTTCTTCCACGGTTTTCCCGTCGAACTGTTCCATCAGCATCGAGGCGGACGCCTGGCTGATACAACATCCGTCCCCCTCAAACCAGGCCTCGCGGATGGTGCCCGCCGGGTCGATCACCAGTTCCACCGCGACCACGTCCCCGCACAGCGGGTTGTCGTCCTCGTGCCGGTGCGTGGCGTGGTCCAGGTGTCCCCGGTGATAGGGGTCTTCGTAGTGGTCCAGGATGTGTTCCTGGTAAATTTCTTCTTCGTCCAGCGGCATGAATGTTCCCGGAAGGTGCCTGGCGCGGGTCCTGGTGGGGTGCCTGGTGGGGGTGACCGCTGAATCGGTCCTGACCCCAAGTCCAGTGTACGCGTGGCGAAAATGCGCCACAACCACAGCGGACGGCGGGGTGCCGGCGCCGCACACCGACCGACCCGCTTCACGTCGTGTTCCCCCGCTTCCTCCAGGGTCTGCAGCCTGTCGTCTTCCTCCAGGGTGTCGTGCAGGTCGGGGGGGCGAACGGGCGACGTTGCGGATGGTGGGCGTCTGGAACGCCCCTTTGGGTGGATGGTCGCCCGTCAGCGGATCCGCCACAGCAGGTCGTCGTCGATCCCCAGCTGGGTTTGCATCGCGGCGATATCGGCTTTGAACCGTTTGGCATCGCCGGGATAGCCGGCGGTCGCCCTCAGGTGGGGGACGTGGCGGCACCAGAAGTCGTTGAAGGCCCGCATGGCCAGTTCCCGCAGGTACTTGGAGGTCATGGAGGCGAGGGCGGCCGGCAGGAACCGTTCGCCCCCCGACTGAAAGCGGACCTCGACCCGCTGCTGCGGCCCCCCCCACCGGTACACACTTTCCGCTCGGCCCTCCCCGTGGATCTCGATCAGGTATTCGGGAAAGTGGGTTTGCAGCGCGGCCGCATAGCGATGGCGGCCGCCGTGTTTGTCGCACACCACGCGGGTCGGCTGGGGCCCGGTCCGCTCTAGCACCTGGTCCAGCAGTTCCAGGGTCAGCCGCGTAAGGGCGGCCCCCTTGCTGCCGTGCTGGCGGGTCAAGCGGTTGAATTCGCGGGGGAACACGGCCAGGCTGCGGAGGACCACCAGGCGGGCCTCCCGCCGCTGGAGGGCGGCGGCCAAGGTGGCCGCCAGGTCGGCGATCCGCGCGGGGGCCGCGTCCAGCGGCAGGGGCAGGTGGTAGCCGTCGTACCAGGGCAGCGACTGCCGATGGGCCCCCCGCCGACCGGCCAGCGTCTCCCACACCTCGTGCCAGGCGGTGGCCGACGAACCGCTGACCCGCAAGGCCGCCAGCACTCCCTGCTCGAGCGCCGCCAGGCCGCCTCCCGCCTTGTACAGCTTCTTCGAATCGGCCAGGCACAACCGGTCGGGCTGCCCCGGCGAAGGCCGGTCGGTGACGGCGGGCTCCAGCAGGCGGTACAGATCGACCTGGTCCAGGTCCCCCGCGACCAACCGGTCGGGGACCTCCCAGGCGGTGGCCGAGATCAGCAAGGGTCCCAGCTGGGGACCATAACCCGCTTCGTCGATGCCAACCAGGACGGCCATCGGCTTGGGTGCAAGGGCAACAAGGGAGAGCGGCTGCCACCGAGCGGGCGTTAGTCAAAGCGGAGGTAGCCAAAACCAGCGGGCATGATATCGGGCGAGGTGGGGGTGGTCCAGGACTGCCAGCCAACCCCGGGGATCGTCCGCCGCACGCCGATCGTCCACACCTCGCCGGGCGGGGGCGGGGCGGCGACCAGCTGGTCCCAGGCGATCGCCGCCTCGCAGGTCCAGGTCCCCCCCTCGGTGGCGGCGGCCACGTACCAGGCGGGGTTCCATGCCAGACTGCCGGCACACGCATCGGCGGTCCAGCCGCGGTGGTCGACGGTCAACCGGTAATACGTCGCCCGGTCGCGGTCGGTGTCCAGCAGCAGGTCCAGGCGGTCGTGCGAGGCCAGCGTCGCGTCGCGGGGTCGGGGTCCCTTCCCGGGCGGGTAGGCGACCCCGGGGGCGCGGGCACACGAGGCGGCCAGGTAGAGGAACTGGTCGTCGTAGGCCAGCTGGACGTGCGTCGCCAGGTCGACCGGATGGGGGCCGCCGCCGGTCAGCGCCTGGCCGCCGGGACGGCGGGTGGCGGCCGCGGCCGGCTGCCAGCAGGGATCGTCCAGCCGGCCGTCCAAGAGGGGCCTGTCTGCCGTCGACGGGCAAGACCAGACGGGAACGGCGTGGGGCGCGTGGGGGGTTGCCGAGCCAAGGCCGCTGTCGGTCAGCCACAGCTCGCCCGCGGCCGCTCGCCACCAGTCGTCGCTGGGCCGCGACCGTTGGAGGCCCAGCCAGATCCGCCGCGCCTGGCGGAGGTCGCCCGAGCGGCGGTAGGCGCTGGCCAGGGCCAGGCGGACGGGGGGTCGAGCGGCGGCCAGGGGATCGGCCTCCTGCAATTGGCGGCCCCAGCGGATCGCCGCAAGCGTGGGATCCTGGTCGGCCGCGGCCGTGTCCGTCCGGGGGAGGGTGGCGGGAGCCAGCGGCGAGCGGTCGAGGTCCAGCGGCGTGGCCGAAACCGTGCGGGCCGCCGCCGGACGCTGGACGTGCTGCAGTTCGGCGCTGGCCGACAGGCGGATCAACTCCATTAACGCCGCGGCCGCGGGGGGGGTCCCCGGATGGCGGTGGACGGCCAGCTGGTAGGTCTGGCCCGCCAGGTCCCACTGGCCCGCATCGGCAAACCGGCCGGCCAGGTCCAACAGGACGTCGGCCGCCGCGTCGGGCCGCATGTTGGCGGTGAGGTTGTTGATTTGGGCCAGCAGGCGGGCTGCCGACGCGCCCCCGCCGGCCGCGGTGGCAATGATCGCTTGGACCACCTGGGGTCGGGCGGCCGAGCGGCGGAGTTGGGCCAGGTCGGCGTCGGCCGGCGGGACGTAGGGGCGGCGCGCGTCGCCGCCGTGGCGGAGCGACAAGCCGCTGAAGAAATCGCGGGCCCCCTGCCCCGGCGGTAACTGGCTGGCCAGCAACTGGAAGCGGGTCATGGTCGGCGGCGGGAGGTAGGCGTCGTGGAGGATCCCCCGCCCGCGGGCCACGTACTCGCCCAACGACCGGCCGGCGGCGGGGATGAGCTGGCCCGAGCTGAGCGAGACGGTTCCCAACGATCCCTGGGGCAGGACGGCGTACATCTTTTTCACCTCCCACGGCGGCAGGTCGGCGGCCTGCCCGGCGGGTGGCCGCGGCTGGGCCGCCAACCGGGCGGCGGCCAGCAGGCTTTGGTTGACGGCGTGAGCCTCCGGGTCGTCGCCGCGGGGGCTGGCCGGCGAGGTGATCACCACGTCGGGCCGCCAGATCCTCAGCTGGCGGGCCAGGCGGGCGGTGCGATCGGCGGACGGGTCCCTATCGGTCGGGGGCGGTGCCCCGTCGGCCCCGGCGGCTGCCGCAGGGTCTGCCTTCCCAGGTTCAACCGGACCCGACCGCTGGAACCGCACCCAGCCGGCCCCGGCCGCGACCAGGGCCGCCCGCACGCGGTCCGGGCGGAAGGCCGAGTCGGGGCTGAGCGGCCCTGCCCGTTGGGGTTCGAACAGCAGCACGCCTCCCAGGTAGCCTTCGGCCACCGAGAGGCGGGCCAGCAGTTCCAGCGGGACGGCGGTGGCGTGGGGGAAGACGGCCAGCCACGCCGCTCGCCGCCCGCCCGCCCGTTGCGTCCGCCAGCGGCGGCCGCCGTCGTCGGTGGCCAGGATCGTCCCCAAGCCGCCCACCGCCCAGCCCCGGTCGGGGTCGGCGAAATGCAGGGCGGCGATCGGCAGCGGCTGACCGGTCGGATGGGCTTGCCACTGCCCGCCGGCGTCGGGCGAGTGAAAGACGCGGTTGCCGGGCGAGCCGGCGATCCAGAGGTGACGGCCGTGGGCGGCGACCGCCTCAAAGTCCCAGGCCAGCCGGTCAGCGTCGGCCGGCAGTTGTGCGGAACGGTCTTGCCAGGTTTGGCCCCCGTCGGCGGTGGTCAGCACCCGCCCGCCGGGCCCCACCGCGCAACCGGTCCCCTGGGGCAGGAGGCGAAGTCGGCAAAGGTCGCCCTGGCGGCCGGCTGGCGAACCGGTGGGCAGGATGCGGTCGCCGCGGACATGGCCCACCGCCCCGCGGCGGCCGACGACGGCCCCGGCCTGGGGGCTGACAAAATCACCCGCCAACCAGACCTGGCCCGGCGTGGGGGCAGCCGGGGTCCAGGTCCGGCCCCCGTCCTCGGTGGTGAACACGCCCTGGGGAAAGAGGTCGGCCGTGTGGGCCACGGCCCAGCCCTGGCGGGTATTGAGAAACTTCACCGAGACCAGGGCCGGCAACAACGCTCGCTGCCAGCGAGCCCAGGTGTGACCCCCATCGTCGGTCCGCAACAACACGCCGTGGGTCGTCTGGGTATAGGGATCGCAGATCCCGCCGGCCGCCCAGCCGGTCTGCTGGTTCAAGAAGAACACGGACCGCAGGGGGCAGTCCACACCGGACTGCTCCAGAGTCCAGTGGTCGCCGCCGTCCAAGGTCCGCCAGATGGTGCCGTGGTCCCCCACGGCCCAGCCGCGGAGTGGATCGAGGAAAAAGACATCGTGCAACCAGGCGTCCTGGCGCAGCGCGGTCCGCAGCGGCTCGTCGCCGGCCAGGGCACCCGGCGCGGCGGCTGAGCCAGGACGGACCGCGACGCCGGCCGCCAGCACCGCCGCGACTGCGCTCAGGACCACCCGTCTGGTTCCCCACCGTTTTCGCTGGACCATCTGCGACACCTCATGGGCGCTGGGGTACGTACCGTCCGGACGCTGTCGCCGGAACCGGGCCACGATCATCGGGCCGGCCGGGGGGCGCGGCCTGGCAGCCAGCCAGTGTACGTCGCCGACCGCCGTGGGCCCTAGAGCAAACGAGGGGCTAGGGGAAGGTGGAAGGGGGAAGGTCGAAGAGGGATACGTGATGCGAGATGCGGGATACGCGATAGGCAACTGTTGCCGGCAGAAGCCCCCCCCCTGTAGCCGGCCTCTTTGAGGCCGGAGCCTGGCCGAAGGAAAATCCGAAATCCGAATTTCGAAA
>CAYFZZ010000093.1:0-2548 GCA_964347545.1 uncultured Planctomycetaceae bacterium | reverse complement strand
TCAGCTCAGCATCAATTGCGGCACTCTCGCAATTTGCACCGGATTCCGCACCGCCCTGCTGAAAAAGTTGGCTTTTCCCGGTGTTTTTGGCACTTGTTCGCTTCCTGTCCTCTCCGCCTGTACGAATTTGCACTGACTCGCGAGGAGTCGCCACGATCCGCGTAACGCGGTAAACCGTCAACACTTGCCGGGGACGGTTGCGAATTCTTGCGAGTTTTTGCGTGCGCTGGGTGCGTCGCTTTTTGCGTCGCTCGTCCAGGTCGTGCTTCGCGTTTTGCATCACTTTTGAGATCCCAGCGCGGGTCGGCGCTTACCGCATTTTCCAAGTCCGCGTCGCAGTACGGGAAGGTAATGCTGCAGGGCGATCCGTGGCGTGTTACCCATCCAGCGGGTACCCGCGTGCAGCAGGTAGTTGGCGGCCAGCTCGGTTTTGCGTGACGACCGCGGGAACTAGCACAGGGTTGGCCACGGCTGGAGCCCGGTGCGGCTGATAAGGCGCAGGAAGCCCATCCATTGCGAGAACACAAGTTTGCCTGCGTGCAAAGACCCATTCGCCTCCACTTTTTGAGAAGTCAGAAATGATCGGCGACCACGATTTCAAATCGAATCAGGTCCTATTTGCTTGCAACACCCCAGCTCGAATGAACTTACAACTGCGACAGGTCAAAGCGTTGGGAGACTACTGGTTGAAATCTACTTAGTATGGCCACAGCGAGAATGGTATGTCGGAATACCAGATTCTTACCGTGTTGGCAGCGTTTGCCTTCTTTTACAGCGTGCTTGCTTCGCGACTGGAACGCACACCCGTCAATGGCGCGGTCGTGTACCTCTTCGTGGGTCTGTTGTGTGGCCCCTACGGTCTGAAGATCATTGAGCTGAATGTGGACGGCGAGGGGCTCAGGCAATTGGCCGAATATACGCTAGCCCTGGTGCTTTTTACAGATTCGGCGAATGCGGATCTGAGTGTGCTGAAAAGAGTCGAACGAATTCCAGTTCGGTTGCTGCTGGTTGGTCTGCCGCTGAACATTGCGGCCGGGTTTGGTCTCGGATACCTGATGTTTGACCAGCTGACGCTGTTTGAAATCGCGTTGTTGGCAACGATGCTGGCACCGACGGACGCTGCCTTGGGTCAGGCCGTGGTCACCAAGGAGTGCGTGCCTGGGTCGGTGCGTGCCAGCCTGAATGTCGAGAGCGGCCTGAACGACGGAATCTGCGTCCCGGTGCTGTTGATCTTCCTGGCGCTGGCCACGGGATCGACAGCGGGTGGTGAAGCCTGGCAGCTGGTATTGAAACTGCCGCTGCAAGCGATCGGGATCGGCGCGATCGTCGGATCGTTATTGGCAGTCGCAGGGAGTGCTGTGATCAAGTTTTCGAAGGGCCGCGGCTGGATCCGGGAAGCCTGGATTCAGGTCCCCATCGTGGCGCTGGCCATGTTCTGTTTCGACCTGGCCCAGTGGCTGGGCGGCAGTGGCTTTATCAGCTCTTTTGTCGGTGGCCTGATCTTCGGCGGGCTGACGAAAAGCCATGAAGGTAAGGAAGAACTATTGAACGGGGCCGAAGGCACGGGATATGTATTGTCTCTGCTGACCTGGTTTACTGTGGGTGCAGCCGTGTTTGGCAAGAGTATCCAACATTTCGACGGGCAAGTGCTGGTCTACGCGGTCCTGAGCCTCACGGTTGTACGCATCCTACCCGTATTTCTCTGCCTGGGTGGCGTGAAAATGCGGGCTGACTCGAAACTGTTCATCGGGTGGTTCGGTCCGCGCGGGCTGGCCAGTGTCGTGTTCGTCGTGATGGTTATTGATGCCAGGTTGCCAGACAACAGCACGCTGGTGGCCGTCGTGTCCGGCACGGTCGCACTGAGCATCATCGCGCACGGTCTGTCGGCGGTACCCTTCTCCAAGATGTACGCCCGGCGCGTGGCTGACCGCGACGGCGAGCTGTAATTTTCCATCAGGCGTGTTTTGACCCGTGCCAGCGCGAAGATCGATCTTTAGGGTCCGCCGTGCGTCGTCCTGTCGCCGTGGATATTTCCGACCACAACGATGCCGTCCTCCGTTTGCTCGACGACCACCGCGCCGATCCCCCCCAGACGCTGGACCAGGCCCAGCCCCTTTTCCGGTCCCAGCACGGAGAGGGCGGAGGCCAGCGCGTCGGCCAGCAGGCCTCGGCGGGCCACGACGGCGACGGTGCGGGGGGTGGTCAGGCCCAGCCCGGTGGCGGGATCGACGATGTGGGAGTAACGGCGGCCGTCGATGGTCACATGCTGCCAGGCGTCGCCCGAGGTGGCGACGGCCGCATGGGCCAGCAGCAGCGGCTGTGCGGCTTGAGGAGTCCCTGCCAGGGCGGCCAGGGTGATCTGCCAGCCTGGCCGACCGGGGGGCGGCCCGCTGACGGCAATATCGCCGCTCGCGTCGACCAGGGCGCGGCAGATGCCGTGCCGCGTCAGGACGCACAGGGCCTCGTCGGCCGCGTACCCTTTGGCAATCCCGCCCAGGTCGAGCTGCATGTGGGGGCAGCGCAGAGTGCCGGTGCGGCGGCAGGGTTC
>CAYFZZ010000092.1:0-12630 GCA_964347545.1 uncultured Planctomycetaceae bacterium | reverse complement strand
CCCGACAGGCCAGGGCGGAGCCCTGTAGGAAACCAAACGGGTCACGCCCCTTTGGGGCTGAGATTTTTTTCTCCGTGGCCTACCCAGGCCTCCGGCCTGGGCTATCGGGTCTTGCCCCTTCGGGGCGAAAACCCTAGCCCCAACGGCCCCCTGCGGCCGGCGGTCTCCTATCCCGCACCCCGCAGCCCGCATCCCGCATCCTGCGACCCAGGGGAGAGGACGGGCCCTCCTGCTCGTGATCCTGGGGACGGGCAGGAGTGCCCGTCCTACAAAGCATGCTCGCCGGGGAACTAGAAACCATCCGGTCCTACAAAGCATGCTCGCCGGGGAACTAGAAACCATCCGGTCCTACAACGCATGCTCGCCGGGGAACTAGAAACATCCGGTCGTGGATGAACGGGGGGTCAGCCCTGGGTGGTGGTGGCCACCGGCCCCGGCTGGGGGGTGATCCGCGACTGCTCGTTCAAAATCCGCACCACCTCGCTCGGCTCCCCCGTCTCCCGCAGGATCATGCGTTGGCGATCTGCCCAGCTGGCCCGGTTGGCGATGGTCAAGCAGTGCTCTAGATACGGCCGGCATCCCAGTTCTTCGGCGGCGGGCCTGAGCCGTTTGACCAGCTGTTCGATGATCGCGGGGATCGGCCGGACTTCGTAGGTGTACGAGTCGACCAGATGGGCATCGACACCGAACCGGGCCGCTCGCCATTTATTTTGACGGACCATCATCGGATGGCAGTCGTGTTGATAGGCCCCTTGATCGATATCGTCGGAGAGTCCTTTGACGAGGCATTGGGTCAGAGCGGTGATGGCCAGGGTATCCTGGAGGTTCCCGGGCATATCGCAGACCCGCAATTCCACGGTGCCAAAGTTATGATGGGGCCGCACATCCCACCAGATTTCCCGGATGGTGTTGATAAACCCGGTTTCCACCATGTGGTTGATCAGCCACACGTATTCGCTCCAGTTCCGCATCAACGTCGGCAGGCCCGCCGTGGGGAGCCCTTCCATGATTTTCGAGCGGTGGGATTGGAGGCCTGTATCGCGGTTTTCCCAGAAGGGGCTGCTGCAGCTGAGGGCCAGCATCACGGGCAGGTGTTGCATGATACGGTCACAGACCATGACGGCCTTGTCGCCCGTATCGACGCCCACATGGATATGCAAACCGAAGGTGACCAGCCGACGGGCCATTTCCTGGAGCAGGTTGACCAGCAGGGCGTAGCGATCGTCGGGCGTGACCCTTTGGTCCGCCCATTGCGAGAAGGGATGCGTGGCACCCCACCAGAGGCTAAGTCCCATCTGGTCGCAAACGGCTTCCACCTGAGCGAGTTTGGTGCGGAGGTCGGTTTCCGCGTCTGCCACGGTATCGCAGACATCGGTGATGATTTCCACACAGCACTGCATCAGCTCGGGCTTGATCGCTTGAATGCCGCTGGACGGGGGCAATTTCGCCAGCAGCGGCTCGATGGCGCTGGTCAACTGCGACGACTGCTGGTCGACCAGTCCCAGCTCGAGTTCCACGCCAATCGTATGTCGCTCATTCGGCTCAAAAGTGATCTTGGTCATCGCGATTCCTCCACGACGGGAGGGCAACTGCCGCTCTGTCGTTCCGGATTGGCCCAGGCCGCCGCGGCTCGTGCCAGCAGTTTGCTTCCCAGCGAGATCGCTGTTTCGTCCAGGTCGAATAACGAGTTGTGCAAGGGGGTGCCATTCATCCCTGGTCGCACGCAGCCCAGCCGCAGCAGGGCGCCGGGCACGTGCTGGAGATAGACAGCAAAATCCTCGCTGCCCATGCTGGGGCGAGCGATTTCCTCCACCTGCTCAGGTCCCAAAAGTTCGCCGCCCACCTGACGCCAGAGGTTTGACATGTGGGCATGGTTATTGACCGAACTGATCCCCGACTCGAACCTCACGTGGATCTGGGTGCCCGAGCTTTCCGCGATCCCGCGACAAATCTGCGCGATGTGCTCCATAGCCCGGTTGCGGACGTCGCCATCCAGGGTCCGCATGGTACCCTGCAGCTGGACCTGTTCGGGGATGACATTCGGATTCGACCCTCCCACAATGCAGCCGATGGTGACCACCACCGCGTCCTGGCTGTCGGTAACCCGGGGGAGGGAGAGGTAGAGGGAGTTGATCAGCTGAGCGGCGGTGGCGATGGGGTCGATGGCTTCGTGGGGTCGAGCGGCATGGCCACCGCGGCCGACAATCGAGATCTGCACGGCGTCGCAGTTTGCTGTCAGAATCCCCGTGCGGATCCCGATTCGCCCCACGCTGCGCGAAGGATCGACGTGGACCGCCAGGATCGCATCCACACCCTCCAAGGCCCCCGCTTCGACCATTTCGGCCGCTCCGGTGGCGGTCTCTTCGGAGGGTTGAAATAAGCCACGCACGCGGACCGGCCAGGGCAAGCTGCCCTGGACGCGCATGGCATCCAGGGCGTTTAAGGCTCCCAGCACGACTGCGGTGTGCGCGTCGTGTCCACAAGCGTGCATGACGCCGTCATGCTGACTGCGATACGACACCTTTTTCTCGTCATGAATCGGCAACGCGTCGATGTCAGCTCGCAAGGCGATGCAGGGGCCTGGAGGACCGTCACGGGAGTCGACCAGCAGGCCGCGTCCGTCCGGTCCCATCCGCACGTCAAAGCCTGCATCGGACAACATCTGGTACAGATACAAACTGGTCTCGTACTCCTGACCGCTCAGCTCGGGATGCGCATGCAGATGTCGCCGGACCGCAACCAGCTGCGATTGCCGCTCGTCGATCGCCGCGTCAAGTTTCTCTTGCCAGGTTTGGTTCATGAACAGGAGATGAGCAGGACAGGGCTTGCGAGCGTCCCGCTGAGCCTGGTGGCCGCGTCTCTTTATTTTACCAGCTGGTGTGGAACGGACGAATGGAAACCTGGCTGCGCCCCGCCCCCGCGGGCCTGGCGGCCCTCGACTAGCGTCGCGGCGGGGGCTGCTGGCCAGCCTCTCGAGCTTGTCGGTGGATGCTATTGCTGAGCCACCATCCCCAGAGCAGGTAATGGACGGCACCGAAGGCGAAGACCCCGCCGGCAACCAGCAGGGCGGCCACATTGCCCATCGTGCAGACCAGGAGGATTCCGCCCAGCACGCCCAGCCCCAGCACGGCCATCACCAGCGAGACCAGCCGCCGAGCCACGCTCCGCCGTCGGTCGCCGGGTATCGGTGGCCGGTCAGGCATGACGGGCATCGTCGGCCGCGGGGGATCCTCCCGGGCTGCTTCGCCCGGGGCGAAAGGGGGAGGTTCTTCGGGAGGTTGTTTTGGCGAAACGTCGTTCATCTCCGCCGCCTCGGGACGCCACACCCCCACGGGCTCGGTGCCCCTGCCTTACGAACTTATTCCGCAAACTCCGGCTCGACCAACATCGGAATCACGCCCGCCTCGTAGCCGCGCCGCAACAGCAAACGGACCGCTTCGCACCCGCGCGGTCCGAAGTCGAGCGTCCAGTCATTGACGTACATCCCCACGAACCGGTCGGCTTGGCCAGCATCCAGGTCCCGGCCGTATTGCAGCGCATATTCGAGAGCCGGTTGACGGTGTTCTAAAGCGTACTGGATGCTGGCCTTCAGCAAGCGGCTGACGTCGCGGATCACCCCCGCTCCTAAGTCCTTGCGAATCGCATTGGCACCCAGGGGCAGCGGCAGGTCGGTCTGGACTTGCCACCATTGGCCCAGGTCGACGCAGAGGGCCAGTTGGTGGCGGGCGTAGGTCAGCTGACCTTCGTGGATGATCAACCCCGCATCGATCGGCTGTCCCTGGTAGCTGCCCTCCGTCGTGGCGGTCAGAATCTGGTCAAAGGGGACGACCACGTGGCGAAAATCGGTCTTGAGGAACAGGCGGAGGGCCAGGTAGGCCGAGGTGAGGGTGCCGGGCACGGCGATGGTTTTGCCGGCCAATTCGCTCGCGGTCCATTTTTCCGGCGCTACCACCAGGGGCCCGTAACCATCCCCCATGCTGGCCCCGCTGCGGCACAGCAGATAGGTGTCGGTCAGGTAGGCATACCCGTGAATGCTGACCGCGGTCAGCTCCAATTCGCCTGACAGCGCGCGGCGATTCAGCGTCTCAATATCGACCAGCTCGTGCTGGAAATCATAATCCCCCGTATCGATCGCTCCCCGGGCGAGGGCGTAAAACATGAAGGCATCGTCCGGGTCTGGGCTGTGACCCACGCGGATCTGTTGTCGGGTGGTCGCCACGCTTAGTCGAGATCCTTAAATCGTGATTCACTATGCGTTACCAGGGCGCCGTCCTCGGCGTAAGTCACGCTGGTGTAGCCCTGGAAGACCTTCAACAGTTCGGCACCTCGGCGGACGTTTTCCAGGAGGGGTTCCGCCATATCGGCCACGCCATTGGCATTCAGGCCCTCCTGCCCCTGCAGGGCACCCAGGTTTGCCTCGATGCTGGCGACATAAAAGCGGATACCTTCATTGACCCAGGGCGTGACCATGTCGACGAAGTTTTCCCAGCTGAAATAGACCACCGCGGCCAGCGGTCGGTCGGTCGCCGCCAAGGGCCCGCCGTCCACGGCCAGCGGCTGCGACTTGACGATCTTGATCGTATGTTTTGGCAACAGCGAGAGGACCGCCAGCTGTGGGGACACTGCGATGTTGGGCGCGATCCCTTCATACATCCCCAGCTCTTCCGGCAACGGATAGTAAAACACCTCTGCGCCGTCATTCAGCTGCCGCACCTTCGCCGGCGGCAGCTCCACTTCCGGCATTTCGTCCGGATTGATTTTGCGGACGGCTTCGATCAAATCGTTGATCGCCAGGCGGTATTCGCCGAGGGCGGCTTTGAACAGTTCGGCGTCTTTGAGCCCGATGACCAGAGCCGGGGACGGCAGGGCGATCGGTTCCGTGGTGGGGGGCAGTTGGGCCATCCACTGGGTCGTTTTGACCTCGGTATCAATCGACAGGCCAGCCTGGCCGTCCGCCATGGAGGGGATCAACTTTTCGCGGTTGACCTGGTCCAGGCGCCCCAGAATAGGAAAGACCACATCGGCAATCTGCTGGTACTGTTCTTGTTCGGCCTCCGACATCTGCGGGAGGGCAAAATTTTCGAAATACATGTGGCCTTTCTTCAGCCATTTCACCAGCAGGTCGTAGTCCTGCGGGCGGTATTCGGTTCGGGCCAGGATGGCGAACATGGGGGACCCGCCCAGATGGTTCACCAGGGGCAGCGGTTGGGAGCCGTCCAGTTGAGTGTTGTTGATCCAGTTGTATCGGTACCCCTCCGTGCCCCGTTCGGTCAGGAAGGAAAATCCCAGCTGAGCCCCCACGGTGGGAAGATAAGGCTTGATGTCCTTGGCCAGTTCCTCGGCATCGGCCAGGATCTGTTTTTCATCTTCCTCCTCCAGCTCGCCCAGCTCCAGCAGGTGCTGAGCCAGGTCGACCAGCTGATCCACATCTTCCGGCTTGGTCGCGATCGCCCCCATCAGTTGCTTACTGGCGTAGCGGATCCCGGTGACGGCACCGCCGGCCTGCGAGCGGAGCGGCGCCAGTTTGGGGTGGTCGGCCAGGACCTGGCCCTGGCCCAACCGAGCGAGGTGATCGAGGGAGGGTCCGACCGACAACAGTACGAACCCTTGGTGGACCCCCAGGCTGATGGTGATCGTCATCTCCTGGAGTTTCTTCCGCAGGGGATCGTACTGCCCTGGCTGGTCCTCCATCTCCTCAAACGGAATTTCCTCCCAGGGGACAAGACTTCCGTCCAGCTTCATCACCAGGAATTCGCTGTCCCCCACCTGCTGACGCTGGAACTTTTCCTCGAGTCCTTCCACCGGCAGGGGGAGCTGGGGCAGCATGACTTTCAGCAGCGCCTCGAGGCGACTGAGCTGCTGTTGGGCCGCCTCGGCATTTTGAATCTGGAAACCGACCACCATGGTCGGCGCGGCGACGTGGTCCAGGTTGTCCGCCATGCTGTCCAACACCATCTTGGCGATGAATTCCTCCTCGGAAAGGGGACTGTCACCCCCCAGCAATTCGTAAAACATCGAGCCGTACCGGAGGGAATTTCCCGCTTCGATCGCCAGCGCGAGGGTTCCGCTGGTCTGAGCGTCCCCATAGCAGAAGACTTCGGTCGAGACCATTTCCTCCAGCAGCTCGAGCAGTTGCTGGTTCTCGGGTGTCTGCAACATCTGCATGGCCTGTTGTCCGGGACCTTGCATCAAGCCGAACTGCACCATCATTTTCATCTGTTGGAACACGTCCCACTCGTTGACCCGCGCCCACCAATTGCTGTTCTTGACAATTTCGATCTGTTCCCCGATCCGCAGGGCTGCCGTGTAATAGGCGGCATCTTGCGGGACCAGGGCCAGGGAAGCAGCGGGGGGCTCGGCCGCCCCAGCCAGCGGGGCCCAACCGACCAGCATCACCAAACCAGCGAACAACCTGCCGCGGACACGCGGCGCAAGATTTCTGCAGAACATGAAATTCCTTCCTGTGTGGGAGATGATCTGGCAGAGGAGGAAACCCCTGGAAATCCTCGTCTGCCGAATGAGTCATTCTAGAACTCACCGCCACGATCGACAACGGGCGGGGAGATTCGTGGAGGTTTTCAGGCGGGATCGCCCCTTCCGCGGCGATTCGCCCCCTTTGCAGCGATACCGCCGGGGGGGATGATAGGAAGGTTTCTGTGCCATTTTTTTTGGGGATACCGTCTTGGAGATTCACGGCACCCAGATCGTCGACACCTTCGCCGAGGCCTTCGGGATGCGGTTCGCCCGCCTGCTCGTCACGGCTCATGATGACTACTGGCTGGACGCCGCCCTCCGGGAATTTACCGGTTACGGATCGTCCGTGATCGCCTGCGATGCCGAAGTCGGCCTGGAGCGGCGGCTGACCGCTGAGGAAACCCCTGACGGGCGTCCCGGCGCTTCCCTGCTGGTATTCGGCTTCTCCCGTGAAAACCTGGCCCAGGCCCTGCCCCAGCGGACCGGGCAGTGCCTGATGACCTGCCCCACCACGGCCGTTTACGATGGGCTGCCCGAGGCGGAGGAACGGATTGGGTTGGGCAAGCATCTGCGTTTCTTTGGAGACGGGTTTCAGAAGAGCAAGCTTTTGTTTGGCCGTCGCTACTGGCGGATCCCCGTCATGGACGGTGAATTTCTGGTCGAGGACCGGGTGGGCGTGGCCAAGGGTGTGGCGGGGGGCAACATCGTCGTCCAGGGAAGCTCGCTGGAGGCCACCCTGGCCGCGGTCCGCCGCGCCACCGAAGCGGTGGGAGAGATGGCCAGCGTGATGACGCCCTTCCCGGGGGGGGTGGCTCGCAGCGGCAGCAAGGTGGGCAGCGTGTACAAACCGCTGAAGGCCAGCACGGCGGACGCCTTTTGCCCCACGTTGCGGGGCCGCGTGGCCAGCCAGCTGCACGACGACGCCCGCTACGCTCTGGAAATTGTCCTGGACGGCACCGACGAACAAGCCGTGGCCACCGGGATGGCAGCCGCCATCCGGGCTGCGGCGGGTGAGGGTACGGTGGCGATCAGCGCTGGGAATTACGGAGGCAAGCTGGGCAAGTACCACTTTCACCTGCACCAGCTGTTGGGCTGAGCGTGGGCCTGCCGTCCCATCGGTTGCGCGTCTGCCCCGCCCCACCGACCTTGTCGTGCGACTGGCCGTCCCCCGACGGGGCGCGTGGGGATTTGGGGACGGGTGGGTACTTGCGGGTCGCGGGCCCCGCGATCCTTCAGGGCAGCGCGTCCACAAAATGCTCTAGCAACCGGTAATACTCGTCAGGCTGCGGATCATTATGGCCCCCCCCGGCGATGGTAAAGAACCTGGCAAAGCACCCGTTGTCGGTATTGACCCCGGCAAACAGCCGCTGGCCCAGATGGAAAGGGACAATTCCATCCCGATCCCCGTGGCTCTGCAACACCGGTCCTTGGAAGCGAACGATCTTGCTGAGCGAGTCGAGGCGGGTCCTCATGAAACGGTGCACGGGGACCAGCGGATAGTGGACGGCCGCCACGTCGGGCATTGAGCTGAAGGTGCTCTCGATCACCAGCCCTCGGGCGCCGTCGCGAGCGGCGAGGTCGACGGCCACGGCGCCCCCCAGGGATCTGCCCATCTGGACAATTTCCCGCTCAGCCACGCCGGCCAGCGTGGCGAGTTTCCGCCGAGCGGCGCGGGCGTCGGCCAACACCCCCTGCTCGTCAGGTCGCCCTTCGCTGCGACCGTAGCCTCGGTAGTCGAAGACCAACACCGCCAGCCCCATCCGCTGCAGGCGTTGGGCCAGGCCGAGCCGATGCGTGATGTTGCCGGCGTTTCCGTGCGAGAAGAGCACGATGGCGCGGGGGGCGGGGTGAGCGAAGTACCAACCGTGCAGCCGCGTGCCGTCGTCGGCCTCGAAATAGACATCTTGGTAGACGCTGCCGTCCAGATGCCAATCCAGACTGCCGTCGTACTTGGTCGGGAAGAAAATAAAGCGTTCTTCGAAAATCATCAGCAGCAGCAGGCAGGCGAGGCAGGCGACCAGCGTGACGCGGACAGCCCTCCCCAGCAACCGAAAACCTGGCTTGGCCCGCAACGTGCCGGCCGGCGCTCGCAACATGACAGGTGCGTGGCTTCTGTGCCTGGCGACCAGACTGAATCCAATCGCCGACTATTTTTGAATTTGAAAATCTGCGTCCGTAAAACCGTTGTTGAACTTCAGGCGGGTGTAGGTGTATTCCTCCAGCAGCAACGGTTCGCCCCCGGGCCGGGCCGGCCAGAGATAAGATTCAAAGCGGATCGGCAGGTTCCATTCGTCATCGACAAAGATCCGGGCTCGGAAATAATCGAACTGAGGCAGTTGCGGATGCGTCACCTGGGTGACGGTGCAGGTGCGATCTTCGACTTTGGCGCCTCGGAAATAACGCACTTCAATCTCCGGGAATTGCCGATCGCGCGTCGCTTCGTGGATCAATTGTTCCATCAGCCGCAACATGCCGGTGTTGGTGATGGGATACCGCTGGTTCTTCATGGCGAAGTGACCCTGGGGGTCAAGCGCGTAGGGGCCGCCGACACCCAGGACGCCTACGGGCTGAGCCAGCAATTTGCCATCGTTCTGGCCTGCGATGTAAACGACTTGCTGGCCTTTGACTTCCTGCGGAGCCAGAAAGTACATGTAGACGCTGAAGGGCTGGTGGCGGACCTTGAGAAACATTTGCTCGTAGTCGAGCAGTTTCCCATTGATTCGTTCCCGCTTGGTAAACGTACAGCTGTAGTCCCGAATATCCCGGCGGATCGTATCCAAACGTTCCTTGCCGCGCTGGATTTCCGGGTCGAGCGGATGTTGGCCTGGTGGAAACCGGGCCTCCGCACCGCTGACCAGCAATCCCAGGCCAAGAGCGGCGATCAAGCTGATCCGCGGAACCGCATGCCCATCCATGCCATCATCTCCTCGTCGAAAGCAAGATTCGAGGTTTGTCATCGATCACGCCCGCGGACCAGCCTCGGGCCTGCCGCGGTCGCGGTAATTCTAAGCCACCACCGCGGGAAAGACAACGTGGACCCGCCCCTATTTACGCTTAGTTCACGACATCTGTTCGCAGTGCCGTCCGCGGGGGCAGGGGGCCAGACGGGGGAAGAGGGAGGGCCCCGGGGGGCTTTGGCGGGGAGAATGCCGAGGAGGGTGCTAGCGTGAGGGACGCTTGACGAAACGGTAGTTCTCGTTGCGGTAGTCGAAATCCGCATCCGTAAAGCCGTTGTTCAGCTTCAGATTCAGGTACGTGTACTCTTCGTCCAAGAGGGGCTCTCCGCCGGCTTGCTGCGGCCACAAGTAAGCGGCGTACCGCACCGGGATCTGCAGTTCGTCGTCGATGAAAACGCGGGCCATGTGGTAGCGAAAATGCTTGCGGGGGACCGGATGCACGCTCTGAATACACGTGCAACCCCGACCGTTGATCTTGCCGCCCGAGAGGATGTCCACTTCGCACTCCCCATACCGCGTGTCCCCTTCGGCGACTTCCACCAGCCGCTGCGTCATGACTCGTACACCCGTCATGGTGATTGGGTAACGCTGGCCCATCATGGCCAGCCGACTGTGGGGTTCCAGCGAGACCATGCCAAATTTCGCCTTCCAGCCTTGGGCTTCGTGAGCTCGGAGTTTGCCGCCGTTTTGTCCCGCCACATAAATGACTTCCCGCCCTTTCATGTGACCCGGCCCAATGAAGTACATGTACACGCTGAAGGGCTCGTGGCGGACCTTCGTAAAAATGTACTGGTGTTCTCCCAGTTCGCCGTCGATCCGTTCCCGCTTGACCAGCGTGCAGGAGTAGTCCTGGATGTGATTGTCGATCCGGTGCAGGCCGTCGTACGCCCTCTTGATGACCGGGACCAGGGGATGCTGGTCCGCCGCCGGGGGAGCGGATTGCGGTTCAGCCACGGCCGGCACCGCGGAGAGGCAGCAGGTGACGAGGATCGCGGTGGCGATCCGCTTGGGGCAGAGGTCGGTTCGGCACAACATGGTCTCGCTCCTGACACGGTTCCCGCGGGGAGGGGGGGAGTCGAGCCCCCCGGGGGGGGCTGGTCCACGCCGGTAGGCACCCGCCGCTGGCGAGTGTCAACGGCGTATCGTGTTTATCGCCCTGCCCCGCGGGGCAAATCAGCTTGCTTGCCCCGGACGCAACGCTTTGCCCAACCTGTGCGACGCGGCGGCGTCCCAGGCGGCAGAAACCGTACACTTTTCCCAAATTTTCACTGCCAGGTACCGATCGGCGTGAAGGCGAACAGGATATCGATGACCGACAGCGTGTTGACGCCGCCGTTGACGCCAGAGGCGAATACCGAATGGAGCCCTGTCCGAAATTGTGCTAGTCGCGCATCGTGCTGGTCAGATTAATAAAACAGCTCTTCCATGAATTTCGTGGGTGGCCCTCGCCGTGAAGGTATCTTGGCTCGTTCTCCACGACGAAGTGCTGACAGGTAACAGCCTGGGGCGCCAGCCCTGGTCGTTCTACACAAGTCAACGGGCTCAAAAGTCAGTTCTCTCCGCCTTCCTGCAGGGGAGGTTGGGAAGGACCACGAAGGTCGCGAAGAGCACGAAGGGGGAGCAGCGAAAGGCAACACGGGGCGCAAAAGTCAGGGCGGGCTGGAAAGTCCGTTGTCCCGGCGGTTCCTCCCCTGGCCATTCAACTCCTGAACCCAAAATGGTTCACGCGTCGATTCCCATCGGCCTCCTCCCCGCCTGCGATGCACTTCGACGGCGCAACCGACGACGCGATGGCCAAGAGTGCCGAATTTCACCTTCGTGCTCTTCGTGTCCTTCGTGGTGAAATCCCCCTTCGGCAGATACCCTTTACCGACCTCCTTCCTGGCCAGGTACCCTTCCTGACCATGGCCGTGCATGGTCTTGAGGCCGCCCCGGCAGCATCAAGGTCTGTCGGCGCGTCAAGCCCGCGGGCCTGGCTGAAAAAATGCTCAGGTGCTGCTCTTCCAGCGCGCCGCGGGATAGCCACAAAATTCCCTGAAGAACGAAAAAACTCCACAAGCGCCGAAAAAGGAAGAGCCGAAAAAGGACAGGCATCATCGGCCTCTTTGGTCGATTGATGATTGACGAATGTTGATTTTTGTTTTTTTAAAATGTCGAGTCAGTCGGCGTGGCGGTTCCACTTCGCAACTCAACAATCATCAACAAGAATTCTGCAGGAAGGGGGGAACAATTGGCTTTTGAGCCGGTGGACCGGTCTTGATTGACGCCGCCGGTGGCCGCAACCGAACTGAGGATGGGGACGGCTTGCTGTCCTGCGGGGGACGGGCAAGAATGCCCGTCCTACAAGAAGGCGCGCCAGAAAACAAAATTCTGAGAATAAGGGGAACGATTAGGGCTGACGTCCTCGGTTAGGACGTGTCACCGCTTCGCAGTGGGGGACGTGCCAAGCCACTTTGACGTCGAGGGCCACCCACGAAATTCCGGGAAGCGCCATATCCGGAAACCTACTTGGGCCGGGATTCCTTCAGCATCGGCTGGAGTTCGTCCACGAAGTCGTGCACGTCTTGAAATTCGCGGTAGACGCTGGCGAACCGCACGTAGGCCACCTGGTCCAGCTGCCGCAGGTGCTCCATGATCATTTCGCCCAGGTAGCGGCTTTCGACCTCGTTTTCAAAATTCGCGTAGATGTCGTTTTCGATCTGCGTCAGCACCGCTTCGATCTGTTCGCTGCTGACCGGTCGCTTCCAACACGCCTTTTCGATCCCGCGTTGGATCTTCTCCCGCTCGTAAACGACCCGCGCCCCGTCCTTCTTGATCACCCTCACCGGATGCTCTTCAATCCGCTCGTAGGTCGTATACCGCCTCTGGCAGGAGAGGCAGACGCGGCGGCGGCGGATGACGAACCCGTCCTGGCCGGTGCGGGAGTCCATCACGCGATCATTGTCGACGCGACAAAAAGGGCATCTCATGGGGATGGCGGGGGGGCAGCAGGTAATGCCCGCTCGAACCGGCTCAGCCCGGGAGCGGGCGGGGAACTTCCGTCTCTTAGAATATACGAAATCCTCCCGCCCCGGTATAATCCAGCTCGTCCCGCTCAAAATAGGGCTCATCCCCGCGGGCCGCCCGGCACCCGCCGCCTGCGGCCGCCGGGACGCTGGCATCCGCCGGCATCGCACCTGTCGCCGGAGGGAACCGGCAC
>CAYFZZ010000091.1:0-4153 GCA_964347545.1 uncultured Planctomycetaceae bacterium | reverse complement strand
CGCGGTGGGGAACCTCTTGTACCACTGGACGCACGCGACCCGCGAAACGGGCTGGTGGATCCTCAGCCTGGTCTTGCTGGGCACGGCCGCGTTGGGGTTGGTGGCCAGCCTGGGGATCGCGAGGCTGCCGGCGCTCAACCCCCACATGCCCTTTCCCTGGAACGCGGCGCAGCGGACGTGGCACGACTTGCGGACGTTGGCTGCCGAGCGGGCCATGTTTCGGGTGGCCCTGGGGATCGCCTTTTTCTGGTCGCTGGGTTCGTTGTGCAATCTGAACATTGACCAGTTCGGCTACGAGGGCGAGTTGAACCAGGCCCAGATTGTCCCCTTGCTGGTGGCCCTGGTGGTGGGGGTGGGGTTGGGCAGTGTGCTGGCCGGCGTCTGGTCGGGGGGTCGGGTGGAAATGGGCATCCTCCCGTTAGGCGCGTTTGGGGTGGCCCTGTTTTCCATGTTGTTGTTCACCGTGGAGGGGTACCTGTTTATCGACGACCAGTACACGTCCATGTTGTTCTGGGCCTGCACCTGGCTGTTTTTGTTGGGGGTCAGCGCCGGGTTGTTCGACGTGCCGCTGGCGGCCTACATGCAGCACCGCAGCCGGCCGGAGTCGCGGGGAGCGATCCTGGCGGCCAGCAATTTTCTGACGTTCAGCGGGATGTTGCTGGTGGCCTGGCTGTACAACTTTTTGCGCCAGCCCGACACGGGTGGCCAGCCCCTCTTTACCGCTCGACAGATCTTCCTCCTGGCCGGCGTCTGCACGGTGCCCGTCTTTATCTACATCGTGTGGCTGATCCCGCAGGCCTCGGTGCGGTTTGTGGTCTGGCTGGCCAGCCACACGGTCTACCGGGTGCGGGTCTGTGGGCGGGAGAACCTGCCGGAAACGGGTGGGGCCCTCCTGGTGGCCAACCACGTCTCGTGGCTGGACGGTGTGCTGCTGCTAATCTCGTCCTCCCGCCTGTTGCGGATGATCGTCTGGGCACCCTACGTGGAAACGGGCCCGCTGAAGTGGCTGGCGCGGATGATGAAGGTAATCCCCATCACGGCGGGGCCCAAATCGATCCGGCAGGCCCTGGAAACGGCCCGAAAGGCGGTGCAGCGGGGCGAGCTGGTGTGTGTCTTTCCCGAGGGGCGGATCACCCGCAGCGGGTTGTTACAGCAGTTCAAGCCGGGGCTGATGCGGATTGTGGGGGGGACCTCCGTCCCCGTGATTCCGGTCTACCTGGACGGGATGTGGGGCAGTATCTTTAGCTACAAAGGGGACCGGCTGTCGTGGCACCGGCCGCATCGCTGGCCCTACCCGATTTCGATCCACTTTGGCCGGCCGCTGGCCCACCCGGAACATGTGGGCGAGGTCCGCCGGGCCGTGGAAGAACTGGGGACCCAGGCCGCTCAGCAACGGAGCTCGTCGGAAATGAACCTGGCCCTCGCCTTTTTGAAACAGTGCCGCCAGGCGGCAGGCCGCTCGAAAGTGGCCGACTCCAGCGGCGCGGACCTCAGCGGCCGCCAACTGCTGCTCAAGACACTGGTCCTCCGCCGCCTGTTGCTGCGCGAGGTCTTGGCCGCCGACCCGGGCGACGAAAAGTACGTGGGGCTGCTGCTGCCCCCCACCGCGGCCGCCGTGGTGGCCAACGCCGCCACCACGCTCTGCCGCCGAGTGCCCGTGAATCTGAACTACACCGTCTCGTCCGAGGTGATGAACCATTGCATCCGCCAGTGTGGCATCCGCCACGTGCTGACCAGCCGCCAGGTGATGGCCAAGCTGGACCTGGAGATCGACGCGGAACTGGTCTACCTGGAGGACTTTAAACAGCGGGTGACGGTGGCCGACAAGCTGGCCGGGGCGACGGGTGCCTACCTGACGCCGGTCCCCCTGCTGGCTGGGCAGCTGGGCGTGCACCAGGTCGATCCCGACCAGGTCTTTACGGTGATCTTCACATCGGGGTCGACGGGCGAGCCCAAGGGGGTGATGTTGACGGTCCGCAACGTGGCCACCAACGTGGCGGCCATCGACAGCCTGATCCACCTCCGCCGCGAAGACGTGCTGGTGGGCGTGCTGCCCTTTTTCCACTCGTTTGGCTTCACCGTCACCCTGTGGACCGTGCTGACGCTGGTCCCCAAGGGGATTTACCACTTCAATCCGCTGGACGCCAGGCAGGTGGGCAAGTTGTGTGGCAAGCACCGCGGCACGCTGCTGTTGTCCACGCCCACGTTTTTGCGGGGCTACCTGCGCCGCTGCCAGCCGGACCAGTTCCAGCACATCGACACGGTGGTCACCGGTGCCGAGCGGCTGCCGCCCGATCTGGCGGACGCCTTTGAACAGAAGTTTGGCGTGCGGCCGGTGGAGGGTTATGGGGCCACGGAACTTTCGCCGCTGGTCTCGTTGAACATCCCGCCCAGCCGAGCGGTGGGGGATCCGGCCGAAGGGATCCGACCCGGCAGCGTGGGGCGGCCGATCCCCAACGTGATGGCCAAGATTGTGGATCCGGAAACGGGCGAAGAGATTCAAGACCAGCGGCCGGGCATGTTGTGGATCAAGGGCCCCAACGTGATGCAGGGTTACTTGAACCAACCGGAGAAGACGGCCGAGGTCGTGCGGGACGGCTGGTACGTGACGGGCGATATTGCGGTCTTGGACGAGGAGGGGTTCATTACGATCACGGGCCGGCAGAGCCGGTTTTCGAAGATTGGGGGCGAGATGGTCCCGCACGTGCGGGTGGAAGAAGAGCTGGCGAGGCTGCTGGCCGGCCCCACGGAGACGGGGGCGGAGGGAGGGCCCGAGGGGGGCGCTGAGGAGGGGTCTGAGGAGACTGCCGACGAGCTGCCGCCGTTGAAGGCGGCGGTGACGGCGGTGCCGGACGAGCGGAAGGGGGAGCGGCTGGTGGTGTTGCACACGCAGATCGACCGTTCGCCGGAGCAGCTGTGTCGGCAGCTGCAGGCGGCCGGGCTGCCGCCGATCTGGATCCCGGCGCCGGAGAGCTTTTACGAGGTCGAGCGGCTACCGATTTTGGGGAGCGGCAAGTTGGATTTGAAGGCCGTCGAGCAGCTGGCTCGGGAAAAATTCGCCAAAAACCCCGAAAAATAGGCAAAAACCCTACTCTGGCAGCCCCCCCCAAATTTTTTTTATTTTTTTCCCAAAAACTGCTTGCATTCCCCTTTTTCCCGGGTATACTAGGTTTTCAGACGTGGGGAAGTTCCCTACGTAGGACAGGTCACCTGGGCTGAATACAGGTCAGAGAACCAGTAAGTAACGAAAAAAGCTGTCAAAATCCTTGGCAACTTCCGCGGGTGCGGGGGCCGAGGGTGTTGGCAGCTTTTTTTGTTGGCCTGCGGCCGGCCGAGCAGAGGCCCCCGGCGATTGCAGGCACCCAGACTCCAGCCCAAGCGTTTTAAGTCCAACGAACCGAACTCGATAACCAGGTCAGAGAACCAGTTAGTCAGAAAAGCCGTCAAGACTCTTCGCGCCCTTCCCGGGAAGCGGTGCGGATGAAGATTCTTGGCGGCTTTTTTCGTTGGCGTGCTTCAACATAGGTACGCCGGCAGTTCAAGAACGCCTAACAGTTTATCACCTCAACGCGTTATCCGTGAAAGGTGCACGAAAAATGAAAGGACAAGAAAAAGGGACGATTGCGGCGGTAATGATAGGGACTTTGGCGTTGAGCGCTATTGGTTCCACGGTTTCCGCTGCGATGATCACGGGTGGTATAGGCATGAATGGATGGGCCACCAATGGTGTCGCTTGGTCGCCGACCGGCGGGACCGGGACCGCTGACGCGACTGGTGTTGATATCACTAACAACACTCAAGCCTTCATAACGCCCGGCTCGCAAACCGGAGATTTTGTGGCCGTAGGCAATTTTGAAACACTGTTCTTCAGCGACTTCTCGTTGACGGTTCCGCCGCTCATTGACGCAATGTGGGGTCCCACCTCAATCTCAACGACAAATTTTCAATTGATACTACAAACACTGACGGTTACTTCTCAGACTGGGAGCCAAATCACTGCTATTGGTACGGGTATTGTAAAGGCACCGGGTTTCGAAGATACGCCTGCGATGTGGTCGTGGTCTGGCGACCAGACTTCGGTCAACAATCGCAACTGGTCGTCGACGACATTAGCGATGCCGTCCACCAGTATTGCTCCCGAGCCCACGACGCT
>CAYFZZ010000090.1:0-38271 GCA_964347545.1 uncultured Planctomycetaceae bacterium | reverse complement strand
GGCCGAATTGCGGTCGCGCCAGATCGATCGGCAGAAACCCGACCGTGCCGAAGCCGTAAGCGGCTTGCACCAGCACGGGAAAGTTGGTCGGCGTGCGCCCCTCGTACAAGACGATCTGGCCGGTGACTTCCGTCAGTTTGGGTCCGCGGATGGCCAGCGGTTGGCCCAGCTGGTCCTCGAACAATAGCGGTCCTCGGCTGCCGCTATACGCCTCCAGCGAATGCAGGGGCGGCAGCTGGACCATGTCTGCGATCCGCCCCGGCACCAGTGGCGCCAAGGGCCTTTCGGCATCCATCAGCTCCCCCGCTTGTTGGTCGACCGCCAGGATCAGCTTGCCCCCACTGTGCACCCAGGAGGCCAGGGCGCGGGCCACGGGCGCCTGCCCTGGGTCATTTAACTGCTGAAAGGGGGCCAGCCCCCCCGAGAGGATCACGGCGTCTACCCCTTCGTAGCCGAACCACTGCCGCGGTAGTCGGCGGGCATCGGCAACCGCGGCCACGGTCACGTTCCCTTGCCGCATCCGCGGATGCCGCGCCACGGCTTCGGCCAGGTGGGGCATCGCTCCCAGGGTGACCAGCAGGAAATCGGCGGCCGGCAGACCGCGGTATTGGGCCAGGTCGAGGCTGCGGCGATCCAGCACCTGGTCATCTCCGCGCAGGGCAACCTCGATCTGCCCCGAAACCCGACCGACCCGCGTGTAGGTCAGGGCGTGGATCTTCCCTTGGCTGTCCACGGGGAATGCCTGCCGGTCGACATCCGCGATCACTTGTGCGGCGACGGCGTCGTTGTCGGGCGCGGTCACGGCGATCTGCAGGCCGGCCGGCGGGTCCGAGCCGCTGAGCGTCACCCAGACGGGCGTCCAACTCCCCAGTTTGTATTGCCCGTCGAAGCCCAGCGTGACCGATTCGATCCGCACGGGGGACGGTTCTGCGGTCCATGCCCGTTGGCCCGCTCCGGCCGCAGCGATCACCCAGCAGCTCAGCAGGAGTCGTCCGAGGCTCATGGTTTCTCCGCGTCGTCGCAGGCACAGACGAACTGGCCGCAACCGGGGCAGCCGGCCGCGTACTTTTCCGCCACCGCCGCCGTCAGATCGACGCCCAGAATATTGGCGATCGTCACCAGCCAGGCCAGCACGTCAGCGAATTCTTCGCGACGCTGCTCGGCGGTCCCATCCCGCACGACGGCGGCCAGTTCGCCGATCTCTTCGACCAGCCACAGGAAGGTGGCGTCGGCCCCGCGGGCCGCATCCTTGTCGTAATACATCTGCCGGATCAGCTGCTGGAACTGCCGCAGCGTGATCTCGTCGGCCGCCGCCTCGTCGCTCGGACTGCTCCCTAACTCACTCACGGCTCGAGGCTCTCCAGCAACACGTCAGCGCCAGGATATTTCGGGTCCAGATCCAGCAACTGCCGGAGGGTCTCCCGTGCCTTTTCCCGCTCTCCAGTTTGGACATAAGCGTCTGCCAAGGCAAATCGCGCTCGCAACTGTCGCGGCTGCAGCTGGACGGCCACTTCGAACTCGTCAATCGCTGTCCGGTACTTCCCCTGTTCGGCCAGCGACTCGCCCAGCACGCGATGCATGTCCGCATCCTGCACCTCGATCTGGAGGGCCTCGCGGGCCCAACGCTGAGCGGCCGGAAAATCCTGGTCTGCCAGGGCCAGCTGAGCCAGTTTTTGGCGAGCGACCAGGTTGTCCCCGTCGTGACGAGCCAGCTCGGCCAGCAACGGTCGCAACCGCTGGTGGTCATCGGTCTTGAGGTGCACGCGTGCCAGGAGTTTGGTCCAACCCGGGTCGCGGGGAAACCGCTCGCGTCCCAGCTGATAAAGCTCAACCGCCCGCTCGTACGCTTCCGCCTTGTATTTCAGGCCCGCCAGCAGCCGCAAAAGTGGGGCGTGGGGTGCCGCGGGATCGAGGGCCTTTTCCAGCATGGGGACCACCCCCTCCTGGTCGCCGACCAGCAGCTGGAGTCGTGCTCGGACATACGTCGCAGCCTGATGGCGGGGCTGAATTTCCAGCGCCTGACCGGCCAGTTTTCCGGCCTGGGGATACGCTTTGCGGCGGAGGTACGCGTCGGCCAGCGCGGCCAGCAAGTCCGGATTTCGCGGGTCGTCCTCGACCGCCTGGGTCAGTTCCTGAAAAGGCTGGGGGGGAGCGGACGCGGTGGTTGTCAGCTGGGCGACCAGCTGTGTCAGATGCGCGGCGTACCCCCGTTCGAACTCCTCCATCGAAACGCCCAGGGCCCGCGGAATAGCGGTCGGGGTGTCCAGGTTGTCGGCGTAAGCATCCAGCAGGCGGGCCAGCGCCTGGGGGCCGAACCGGGCCACCATGTACTCGGCATACAGTTCGGCCTGACAATATGCCATCTGCCAGTCTTCGCTGGTCGACGGCCGGATGAAGCCCAGGTTGATGGTCTGCAGGTCGAACATCTTGCCGGCCGGCACGCGGCGGACCAACATCTGGTCCCAGTTCGGGGGCCGGGGGTAACCTTCGTCGTACACCGCCAGGGCCTCGGTGAACCAATGCGGAATCTGAAAATTGGTCTGCTGCAGATTGATCACGTGCACCAGTTCGTGCTTGACAACGCGGGCCCAGTTAAACTGCTTGTCCATGTCGTTGGGCGAGACGAGGGCCACCATCTTGCCTGCGCAAGCGCCGATGGTGTGGATGTGCGGCAAACCGACCATGCGGGCGCTGAACCACCCATGTCCGCTCGTATTTTTCGCTCGATGAAACACCTCGAACAACGACTTCCCCGGCGGCTCGTATCCCATCCAGTCACACAACTGGGGATAGACTTCCTCGAGGTATTGGGCCATGTAGCGGGCCAGCAGTTTGTCGTGCCGAGGGTCAAAACGGATCAGAAAGTGCTCGGTTTCCAGCGTCTCGTAAGTCGCCAGCACGTCCAGCACTTCCAGGCTGTTTTTGACGCGGACATTCCCCATGTCGACCTGAAAGGCCTTTTCCAGGGCGGCACGGGCCTCGGTTTCCTCTCCCAGCCGCATGTGGACCAGGCCCAGCTTGCCGTAGGCCCCGACCAGCTGCGGCATGACGCGAATCGCTTCGCGGAAATAGTGAGCCGCCTGGGGGTAGCGGCGCATGGTGTCGAGGCTTTCGGCCAAAGCTTCGTAAAACAAGCCGGCATGGGGGTTGCGTCCGACGGCCTGCCGAATCCACGCGTCCATCTGGGTGCCGGTCGGATCTGGGGGGAGTCCTTCCAGGCACCCCTGGGCGGCGGCCAGCCGGCCCAGCGTGGCTTCGTGGGTGGGGTGCAACTTCAACGCCTCCTGGAGGATCTTTTCTGCCGCCGCCGGCTCGAAATTCGCAAACTCCAGGTCCGCCCGCAGGTGGAGGGCATCTAGCAGGTGGGGATTGATGGCCAGGGCCCGGTCCAGTGACTTTTTCGCTTTTTCCAGTTCGTAGTTCTGCAGGGCCAGCCGGGCCAGATCGGCGTGGACTTGCGCCGCGTGAGGATTGATCTTTAGGGCTGCCTGGAAATCGAGCAAGGCGTCTGCCTGGTTGTACTTTTCCAGGAACAGCCATCCCGACTCCCGTCGGGCCGGCCAGAAGTCGGCCTGCAATTTGAGGATGTCGGGATAGAGCTGGTTGACGAGGAAGTCGAACTGGTCGTGCAAGCGGTTCCAGCGGGCGAATTGCGCGGCGGCCAGGCCGACGTAGTGCAACGCTTGCGGATCGCTGAGCGGATCACTGCGGTTGTAGAAATCGATAAACCACCGATAGGCCTGCTGGGCATCCTCCAGCCTGCCGTGGAGGCGGTGCAGTTCGGCGATCACCCACCGCGCCGCCAGGTGCTGGTCGTCCAGCTGGAGGGCCGCCTCGGCCGCCCGCTGGGCCTGCCCGTAAGCGCCCTGGTCCAATTCCAGCTGAGCCAAGGCGGCGTGGAGCCGTGGGGACGGCGGGTGCTCGCCGAGGGCCTGTTCCAGGGTCTGGCGGGCCTCGGCGTACTGGCCGACCGCGACCTGGCAACGGGCAACACCCAGGGCGGCTGCCGCCGGCTGGGCCTCGGCCAGCAGCCGATAACTCTCCTCGGCCTCGGCATACCGGCCGCGGTAAAAGAGCTGTTCCGCGGCGGCGGTCTGCTCCTGGGCCACCGCTGGTGGCGTGGCGAGGGCCAGCACGGCGAGGCTGAGCAGGCCGAGGGCGAACGTGGCGAGCGTGTGACGCATGATTCCCGATTCCGGAAGGGCTGGAACTGCCGTCACCCTTCCCTGGGCGACCTTCTTCTATGGTAGCGGTCCGGCCCGTTGCCTGCCGATCTGTTGGCCCCCTCCCCCGCGGGATGCGGCCCCGTCCATCGGGTGGCTCAGCTTCATCCGGCTCACTGCGCCTGGGCCATCTCCTCCAGCTGGACCGCCGCACGCGTTTGTTCTTTTTCCAGAAAGCGGCGGCCGTATTTGACGTTGAGGTGGTCCCAGGGGAGGCGGTCGGCCAATTCGTACGGCTGGTGAATGGTACGCTGCAGATCGATCCCCGCGTCATCCAGAGCCTGCCACCACCGCGAGGCATCGAAATTTTCCGACCAGCTGTCCATCCGCGCTCCGCGCCGCCAGGCCAGTTCGATGGCGGCCGCCAGGCGGCGATCTCCTCGGCTGAGCGCCCCCTCCAGCAAACTGGTCTCGATGTTGTGACATTTGACCTGCACGCTGCGCATCCGACAGCGGTTCCGCAGGTAACGGTGTGCCCACTGAAAATATTCGCGGTGCTGCATCCCGTTCCATTGATAGGGCGTATGAGCCTTGGGGACGAAATTCGACACGCTGGCGGTGACCTGTGCGTGACGGTTCATCTCTTCTTTGCCGATACGGGAAATCTGTTCGGCCATCTCCACGATCCCGTCCAGATCCACCGGCCGCTCGCCCGGCAAGCCGCACATAAAATACAGCTTGACGCGTTGAAACCCATGGCGAAACGCTTCCCGACAACCGTCATACAGGTCCTGGTTCTTGATCTTCTTGCGAATCTGCGTCCGCATGTCGTCCCGAGCGACTTCGGGGGCGAGGGTGAGGCCATTGCGGCGACCGGTGTGAATCAGCCGCGCCACGCTCTTCAGTTGTTCATTGACCCGCAAGCTGGGTACCGACACATTGACGCCCAGGGGCTGGAAAACCTCCTGCATCCGCGTGACGAGCTCTTCGAAATGGGGGTAGTCGCTGGTCGACAAAGACAGCAGCGAAATTTCGTTGTAGCCCGTCTGGCGATACGACTCCCAGGCGGCGTCGATGATCGTGTCCACCTGGCGAATCCGCAGCGGCCGCTTGATCACGGTGCTCTGGCAAAAACGGCACTGCCACGGGCAGCCGCGCATGATTTCGATGGCGATCCGATCGTGCACGCACTCGTTGAACGGCACAATGGGGCGCGTCGGCAGTGGCAGCGCATCCAGATCAGCGATCAGGGCCGGTTCGATCGTCTCGGGCACGTCCGGCCGTGTGCGATTCAGCGCCGCATAACGGCCGTCGTCGAAGTATTCCGCGGTGTAGAAGCGGGGGGCGTAGGCGTAGGGGAGCCGAGCGGCGATTTGGGCCAGCACCCGTTCGCGCTGCCGCCGACCCGCCTCTCCGGTCGCTGGTCCCTCGCGAGCGACCAGCTGGTCGCGCAGTTCCAACCACAAATCGCAGATGGCCGGCAAGGAAGGCTCGCCGTCCCCCGTCACCGCCAGATCCAGAAACGGCGCCACCGGTTCCGGGTTCTGGGTGCACGGCCCGCCGGCGAGGACCAGCGGATCGGCCAACGTCCGCTGTTCGGCGTGCAACGCCATCCCCCCGAGATCGAGGATGGTCAGGAGGTTCGTGTAGCAGACTTCGTATTGCAGCGTGACCCCCAGAACGTCGAAGTCGGACAAGGGGGTGAAGGACTCCAGCCCATACAGCGGCAGATCCGCCTCGCGCAAGGCGGCTTCCATGTCCGGCCACGGCGCAAACACCCGCTCGCAGACCCAATCCGAGCGGTTGTTCATCAAGGTATACAAGACCTGCAACCCGTGATGGCTCATCCCGATCGTATACGCATCCGGAAAGGCCAGGCACAGCTTGCCCCGCACAAGGCCGTGGTCCTTGCGCACCGCGTTCAGTTCCTCGCCCAAATACTGAGCGGGTGTTTGGACGTGGGGCAAAAGGTGGCGGACCACGTAATCTTTCAGCCGCTGGTGTTTCATCACGGGGCACCCGGGGTTTGTCGTCATTATGCCAGAATTTCCGTCCGCCATGTAGGGCAAGCTGTCCGCCACTTTCCCGCGCCACAGCCTACGTCTAGAATGCCCTCATGGCAGAAAGCGTGGCACCTCAGCCGTCTTTGACAGAATGAGCCAGTTCACGACCGTGGCCCGCGTCGGTGACATCGCCGACGGCCAGGGCGCAACATTTACCCTGGGCGATCAGATGGTCGCGGTCTTCCAGTCCGGTGGTCAGTACTATGCCATCGACGACCTCTGTCCCCACATGGGGGCTTCCCTGGGTAGCGGTCACCTGGAGGAGGGGGTGGTGACCTGCCCCTGGCACGCCTGGAGGTTCCGGGTCTCGGACGGCACCTGGGTCGACAATCCCAGCCTGAAAATCGGCTGCTACCAGGTCCGCGTGCAAGGGGACGAAATCCAGGTCTGCCTGGGGGGGAAATGAGCGGCGGAGGGGACAGGTCGAGCGGTGGGGGGCGGCCGCGGCCGGCGGTGATCTTTGATATCGACGGCGTGCTGGTCGACTCTTATGCCGTGCATTTCCAAAGCTGGCAGATGGCCGCCGGGCGGTTTGGCTTCGTCATCTCGGAACGCCAGTTCGCGGACACCTTCGGCCAAACCAGCCGCTCGATTATCCGCCAGCTGTGCGGCCAGGAGGTGGGGGACGGCGAGGTCCAGGAAATCGACGCCTACAAGGAAGCCGCTTATCGCCAGATCATCGCTGCAGATTTTCCCACGATGCCGGGGGCGGTCGAGCTGATCGATGCCCTGGCGGCGGATGGATTCGCCCTGGCCGTCGGATCGTCCGGTCCGCCGGAAAATGTCCAGCTGGCCCTGGACCAGCTGGACCGCCACGCGCTGTTCGACGCTCAAGTCAGCGGGGCGGACGTGACGCGTGGCAAGCCCGATCCGCAGGTCTTCCAGGTGGCAGCTCAGCGGTTGGGCATACCACCTGCCGCTTGTGCGGTGATCGAAGATGCGGCCGCCGGCGTGGCCGCCGCCAGGGCGGCGGGGATGTTGAGCGTGGCGCTGGTCAGCACGGGGCACCACATCGCCGAATACGACCAGGCCGATCAGATTGTGCAGCGGCTGGATCAGTTATCGCCGGCGGGACTCCGCCAGTGGATAACTGCCCGGCGCGGCGACCCCCGCGGGGTTCGGGAGTCTTTTGCGGGCGAGTGATCACGTGTTGCCGGCCGCACCGCGATTTGCCCACAAAAGACTCCCGACCGGCTCTGGAGAAAACCCGCAAAGCGGCTTCCCCGCGTCGTGCTCGTGCTGTGGCCGCAGGACGGTGCTCGTACTCGTAATCGCCACCCTGTTCGTGCCTGATCGTCCGCTCGATTACGATTACGATTACGAGCACCGCTTCGCTGAGCACGAGTGACAGGCAGACGATATCCTCTCAGAGTGGTTTTCTACAGAGCCCTCCCGACCCCCCCGGATCACCCGGCTGTGTCTGATCAGCCGGCTTTTTTCTCGGCCGCTGGCGGACTTTTCTCCGGCGGGCCAATCAGTTCGGCCAACAGCCGACCCAGCTCGTCGCCGCGAGCATTCAGCGAGACGACTTTGCCGTCCTTGCCGATGAGGATCACGGTGGGAAGCCCGCCAATCCCATAACGCTTGGCCATGGGGTGGTTCCAGCCCGACTGGTCGGGAGCGTCGCTAAAGAGGGTTTGCCAGGGCAACTCCCGTTCCTTCAGGAACTCCTCGACCGCCTCCCGATTTTCGTCCACGCTGACCCCCACCACTTCAAATCCCCGGTCGTGGTACAGCCGGTAGTTCTTCAGCAAATTGGGCAGTTCCGCGATGCAGGGGCCGCACCAGGTGGCCCAGTAGTCCAGCAGCACGACCTTGCCCCGATACGACTCCCAATCGATCGCGCTGCCGTCCAGGAAATCGCCGCTGACCTCGATCGGCTTGCCTGGCAGGTCCATTCGCACCGCGGTACCAGCCAGGCGCTCGCTATAAGCGGCAATCTGCGGGTTCGGACTGGCCGCAAATCGCTCGGCAAAAAATTGATTCAAGTCCTTGGCCAGCTCGAAGTGTTTCGCCTGTTCCACCCGCATGAGGACCTGCAGAATCAAGGCTGCACTTTCCGGGGAAATATCGCCGGTGCCGTAGTTCTTCTTCAGCTCGGCCGCGATCCGAGCAACCTCGCGGGGGTCCGCATCAACGTCGAATTGATATTTGATTTCTTCGACCAACGCTTTTCCGAACTGAGCCAGCTCGGGACGCGGATCGGCACTCAACATTTTCGCGAACGCTTCCATATCCGCTTTCGCCTGGGCATCTCCCAGTCGTTGCAACATTTGCAAACTCCTCAGGGTAACCTGCACCGCAACGGCCGCATGGTTCAGGCCCCCCTCGGGGTCGGCCTGGCTGAGCTGAAACAGTTTGTCGGCCAGCTTGATCATGGCTCGCTGATTCCGCGAGTAGTCGGCAATCTGCTCGTCCCGCGTCTGGCCCTCGATCTCTTTCTGATTCAGCTGGTGAATCTGCTCGAGAATTTTTTCGGCCTCTTGCTGGGTGTCCTCAGCGGCTGGGTCCTCAGCGGCTGCTCCCTCGGCAGCCCCCCCCTTCCCCCCAGCCGGTGTCTGCTCGTCCGCGACGGCAGCGTGGCGCGCGGGGTGGCTGGAGAGGAGGAACAGGAGGCACAGCAGCGTGGCGGCGAACAACCGGGATTGGGTCATCGGAAGGTTCCTGGTTTGACGAGGTGCGGATTCCCCCAGCGGTCGCTGCCTGGGTCGGCGGCCGCGCCTCATTGTACACGTCGGCCGTCCCACGGCCACCAGCAATCGCTAATACTTCCCTCGGCGACGCTCCTTGGCCGGCAAGACCTCCAGACAGGTGGTCCACCAGCCGGTGAGGATCGTTTCTTGAAATTCCTCCGGTAGCCCCTCGGCGGCCATTTCCGTCGCCAGTCGCCGGTGATCGTAAGGGACGGGCAGGAATTCGGGGGTGATCCCCGCGGAGGTGGCGTGGAGGATCGTCAACCAGACATCGGTCTGCCCGTCGTTTTCCGGCCGGCCCAGAACGCCCACATTGACGAAACCGCGGCCGCCCGCCAGCGGCCGGTACCACTTGATCCCCGTGTGGGTTGCCAGAATCCAATCCGCCCCCACATCACCGCTCAGCTTCTCCAGAAACTGGGTCGAAGTCGTCGACTCCCACAGAAACTCATTCACCCTCCGGGGGCTGCCATGGCACAGCAACACCCGCCGGCCACCCAGCTCGATCCGCGCCTGCTTTGGCAAGCCGCGGAGGAAGGTGCCGTTGGCGGCCGAGGTGTGGCCGAGGGTGTAATCGTAGCTGAGCTGAGCGAAGTGGTTGTCGCGGGGGTCGGTGTATCCGCACTGGCAGTCGTCCCGCTGATGGCCCACCGAGTCGTCGTAGTTTCCCTGCAGGCAGTGCACGTCGTACTGGTCCAGCAGGGGGAACACGCGATCGGGATGGGGTCCGAAGGCCCCCAGGTCTCCCAGACAAAAAATGGCATCGACTCCCCGCCGGGTGACCAGCCGCAGGGCGGCCTCCAGGGCCAGGTAGTTACTGTAGATCCCCCCCAGACAGGCAATGCGGTTCATCGTCAGGCTCCTGGCCGGCCGTGGGCTCACCTGGCCGAAGGGTTGGCACAAATGGCGCCGTACTGGTAACACGTCCAACACGCGCCGTGGCCCAGGCGGAACGGTTTGGCGGCCCCGGCCAGGGACGGGTCCAGCAACGCGTCCGGCGCTTCGATCAGGATCGGACACACGGCGACTCCGCGATCGGTCACGATCCGGCTGTGTTCGCAGATCAGTTGCGTACGGTCGTAACCTTCCATCATTTCCTGGCTGACCCGCTCGCCCTCCGCATACCCGCAAGTTCGCTGCTCTTCGGCACCCAGCCGCAGGAGGGGGAGGATCTTCAGCCGCGGCCGCGGGTAGCCGGCTTGCTGCAGGGTTTGCACGAACTGGCCGACCACCTCCCCTTCACGCTGCTCGGGCCACGTCCTGGCGGCGGTGATGATCGGCAAAAAACCGTGAGCGACCAGGGCGGCGATCCCCTCCATCGCTCGTTGGAAGGTGCCTTCACCGCGGAGGGGATCATTGGTCTGGGGTGAAAAGCCATCGATGGAGACGCGGAATTCCAGGCTGTAAAGGCTCGCCTCCTCGGCCGCTCGCAGACGCTGCAGCCAGGCCGGTTTCCAGACGGTGCCGTTGGTCAACACGGTGGCCGGCCCATAGGCCAGGGTGGCTTCCAAAATGGCCACCATCTCGGGATTCAAAAAGGGCTCGCCCCCCGTGAAGTAGTACTCCTTGACCCCCAGCGGCACCGACTCTTCCAGTCGCCGTCGGACTTGGTCCAGGGTCAGGAAGCCGAACGTGTGGTTCTTCGGGTGGCAACTAATAAAGCAGTGATGGCAGGCCAGATTGCACCGCGTGCCGGCAACCTGAAACCAGAGGTGGTCCAGGGCCGAAAGTTCGATGACGGGGGCCACCGCGGTTGTCGTCATGGCACCGCCTCCGCTCCCGGGAACAAATTCTGCACGCCGCGGTACAAATCCAAATCCGGGCGACCCCCGATGATGGTGAACAGGTCGCGAATCTGTTGGAGCCCGGTGGAGATCAAAAACTTCGAGTTGCGGCCATAGCTCTTGCTGCCCAGCACGTAAAAGTTCGCTTCACTGGTCAGCAGCGATTCCGGCCCGGCAGCCACCTGGTCCAGGCAATCGACCGATCCGCCGCTCAGCCTCCGCGCCAGTTGCATCGGCCCCTCAGTGGCGTAACACAGCTGGACTGGCAATTCCGCAAACAGGCTGGTGTCGGGACGGTAACCGACATTGGCCAGGACGCGGTCGACCTCGACCGTCTGCGGGCCCTCCTCCCCTGCCAGTTGGACGCTCAGGCCGTCGTCCCCTTCCCGGCCGGTCAGGGCCACGACCGCCCGGCCGGGCAGGTAGCGAAACTCGGGCCGATTCGCCTGGGCCAGCTGGTTGGCCGCCCGACTCACCCGCTCCCGCTCGCTCAACACATCCCCCCCCAACACCGGCAAGGGGCCCGATCGGTCCGGGGAACTCCCATCGCGGGTAACCCACGTCACGCGGGTCTTGGGGACTTGCCGTGCCAGTTCGGCCAGTGCCAAGGCGGAGGTCGCCGCCGAATAGCCTGCGCCGACCAGCAGCGTGTGGCGGCCCGCGTACTGGTCCCGCTGCCGACCAAGGATATCTGGGAGGTCGTAAGCGATCCTTGCCGCGGCATCGGCCTCGCCGATCGCCGGCAGCCCCCCCTGCCCTACCCAGCAGGGATGGCCGTAGGTCCCGGTGGCGTCCACGACGACATCGGCAGTTACGATTTCTTCGCCGGTTCCCCCCCGTGGACCTTCTTTCTCGCGGCGGACCAGCACTCGGAACGGCTGGGTCGCCCGCCGCGGGTCCCCCAGCCCTTCGCCCTTGAGATACCCCCCGCGGCCGACCCCCAGGACCTGGGTCTGGGGGCGGAGACAATCGGCCAACAGGTCGGTCCCCGTCAGCGGGACGAGGTAGCGGGTGGCAAATTCCTGGCCCGTCAGCAGGGCGTCGTCGGGAGGGGGCTGATAGTCAGGATCCTGAGCGGCCAGGGCGGCCAGTCCCAGGGGCGAACGATTCATCCGGAAGGGGCTGAACAAGGTGACATGTCCCCAGCGGCGAACGTTCTCGGCCACCCCACCCCGCTCCAGCAGTTCCACCCGGTAACCCAGAAAGCGGGCGTAGAGCGCCGCCTCCAGCCCGATCGGTCCGGCGCCCAGGATGGCGATGGTGGCAGGCGTGTCGATGGCCATCGGCAGGGAGGTCGCTCCGTCGTTACGCCGCTGGGGGAGAGAAAAAAAGCACGTCACGCGGATACAGCGGGATGCCCGCGTCGCGGCCGGCCCCCGGCCGGTTCTGCGGTTGAGCATACCCGGTGGGGAAACGGGCGAGAATAGTGGGCGGTTCGCCAGCCCAGCACTATTGATCGCGATCCAGCCGAAAGGGGGTCAGGTCGATTTGAGGCGTTCGGCCCCGCACCAGCTCGCTCAACACCACCGCCGTGGCCGGGGACAGCCACAGCCCCCAGCGGAAATGGCCGGTGGCCACGAAGGCGTTTTCCAGTCCCGGCACGCGGCCCACGTAGGGCATCCCCCGGGGACTGTCGGGCCGCAGACCCGCCCAACAGGTTTCCATCTCGGCAGAGGACAAGGCGGGCATGATCGCGCTGGCGAAGTCCAGCAGCTGGACGATGGCGGCGGCCGTGGTCCGCTTGTCGAAACCGACGTCCTCCAGGGTGGTTCCCACCAGGACCCGGCCATCATCCCGCGGGACAAGGTAGCAGGGTCCCTCGTGCACCGCCGACCTTAACTGTGGCGTGGGCGTTTTCAACAACACCATCTGGCCCCGCATCGGTTTGACGGGCAGCTGCACCCCCAGCAGTTCGACCAACGAACCGGACCAGGCCCCGGCGGTAAAACAGTAATTTTCCGCTCGGAGGCTGCCGGCCGAGGTATGCAATTGCCTTAGCCGACCTTGTTGGATGTCGACCCCTTCGGCCACGGTCTGCTCGCTGAGCTGAACCCCCCGCTTCCGGCAGGCGGCCACCAGGGCCTGGAGGTGGCGGGGGTTGCGGAGTTGAGCCGAACCGGGGAGGTGGAAACACGCCGGGAGGGGGCCGCCGGCCCGTTCGGCCAGCGCCGGCTCGCGCTCGGCCAGCGCCCGCGGCGCCAGCGGGACTACCTGCACGCCGCGGTCGCTCAGTTCCCCCATTTCGGCTTTCAGCTGGGCGGCCTGCACATCACTGCGGGCCAGGTAGATTTCCCCACAGCGTCGGTAGCCGTTGTCGATCCCGGTTTCGGCCAGTAGCGCCGGGGCCCACTGGGCGTGCAACCGCACGCTCAAACCGCTCAACTGCTGGTAAGCCCGATCTGGCGGCGACGGGACGGCTGCGGGAAGGATTCCCGCCCCGGCCCACGACGCCTCTTGGCCCGCTGTCCCCCGTTCCAGGACATGCACCCGCATCCCCTGGCCGCTCAACTCGTACGCCAGCGACAAACCCACCACGCCCGCGCCGATCACCACACAATCCGGGGAAGCCATTTAATTTACAATCGAGCTGATTCTGTGGCGCAGTCGTTGGAGGGGGACGTCCGCCGGGCAGGCGTCCAGTTCCTTCTGCAAGCGTCGCAGCCCTTGCTGATCGTCCACGTCGTACCAGGGTTCCAGGGTCACCACCGACGTGGCGGAGGCGCGGAGCCGCTGTAGGGTTTGGTTCCAGACGTTCGCCGAGCCCCAGTCAATCTTAGCGAAAATATCTGGTGTCCGCTGCCGCGCGCCGACCAGGTAGTAACCGCCATCGCCGGTCGGGCCTAACACGACCGCCGCCCGCTGCAGCGCCGCAAAGGCCTCGGTGACCCGAGCGGCGGGGAGGGTGGGGGCATCCGAGCCGATGAGCAGGACGTGTTGATAGCCGGCCCGCCAGGCGTTTTCAAAATAGGCGTGCATTCGAGCCCCCAGGTCGCCGGTGGTTTGAGCTTCCAGGGTCCAGCTGTCCCCTGCCAGGCGAGCGAATGTGTGACGGTGGTGGCCGGGAGTGTAAGCCAGGACGCGGTGGAAATCGTGCGGGCTTCCGGTCGGCGTCGAGCGTGTGGGGGCGGGCGGGCCGAGGCGGGTCAGCAGCGTCTCGAGAAAGGCCCGATAGAGATCGGCCGCGGGCCGTGGGCCCAACGTGGCCGCCAGCCGAGTTTTGACCTTCCCCGGCTCCCAGTACTTGGCAAACACCCCCAACTGCCGCTGGCCGCCAACCGGCTTGTGACCGTTCATCCGATACTCACTCCCCCTCCCCTGCCCTCTCCTGCTCTGCCGGGACCGCCCAAAGTCCGCCGCGAACCACCGTTACGTTCGACAAAATCGGATTTTCCCGTAGGCGCAAGGGTCGAAAGCATTAGACTTACAGGCAGGATACATCCGGCGCAAGGTGGTGAAACCGCTGGGTTCATGGTAGTCTGGTAAGCATCACGACCGGATCCTTTCTCGTCCGCATTTCTCCAGGGCGTTCGTCTGGTCCCTGACGACATGGCAAAGGTTAGCGTAGAAAAATTTCTTGACTTGGTGAAGCGTAGCGGGCTGGTTGAGAACAAGGAACAGCTCAACAAAACGCTCCTTGCGCTAAAAGCCCAATCCGGGGGCAGCCTCCCCACAGACGCGGCTCAGATTGCAGAACAGCTGATCAAGGCCGACTTGATTACGAAGTGGCAGAGCGACAAGCTGCTGGAGGGTCGTCACAAGGGTTTCTTTCTGGGCAAGTACAAACTGCTCTCCCACCTGGGTTCGGGGGGGATGAGCAGTGTGTATCTGGCGGACCACGTGATCATGCGCCGCCGCGTGGCGATCAAGGTTTTGCCGGAACGCCGCGTCGAAGATTCCTCTTATCTGGCCCGTTTCCAGCAGGAAGCCCAGGCCGTCGCTCGGCTGAACCACAGAAATATCGTCCGCGCCTACGACATCGATTCCGAAAAAAACATCCATTACATCGTGATGGAGTATATCGACGGGAAAGATTTACAGCGAATCGTCCGCGATGAGGGGCAGCTGGATTACGCACTGGTGGCCAACTACATCGCACAAGCCGCCGAGGGCTTGGAGCATGCTCACAAGGCCGGCTTGATTCATCGCGACATCAAGCCGGCAAATCTGCTGGTCGACGAGCGGGGGGAAATCAAGATCCTGGACATGGGGCTGGCTAGGTTTCTGGACGAAGACCGCGCTTCCTTGACCGTGGCCCACGACGAAAATGTCCTGGGGACCGCGGACTACCTGGCCCCGGAACAGGCAATCAACAGCCACAATGTCGATGAACGAGCGGATATTTACAGCTTGGGATGCACGGCGTACTTCCTGCTGACCGGCCATCCCCCTTTTCCCGAGGGAACGCTGCCCCAGCGCCTGCTGGCTCATCAACAAAAGACGCCGACCCGCATCAGCCAGGACCGGCCCGATGCCCCCGAGGGTCTGGTGGGGGTGGTCGAGCAAATGATGGCCAAGGCGCCTGAAGAGCGTCAGCAGTCGGCCAGCCAGGTGGCCTTGGACATGGCCCGGTGGCTGGCCAGCCAAGGTCAAGCTTATCAGTTGAGCGGCGAGAGTGGTGGCAGCAGTGGCAATCTGACCGCGGCGGCGCGGAGCGCGACCGGGCTGGCAGCCGCCGGGACGGCGGAGAGCCTTCCCCAGATCCAAACGACCACCAAACCCTCCCGCCGCAAAACCGCCAAGCCGCGGTCGATCGACGATACGATCAGCGAAGCGGATCGCGACACCTTCACGGGGGCCCCCGCGGCAGCGCCAGCCGCGAAAGCGCCAAAATCGGGCAAACAGCAATTGCTGACCGCCAAACCGTTGGCCTCCGATCCTGCGTCGATCGTCATCGACACCGGACCCAGCAGCGATGTCGGCCGAGCGACGTCGCGGATCCATTCCCGCGCCGCACACCCCAGCCGCAAGCAGCCGCCCGTCTGGATCTGGTTTGCGATCGGCGGCGCCACCCTGGTGGCCTTCGCCCTCTTGATCTGGTTGCTGCTTTCATAATCAGCGCCCCCTCGCCAGCCTCCTCCCCCCGCCAGTCGTGGATCTGTCCACAAGTTCACCTGCGCACGTCTGCCCACCTGAAAACGTCGTCCTAAGCGTTTGAGCTGTCGGCACTTGCGATGTTCACTTGTATACCATCCCAGCGGGTCCTAGGATGGAAGTGTGGGCCGGGTTGCCAAGGCATCCTCTTTTCTCCAGCCCACGCAAGTCGACGGATCCTCTTGCTGGCCGCGGACCAGGACCCGCGGCATCCAGGGAATGACCGCTGAGGAACATGATTTCCTCACTTTTCCAGCTGTTTTGCGTCGATTTTGTCTGTAGGGCCGAACCCCATGATTCCGGTGCGCGACTCCAAATTGGCGGGGCTCAAAAGGCGAAACGCCCGGGTGGCAGTTTCCAACCGCGGACGTTCCTCGGTGGGGAAGCGCGCCCGGGGCATGCCGCGTAACGAACGGCTACCTTTTTCGCCGCCGGAAGACTGGTACGAGCCGGAAGAGCTGGTGAAGCGGGGTCCGTATGACGTCCGGATTGTCGAGCAACCCGCGGGGAAAGGTTTTCGCCACGTGGTGACGGTCCAGGACATTCGCCAGCGGCTTGAGCAACTACCAGCGTCGTTCGTGGCCCCGCTGGAGGTGGTGCAGTTGAGCCGGATGACGCCGAAGAAAGAGCGGTTCGGGTGCTACGGCATGCAATGGGGCTCGACCGTGTACCTCTATCCGCTCGAAATGGACCGGATCGAAAACCGCAATCGGCCCCCCAAACCGGCTCAGATCCAGGAGGCCGAAATGTATGGCGGTCGCTGGGTCCAGCGATCCCCCCATCGCTGGCAGCTGTGCTGGACGGAACAAGCCGCTCGGGATTTCTACCTGAACAACATCCTGATCCACGAGATCGGCCATTTGCTGGACGAGCGGAACTCGGGCTACCTCGACCGCGAACGGTACGCCGAGTGGTTTGCGGTGGAACACGGCTACAAGCCGACGCGGGCGACCCGCCGCCGCCGCCCCCGCCGCCGCCGCCACCACAAGACCTAGCGGGCCCCGCGCCACCGCGCCGAACCCCGCCTTCCGTGGGGGCGTCCGTGGACGCCAAAAAGGGAACGGGGCGACCCCGGCCGGGCCCCGCCACCGGATCCGGCCCGCCCACGAAGGCTTTTTCCCCTCGTCGCCACCTCGCCACCGCGGGGACTAGCGACTGGTGCCGAGCAGTTTCTGGGGCAAGACGAGATTCTGGCTTCCCGAACGAAAACCTTCCAGGTCGAGGGCGACGTAGCGGAACCCCAGCTGGCGCAAATGATCCACTAAGGCAGCTCGAAGATCCGCTGCGGTCAGGCGAGCCAAATCGTCTAGGGGAACTTCCAGGCGAGCCAAAGGGCCTTTGTGGTATCGCACGCGAACTTCGCGGCAACCCGCCTCGCGCAAAAACCGCTCGGCCCGATCGATCATCTCCAGCCGCTGCGGGGTCACTTCTTCACCGTAAGCGATGCGGCTGGCCAGGCAGGGAGCGGCCGGCTTGTCCCACACCGGCAGTTTCCATTCAGCCGCCAGCTGCCGCACCTCCTCCTTAGTGATCCCGCAGGCGGCCAGCGGGCTGAGCACACCCTGCTGGGCGGCGGCCTGGAGGCCCGGTCGATAGTCGCTCAGATCGTCGGCGTTGGCGCCGTTCAGCACCACGGCGACGGCAAACCGCTCGCACAAGTGCGCCAACTGCTCGTACAGTTCGCTCTTGCAGTGGTAACACCGGTCCGGTTGGTTCGCCACGTAGTCCGGATTCGCCAGCTCGGCCGTCTCGATCGTTTCGTGTCGGATCCCAATCCGCTGGGCCACCTCCCGCGCCCCCTCCAGCTCGCCCTCGGCCAGGCTGGGGCTGACGGCGGTCACGGCGAGGGCTCGTTGGCCCAGGGCCAGAAAAGCGGCCTGGGCCACGACGGCGCTGTCGACTCCGCCGGAAAAGGCCACCGCGCAGCTGGACAGAGGGCGCAGCTCGGCCAGCAATCGTTCCCGCTTGGCGGTCAACTCGGACATGTCAGGGACCAGCCACCAGGGTCGCAGGCATCCTCACCAAAACGAAATCCCCTGCCGACGACGGACTGATGCGGTGAGGGCGAGCTCGACCTTCGTGCAGGTGGGTGCCTTGGACTTGAGTTTCGTGATCCAAGCGCGTGGATCCGGAGCTCTCGCGCCGGGCGCCGGCTGTACGGCCCGCAAGCCCTTTAAAGGAAGGCTCCCTGTGAGCTCGTTTAGCGGCTCACCCCATCAAACATCAGCCGCCAAGTGCGGCAGAGGATTCGTTATGCGATATCCTACCGCCGGATCGTCTGGGGGGCAAGAATCCGTGGCGGGCCAGCTGAAAGTCGGGGCAGCTGTCGTGAGCCGGCAGGGGCGGGGGCCGTCGGCGGGGTCGAGCGGGTCTGGGCCGCGGGCTAGCCCCCCCCTGCCCCGTCGCTGGCTTCCCGAATCAGCGGCTCCATCACCTTCGTATTCCGCTCGACCGCCAACACGATCGTCCGCTGCTCGACGCCATCCTTGCTGGTGGCCGCCACCGGGATCACCTGCCGTTTGTCCGGCAGCGCCATGCGGACGGTGAAGGTCCCGTCCTGCCGCACGTCGAGCGGCTCGGATTTGAACGTCACGTGGGAGCCCGGCGAACAGGCCCCATACACGATCAGCTCGGCGTCCACGCTGAATTCCAGTTCCGGCCGGCTGCCGTAGCCATCCGCCCCGCCGCCATAGCGGGTGACCAGCGGGGCGCCCATCGGCCGCCGTAGCCGTTCTTCGAACAGCTCGCGGAGCTCGCCCGCAGCGCCCTGCGACTCATGCCCGCCGCTCATCGCATAGATCTTGTCGCAATTCTGAGCGACGTCGTCCCAGTTGTGATCCAGCTGGTCACGAGCACCCGGGACGGGCGTGGTGACCACGTTACTGCGGCAAAGACAGTGGAAGACCCCCTCGTGAGTCAGGTAGCCGATTTCCAGCCGGTATTTGCAGGGGGGATCCTGGACGTCGACGTACCAGGTGCTGACGCCCCCATGAATCTCGATGTCGCGGACCCGCTGTTCGACCGCCCCCGTGGCCGGTACGGTCAACAAACGGAGGATGGGGCGGGCGGTATGCCAGCCCTCTCCCAAAGCGGCCGCGGCCCGGTCCACGCTGCGGCTGGTTAACTCCCAGGAGACTTGCAACCAGAAAGGGCCGCGAACCATGACCACCAGGCGGTCCCGCGGGGCCGCTCGCCGACCCTCCCCCTCGCTGCTCAACAACTTCATCAACCGCTGGGCCGAATGGAACCGCTGGATCTGCCGTCGCTTCTCGCCAGCCGGCCGGCGGACTCCCGCCCCCGCGCGTTTGCCCGCTGTCGAGCTGGTCCGCGCGGCAGACCGCCGCGAGCGGGCTTGGCGGCGACCCAACCGAGCCAGGGCATCGACGAGTTCCTCTTTACGCATCGCGTGCCAACCAGGAATCCCAGACTGCTTGGCCATCTGGGCCAAGGCTTTGCAGGTCAAAGCCCGCAGGGAGGAGGGGGTCATAGAGCTGTACCTCGTGGCCGCCGCGGGCTGCGCCCCGCTGGCAATCTGGTGTCCACGCCCTCCCTGGCGGCGAATCAAGCGGTAACTTGCGGCCGACCCTCCTTGGCCCCCGGGGATGGTTGCCAGGCACGGGGACGCCTGGCCCATCTCGGCCGCAGCCATGCCCATGGGAACCCCCGCGGGCTCCCCACCCCGCGGATGGGCAGGCACCTGGCAGACAAACACTCCAACAGATCAACTTCGGTACATTTGAGTGTAATTGGGGCGTTGCATTTTGGCAACAATTTCCCCGCGCTGCCTGGGGGCCAAGGGGCACGGGACACCCTCCATAACCTCATGGAAATTAATCACTTGGATCAAACCTGCGGAGGTATTCCGCGGGGCCGATGCGCGTCAGAAGTTTGGTCGTCCTGGTGATGGGAGGGGTAGCGAGCGGGGAGGGGTTGCCAGGCGTGGCGGGGGATGGCGGCGGCGGGTGGGCCGCCGGGAAAAAGGGGCCGTCAAAAAACGCCCGATCAGCGGGGTACTCGGTTGACCCTAAAAATGGGTTGCTATAGATTGGCGGTCCCCTTGGCGACCGCCGAAAGGCTCGCCACCGAGCCCTCCACCGCCGAACACAATTCTTTACCAAGACAAGACTTACGCAGCCAAGTGCCACGGCCTTTCGAGCAGCATCGTGACCGCCCCACCTGATGGCCCCTCCCCCATGGCCCTGGCGGCTCAATGGGTGTCGCGAATCCTGACCGTGTGCCTGGTGATCATTGCCCCCGGCATCTTGGGGCAGTGGTTAGATCGGCGTTGGGAAACGAATTTTCTCGCGCTGCTGGGTTTCGCGTTCGGCCTGGTCACGGGCATGTATTACCTGTTGGTGATGACCGGCGCGATCCGCGGGGGGGACCAGCGGAAGGGGGTTGGTTCTGAGCCTGATGGTTCCGAGCAGAAGGAAGCCGATTCACCTTGAGCGAGGGCGAGACGAGGACGGGGAGGGGTTTGGCGTCGGGCCTGGCGGTGCTGACCGTCGCGCTGGGGGTGACGTTGCTGGGCGTGGGCTGGTGGAGCCAGGCTCAGCAGGGCCGGGATGGGCTGCAGGCGGCGGTTGTCGCAGCGGCGATCTGCTGGCTGGGTTCCTCCCTGGCCTTGATCCTGACGGCGATCTCGCGCGGACCCCAGGCCGCGGTGTGGACCCTCCTGTTCGGCATGCTGTTCCGGATGGGCCTCCCTTTGGCCGCGGGTCTGATGTTGCAGCGAGCGGGGGGCCCGTTGGCAGAGGCTGGCGTGTTCGGTAAGGTGCTTATCTTCTATTTGGTTGCGTTGGCGGTCGAAACGCCGCTGTCCTTAAGGGTCTTGCGGCCCCCCGCAGGACCTTCCCGGTCAAAATGAACGATGGCAAACCCCATTCTGCACATTAAGGACAGTTACTACTTCGAGATTCCGAAGGCCTTTTGGCGCGCCAATTTCACGGGGATCCGCCAGCAGCCCGGCGACCATCCTTTCCCCGATTTTTGGGTCCGGCTGGACAGTGACTACCAACAATGGGCGGCTGCCCAGATGATCGATCGTTTGGGGGAGTTGCCCGACAGCGTCCCCTGGGATCCGGCTGAGCACGATGGTCAGGGACTGGCCCCGATGCCGGACGCGGATCATCTCTTGGACGCCTACCAGCATTGGAAACACTCCGGCGCTCATCACGCGCATGCCGGCAAACCATTCACGCGGTTCCTCCGCGAAGATCCGGACCAGGTCTGGTTCCAGCAGCGGTCCAGCGACCCAACGTGGGCCTCCCAGTACGAGAGTGCGATGGGGCAATTAGACCTTTCGGTCAACCGTTATCGCGAGGAAGCCAGCCCATGGTCTGAGGAGAAGATCGCCAAGTACAACGCGCAGCTGGACGGCAAGGTGTTGATTCCTCAGCCCTTTGGCGAGTTAAGAAACTTGTACGAAAAGGAAGCGGGGTTCGCCATCTCCCGCTTCATGGTGCTGGAGATCGTGGTCGCCGCTGTGATTGCCTTTTTCTTCATCCGCTTTGCGGCTCGGGTTCGCAGCGGCGAGCCGCCCCGCGGCAAACTGGCGAATCTGCTGGAGGCCTTTCTGCTCTTCCTCCGCGACGAGGTGGCTCGACCGGCCATCGGCAAAAAAGAGGCCGACAAGTTCGTCCCCTTGCTGTGGTCGATATTCTTCTTTGTGCTGGGAATGAACCTGTTCGGCATGCTGCCTTGGGCAGGCGCCCCGACGGGCGCCTTTGCGGTGACTTTCGGGATGGCATGTGTCACCTTTACGGTGGTGCTCGTATCGGGATCGCGGAAATTCGGGATCCTGGGTTTCTGGAAGAACCAGGTGCCGTCGATGGGGCTGCCTTGGTATCTGGGGATCATCATCGTACCGATGATTTTCGCCATCGAAGTGTTGGGGCTGTTTATCAAGCACGGGGTGTTGGCCGTTCGTCTCCTGGCGAACATGGTGGCCGGTCACCTCGTGTTGCTGGGGATCATGGGCATGGCCTTCAGTCTGCAGGGCGCGATGAGCGACGCTTGGCCCATTACGGCGGTGATCGCCTTGCTGGCAGCGACGCTGTTCAGTTGTCTGGAATTGTTTGTGGCTTTTTTGCAAGCCTATATTTTCACGTTTCTTTCGGCACTTTTTATCGGCACGGCCGTGCACCATCACTAGGCGTATCAGGCACCGAATGGGACCGGAAATTTCTTTTTTTCAGAGGAGATGAGATCTGTGGACAAGTTTTTCAAGATTGCAGGGTTGAGCATTTTTGTGGTACTGGCTCTGACGGCGCCGGCGCTGGCCCAGGGGGGTGGGGGCACATCGATCGAGTTTTCCGGGGCATTCGGCTGCGGCCTGGTGGCGATCGGCGCCGGTCTGGGGATCGGCAAACTGGCCAGCGCGGCGTTGGAAAGCATGGCACGCCAGCCTGAGGTTGCCGGCAGCATCCAGACGGCGATGATCATCGCCGCGGCGTTGATCGAAGGTTTCACCTTTTACGCGCTGTTTATTTGCTCAGGGCAAAACCCGTGGGCGGGCTAGCGTCGGATGCTGGCCTGCCGGTCAGCGACCCAGAAATCCGTTTGAGACGAAGGATGTTGCCGTGAAAAGTTTCGTGTCATCGTGCGCAATGTGCCTCCTGGTCGCCGTGATCACGGCGGGCAGCTCCCCCCCTGGCTTGTTGGCCGCTGACCCCACCCACGATGCTCATGGGGGCGCCGACCACGGCGAGCATCACGCGGATCACGGGAAGGGCGACCATCCCGCCGGAGGGCACGGCGGGGTCGAGGACCTGACCCACGGCAACGCGGGCCATCAGTTAGAAGCCCCCGAGGAATTCAAGTACGACCTGGCCATCTACACCTTCGTGGTGTTTTTGCTGCTGCTGGCCGTCCTCTGGAAATTCGCTTGGGGTCCGATCAGCGACGGGCTGGCTCGGCGCGAGCAGGCGATCGCCGACAATATCGCAACGGCCGAGAACGCGGCTGACCAGGCCCGGAAGCTGACCTCCGAGTACGAAGCCAAACTGGCCGCAGCGGCCGATGAGGTCCGCAAAATCATGGACGAAGCTCGCCGAGATGCGGAATATACCAGCCAGCAGATCGTCGACAAGGCGCAGGCCAAGGCGGCGGAAGAAAAAAATCGGGTGTTGCGCGAAGTGGAAACCGCCAAAGAGGCAGCGCTGAAAGAGATTTCCGACAGCGCTGCCGATCTGGCCGTCGATCTGGCGGGCCAGATCGTGCGGCGGGAATTATCCCCTAGTGATCACACCCGCCTGATCAAGGAAGCCCAAAGCGATTTTATGTCGACCAAATCCAACGGGAATTGACCACCGAGTTAGGCCCTCAACGGGCGGGATTGAGCGAACAGGCGGCCGAGCACCCCGGGGGGGTGGCCGCCGGACAAATAACATGGCATCACCTAAGAAAACCATCGATGTGCTGGGGCAACAGGTCGGCGCGGTCTACGCCAAAGCGCTCTACGACGCCGCTGGCGGAGAGGCGGAAGTCGTGATCGACGAATTCCAGTCGCTGGTCACCGAAGTCCTGGACGCTTTTCCGGATTTCGAAAAACTGCTGGCCAGCCCCATGATTTCCGCTGAGGAAAAACAGGACATCCTCCACCGCGCTCTGCAAGGCCGCATCTCGCCGCTGCTGTTGAACTTCCTGCGGGTCCTGGCCAAAAACGAACGCCTGGCTTACGTGCGGCCGATCCTGGACTGCCTGATCGATGTCCACAATCAGCGGCGAGGCCGGATCCGCGTGGATGTGACCACGGCCGCCCCCCTGGACAGCGGCAGCGCGGCCGAGCTGAAGGAGCGCATCCGGGCTCTGCTGGGACGCGAACCCGAGCTCGTTCCCGGAGCCGACCCCGACTTGATTGGAGGCCTCCAGCTCCGCGTGGGGGACACCGTCTACGACGGCTCGGTAACCACCAAGCTGCAGCAGATCCGCACGCGTCTTCACCACCGCAATGTGGAGGCCATTGAAACCAATCGAGACCGATTCCAGTTCACGGAAAGCAAACTGTAGCCGCCCCCGCGAGCGGCGCCACCGCCACTTGACACCCCAGGCAGAGAAAAAAGATGAGATTTCGTGCTGATGAAATCGCTTCCATCATCCAGAAGGAAGTGGAAAATTACGAATCCCAAATTGATGTGCGGGAAGTGGGGGAAGTCCTCGAGGTCGGTGACGGAATCGCCCGCGTGTACGGCCTCTCCGGCGTGATGGCCGGCGAGATGGTCGAGTTTCCCGGCGGCATCAACGGGCTGGCCTTCAACCTCGAAGAAAACTCGGTGGGGATCATCATCCTGGGGGACTTTCTTCAGATCCATCAGGGGGACGAGGTGAAAAGCCTGGGCAAACTCCTCTCAGTCCCGGTGGGAGAGGCGGTGGTCGGACGTGTCGTCGATCCGCTGGGCAACCCCCTGGATGGCAAAGGGCCGATCGTGACCAGCGAAACCCGGCCCCTGGAAATCATCGCCCCGGGCGTCTCCGAGCGGCAGCCGGTGTGCGAGCCGCTGCAGACCGGGATCAAGGCGATCGATGCGATGACCCCCATTGGGCGCGGCCAGCGAGAACTGATCATTGGCGACCGCAAGACGGGCAAGACCGCTGTGGCCCTGGATGCGATCATCAACCAGCGAGAGTCGGGCGTGAAATGCTTCTACGTCGCGGTGGGACAGAAAGATTCGTCGGTGGCCGGCGTGATCGAAGTCCTCCGCAAGTACGGGGCCATGGACTACACGACCGTGATCGTGTCCGGGGCCAGTGCTCCCGCACCCCTGCAATACATCGCTCCCTATGCCGGCACGGCCATGGCCGAATATTTCATGTTCAACTCGGGTCACGCCCTGGTCGTTTACGACGACCTCTCCAAACAGGCTCAAGCCTACCGCCAGCTGTCGCTGTTGATGCGCCGCCCCCCCGGCCGCGAAGCCTACCCGGGAGACGTTTTCTACTGCCACAGCCGCTTGTTGGAACGGTCGGCCAAGCTGTCCGACGAAAATGGCGGGGGCTCCCTGACCTCCCTGCCGATCATCGAAACCCTGGAAGGGGAAGTCTCGGCTTACATCCCGACCAACGTGATTTCCATCACCGACGGGCAGATTTATCTGCAACCCGACCTGTTCTTCGCCGGACAACGCCCCGCCATGAACGTGGGCATCTCCGTGTCGCGGGTGGGTGGGGCGGCCCAGATCAAGGCCATGAAGAAAGTGGCCGGCGGCCTGCGGCTGGACCTGGCCGCCTTCCGCGAACTGGAAGCGTTCGCTCAACTGGGTACCGAATTGGACGCCGCCACACAGGCTCAACTGGACCGCGGCTACCGCATGGTGGAATTGCTCAAGCAAGGCCAATACAAACCGATGCACGTCGTCGATCAGGTGCTCAGCATCTACGTTGGCACCCAGGGCTACCTGGACAAGATCCCGGTGGGCGAGGTCGCCCGATGGGAAGAGAGCTTCCTGCGGTTTGTCCGCGAACAAAAACATGAAATCTGGCAGAAGATCGACGAAACCAAAGGCCTGGATGAGGCCACCGAACAGCTGCTGAAGGAATCGATCGCTGACTTCCAGCGACAGTACGACAGCCAGCGGCGGGAAGAAGAGCAGGCGGCCGCGGAAGCGGCTCCGGAGGCCGCGTTGACATGAGCGGAGGATGCCTCATCCGCCACGGGCTGGAGACAGGCGATCGCCAGAGGCAAGAAAAGTGATGGTTGACCAATATTCTGCGCCTGACGATGTGCCTCCCGCCGGTCCGCAACCGGGCCAGCCCTACGGATCGCCCCCGGCGACGGCCTACCCCGAGGTGCCCGGCGGCATCGAAGAGGATCCCGACGCGCGGACCATGGCCATGCTGTGCCACCTCACCGGACTCAGCTCGTTCATCGGCATCCCGGGGTTTGTGGGACCCTTGGTCATCTGGCTCTTGCGCAAAGACCAACAAGCGTTTGTCGACGATCAGGGAAAGGAAGCGTTGAATTTCCAGATCGCCGTTCTGTTGGCGGCGGTGGTGATTTCCGCCGTGGGGATGGCAACCTGTGGCATCGGCTTCCTGCTGGTTCCCGTCCTTGTGGTGGTCGTCCTGGTGTTTTGCATCCTGGCTGCCGTGCGCGCCAACCAGGGAGAATACTATCGTTATCCGCTCAACATTCGCCTGATCAAATAGCTGATCCCCATGCCCAATCCTCGAGCGCTCGACAAGCGACGAAAAAGTGTCCGCAACATCCGCAAGATCACGCGGACCATGGAGTTGATCGCCACGGCGCGGTTCAAGCAGGCGATGGATCGCGCGCACGCGGCCACGGCTTACACCGAGCAGATGAAAAAGCTGCTGGGGGACTTGACGCGGGCCGGGCTGCAAGTGACCCACCCACTGCTCGAACCCCGCGAAACCACCCGCCGCGGCATCCTCCTGGTGCTCAGCTCGAACCGCGGCCTCTGCGGCGGCTACAACAGCAATCTTCTCCGGCAGGCGCTGGCCCGCTGGCAGGAGTGGGAGGGGATGGTGCCCCAACGCGACCTGGAGGTTTCGGGGAAACGGGGCCTCTCCTTCTTCCGCCATCGGCAGATCGCCCTCAGCGAGGCGTTTACCCATTTCGAGGACAAACCTCGCTTTGACGAGATCGAGGTGCTGGCCAACCGCTACCTGGAGCAGTACGCCACCGGCGAGCTGGACCGGCTGGACATCGTCTACACCCGTTTTCTCAGCAGTGCCCGCCAGGTGGCCTGCGTCGAAACGCTCTTGCCGCTGGGCAGCGTCAGCGACGAACTGCCCGGGGCGGACGGCGACGGCGGGCCCGCGGAAGGGGAATCCCTGTACGAGTTCCTCCCCTCCGCCGCGGAAATCCTGGCCGAAGTCATCCCCACCAGCTTCAAGATTCGCCTGTTCAAGTGTTTTTTGGATGCGGCGGTCAGCGAACAAATCGCGCGGATGGTGGCCATGAAATCGGCGACGGAAAATGCGGACGATCTGATCCGCTCGCTGTCGATGACCTACAATCGCGCTCGGCAAGCTCAAATTACCGGCGAATTGCTGGAAGTGATGGGCGGCGTCGAGGCGCTCAAAGATTAAGCCTTCATCTGCAAACACGGAAAATTCAAATCAGGAAAAAAACATCATGGCGACGGGAACTGCAAACAACGTGGGACGCATCACCCAAGTTATCGGCTCGACCTTCGACGCCGAATTCCCCGAAGACGCCTTGCCGGCGATCTACAACGCGGTGCACATCGAATCGGATCACAAGGGGGTCTCCCTGCGGCTGACCGGCGAGGTCCAGCAGCACCTGGGGGGCGGCCGTGTCCGCTGTGTGGCCCTCGGCAGCACCGACGGGCTGATGCGCGGTCAGGCTTGCATCGACTCGGGCAGCCCGGTCACGGTGCCCGTCGGCCAGGCCACCCTGGGCCGCGTGTTCAACTTGTTGGGGGATCCGGTCGACGGGCGGGGGGAGGTTCAGGCCGAGCAGCGATGGCCCATCCATCGGCCCGCTCCCGCAGTCAGCCAGCTGTCGACCAGCACCGAATTGTTCGAAACCGGCATCAAGGTGATCGACCTTTTGACCCCCTTCGTCCGTGGCGGCAAGGCGGGCTTGTTTGGCGGAGCCGGGCTGGGCAAAACGGTGATTCTGACCGAGCTGATTGCGCGGATTGCCAGCGCCCACGGCGGTTACTCGGTGTTCGCCGGCGTCGGCGAACGGACACGCGAAGGGACCGATCTGTGGCTGGAAATGCAGGAGGCCAAGATCGGCGATACGGGACGGAGCGTGATCGAACAGACCTGCATGGTCTTCGGGCAGATGAATGAACCCCCCGGAGCTCGGCTCCGCGTGGCACTCAGCGCCCTGACCATGGCCGAATTCTTCCGCGATACGACCGGCACGGACACGCTGTTGTTTGTCGACAATATCTTCCGTTTCTCCCAGGCCGGCAGCGAAGTCTCCGCTCTGCTGGGTCGCATGCCGTCCGCGGTGGGCTACCAGCCCACCCTGGCCACCGAAATGGGCGCTCTCCAGGAACGGATTGCCTCCACGGAAAAGGGTGCCATCACCTCCGTGCAGGCCGTCTACGTCCCGGCCGACGACCCCACCGACCCGGCCCCCGCCACCGCCTTCGGCCAGCTGGACGCCTTCATCTACCTGGCACGCTCCATCTCCGAAAAAGGCATCTACCCGGCCATCGATCCGCTGGCCTCCTCCAGCCGGATCCTCGATCCCCAGTTTGTCGGCGAACGACATTACGGAATCGCTCGCCGAGTGCAGACGATCTTGCAGCGTTACCGGGAACTCCAGGACATCATCGCCATCCTGGGAGTCGAGGAGTTGAGCGAAGAGGACAGGACCACCGTCCATCGGGCGCGACGCATCGAACGCTTCCTGTCCCAACCGTTCCTCGTGGCCGAAGTCTTCACCGGCAAGCCGGGCGAAATCACCTCGCTGGAAGACACCATCCGCAGCTTCGAAGAAATCTGCGATGGCAAATGGGACCACTTGCCGGAACAGGCATTTATGTACGTCGGAGCGATCGAACAGGCCGAGGAGCAAGCCAAGAAGCGAGCGGCCAGCGTGTAACAAACTGCGCGGCCCCAAACTTCCCCCCCACCGTTTCCTGAAACCCCCCTGCCCCATGTCCACACCCGCCGACCAACTCGCCGGCCAACGGATTCTCCGCGTGATCGTGGTCACGCCCGAGTCCACCGCCCTGGAAACACCAGCCCAGTTCGTGGCCCTTCCGCTGTACGACGGCGAGATCGGGATTGCGCCGGGTCGCGCGCCCCTCATCGGCCGGCTGGGCTTCGGCGAAATGCGGATCGTGGAAGGAACAGATACCCGGCGGTATTACGTGGACGGTGGCTTTGTGGAAGTCGCGGGCAATACGGTCAGCGTGCTGACTCACCGCGCCCTGCCGGCCGCCCAGCTGGATCGCGAGGCGGCGGACCAGCAATTGGCCGAGGCGATCCAGCGGCCAGCCACCACGCCGGAACTGCTGGCGATTCGCGACCGGCTGATCCTCCAGGCCCGAGCCCAAATTCGCACCGCCGGCCGCAGCCGTTAGTCGGGCCGGCGCTCTTTCCCTCCCCCCGCGAACCGCAGGTCCCGCAGGCAGGGCAGAACATCGGTTCCGCCCCGGGCAGGCCGCCGACCCCCCCACGTTGGGCCAGCCCCCTCGCCCGGCACCGGGTCGCGTCGGAGGGGCCGGCTCGCGGGAGGGGACGAAAGGACATGCCGCGCGCCCTGCGGTGTCCTGCCGGTTGTGCGGGGTTTGGCAGCTGAGTCGCACCTCTTGGGCCCCCCCGACTCGGTTCGACTGCGACAGGCGTCCCCTGCGCTTCCAACCTTGCCAGTCGTCCCATCCGACCAGCTTCGCCAGCTGCATCGAACGGACCCGATTTGGGGATTTCCCCTGCCCACCGCCGAGTGGGGGTCACTTCCTGGAGGGGCGCGTGCCGAAAGCAGAAATACCGCCGAGCAACCAGGGCCCTCTTCCAGGCAGCAGTAAAGCCCCATCGATGCAACCCTTGCTGAAAACGCACGACCGTCACAGCATCCCGCATCCGCACTTTCTCCCAAAATTTCCACGGGTCGAACTGGAAATCACGCGGGGCCAAGCTCGGGAAAGGGTCAGGCAGGTGTCGGGCCGGACCTTCTTCATCGGTAGCAGCCCCGATTGCGACCTGGTCCTGGCCGACGATCACTTACCGGAACTGCACAGCTACCTGCGGCTGACCCCCGAGTCTGCCGTGATCCGCCATCTGGGAGGTGGGCCGGGTTTGAGCGTGGATGGTCAGCCGCAGACGCGGGCGATCCTCACAGACCGATCGCGGATTCAGATCGGCCCCTACGAATTCACCATTCACATCGCGTCGCCCTCAGCGACGCTGGCGACCCGCACCCAAACCGTGCGGGGGGGCGCTGGCCGCTTATCACCCGTGGCCACGGACGTTCCCGCCGGGCTCACACGGCAGCCGGCCCAGGTGCTGCAGAACGTCGCCACCTTTTTAGATTCCTGGTCGTCCGAGGGCGGCCCCAGCGCCTGGTCGCGGGGCCCGCTGTCCGGCAAACCGCCCGCCGCCGCCGGGTCAGGCCTCCCCCTGCCCGTTTCGGTCGGCCTGGTCGCTCCCTGCGTCAAACCTCCACCCTGGCGGCACATGGCTGCCACCGCCTAGTCCCCCATCATAAAGGAAATAATATGCAAGCCGTCAATTCGCGCATCGTTGGACTGGTTGCCCTGGAGCCTCAGCAGCAGATCGTGACAAGCCAGGCTTCCCCCCACGCACCGCACAACCGGCTGTGCAACCGATCCAATCGTCGTGCGACCCTGCGGCAGCTGGACCACCTCTCGGATACGGCCCCCCCCACGCGAATCGTCTCGGCCAACCTGGCGGCCCTCCGGCAGGACCTCCAACGCGAACTGCAAGATTTCTACGCCAAGCTGGAAGCGGTCACCCCGGCGTGACCCGCACCTGGGCCCTTCAGGCTGCGGGCCTCGCCTACCGCTCGAGGTAGTACAAGATCAGGTACGCCCCCAGCAGCATGGCCGCCCAAATCACCATCCCTCCCGTGGACCAGCTGCGGCCAAAAACTCCTCCTGGGTCACACTGTTGCCTGACCCATGCCAGGAAGGCCTGCAGCACCTGGCGCACACCGGCGGCCACCGCGCTCCCCAGCTGCCGGATCTCGCCCACCAGTCTGGCCACGACGGCCGGCAGCAGCCGGCGATAAAACCAGTCGGTATCCAGGTTGACCGAGGGTTGCGCGACGGGAAAGAGGGCGGCCCGCCGCAGCCCTGCGTACGCCAGCCCGGTGAAAGCGAGCAGTTGCAGCTGGACGATCACATGGGACACGGTATAGGGCTGGTACGTGACGGGGTAGGGAAGCAAAGCGTACAATCCGCCGGGCCAAATGCCCAGGATGAGGCACAGCGCGGCACCGCCGATCATGGCGGCCAGCATCGGCGGCGGCGCCTCGGAGACCTGCGGGCCCGGCCCGCGGCCGAAAAAAGCGGCCCGGGGAATCTTGATCCCGGCGACCAGAAAAACGCCCACGGAGGCGAACAGCAGGACCAGCCAGACCACCGTCCGGTGCTGCTCGGCCGCCGCCGTGACGATCATCGACTTGGTGACGAAGCCGCTGAGCAGCGGAAAACCGGAAATGGAGGCCGCTCCTACCAGGCAGCAGGCGGCCGTCCACGGCATGGAGGGGTAGAGCCGGCCCAGCTGCGAGCTGTGGATGGTCCCGCGGCGATACAAGACCGCTCCTAAGGCCATAAACAGGAGTCCCTCGTAAAGGATGTGGGCAAACGCGTGGGCGGCGGTGCCGTTGAGTGCCAGTTGAGCCACCTCGGGGGAACGAGCGAAGTTTGCCAGCCCGATACCCACAACCATGAATCCCAATTGGTTGTTTAAGATATAGGTCATCGCTCGTCGCAGATCGTTCTCGAGCAGCGCATAGAACAGGGGAAACACCGTCATGGTGGCACCGATCCCGACCAGGATCCCCGTGCCGGGAAAACCGCGGGCCAGGGTGTAGATCGCCAGCTTGGTGGTAAAGATGCTCAAGTACACCGTCCCGGGCACGGTGGCCTCCGGGTACGCGTCGGCCAGCCAGTTGTGCAGCAGCGGAAAAGCCGCCTTGATGCCGAAGGCGAGGAAGATCAGCGCGGTACCGGGGGAATTGAGCCCCCACCAGGTCGCGTCGGTCGCCGGCAACGCGTGGTAAAAGGCCTCGCGAAAAGCCAGGGAACCGGTATCGCGGAGGTGCAGCAAAATTCCTGCCAGCAAGATCACACCGGAACCGACCTGAATGATCAGGTACCGCATGCCCGCACGGTACGATCGTTCCGTGCGGCGAGCCCAAATCAAAAAGACGGATGATATGGCCGTCAGTTCCCAGTAGACGAACAAGGTCAGCAGATCGCCTGCAAACACGGCGCCCAGGGCAGCCCCGGCGTAGACCAGAGCCGTCACCTGCTGGACCGCGTCCTTGATCGGTAGCGCGTACACGGCGCACAGCAAGGCCGCCATGTGGAAAATGACCCCCCACACCAGGCTCAACCGGTCCACCTGGACCGGCACCAGCTGGTAGTCCAGCAGCGCAAACGTCCACGTCCCCCCCTCGGGGAAGGCCTGCCGCACCGCCAGCAGCTGCAACCCGCTCAAAATCGGCAGCGCCAACATCCAGCCCGACCTCCAGCGGCCGGGCAGGATGGGCAGCAGCAGACCGCCGAGGATCAGCAGCCCGCCGGGGGGCAAAGCCGACAGACTAGGAATCATAATAGTCTTCCTCGCGTCGCAACCCTTGGCGGATTCCCAGGGCCGGCAGCACCAGGCCCAGGCAGGCCGCCACGCCGAAGCCGCAGTAAAACCCCAGCCACTCCTCGCAAGCAAAATGGACGTGCTTGTGGTAGATCAAATCCGCCGCGAACAGAGCCGCGCACAGAACGCACAAGGCCAGCAGCAGCTTACCGCCCCGCGGCGGGTCGCTCGAACCGTGTTCTTCTTCCGCATGCATCATGTCGCTGGTCAGATCCGGGTGAGAGGGAGCACCAACTGGTAAATCTTGTCTGCCCCGAAGAACAAGACCAGACCTCCCACGGCCGTGAAGCTTAAGGGCACCAGGCAAAACAGGGGGGCCTCCTGGATCCCGGCACCTTGGTCCTCGTTTTCCGGCGCCGCGAAGAAACCCCGCACGGGGATGGGCAGGAGGTAGGCGATGTTCAACAGCGAGCTAATCATCAGCACGGCCACCAGCAGTTCGTGACCGGCTTCGGCGGCCCCCAGCGCCAGGTACCACTTGCTCCACGCCCCCCCAAACGGTGGCAGCCCGATCACGCTGAAAGAGCCCAGCAAAAAGGCCAACATCGTGACCGGCATCCTCCTGCCGATTCCCCGCATGTCGCTGATCTCGGTCTTGTGCGCCGCCACATAGATCGCGCCGGCGCAGAAAAAGAGAGTGATTTTACCAAAGGCGTGCATGGCAATGTGCATGCTGCCTCCGATCACCCCCCAGCGGTTGGCCAACAAGGCCCCCAGCACGATGTACGACAGCTGGCTGACGGTGGAGTAAGCCAGCCTGGCTTTGAGGTTGTCCTTGGTCAGGGCGATGAGGGAGGCCAGCAGGATGGTGGCGGCGGCCGCGTACATCAGGGGCAGGCCCACCCCAGTGCTGCTCAGCAGGTCCAGCCCAAACACGTACACGGCCACTTTCATCACCGTGAACACGCCCACTTTCACCACAGCCACGGCGTGCAACAGGGCACTGACCGGGGTGGGGGCCACCATCGCGGCCGGCAACCAGCGGTGGAACGGCATCACGGCGGCCTTCCCCGTTCCAAAGATGTACAGTCCCAGGAGGGCCATCAGCATCCCGTCGCTGGCCTTCCCCGCCAGGATCCCCCCCTCGCGGAAGTCCAGCGTCCCGGCGATCCCCCACGTCCAGGCGACCGCCAGGAGGAGGAGAGCCACCGAGGTGAACATGAGGATGCCCAGATAGGTCCGCCCCCCGCGGCGGGCCGCCTCGGTGCCATGATGGGTCACCAGCGGATAGGTGGACAGCGTCAGCAGCTCGTAAAACAGGAACAGGGTCAACAGGTTCCCCGCCAGAGCGGCCCCCAGGGCGGCAGAGATCGCCACGGCAAAACAGGCATAAAATCGCGCCTGATGACTTTCGTGGTGAGCCCGCATGTAGCCGATGGAGTAACAGGTGGTCACGATCCACAGGCCTGAGGCCACCAGGGCGAAGAGCATGCCCAAAGGTTCCACCTGCAGGGTCAAGCTCAGCCCCGGCATCATTTCCAGCAAGGTGACTTCCGGCCGGCCACCGGCCGCCACGCCAGGCACCAGGGAGGCCACCACCAGGAAGACCACCCCGCCCAAGAGCAGCGTGACACACTCGCGGAGGTTCGGCCGCGTGGCCAACAGCCCCGTCAGGAGGGCCGCGATCAGCGGGAGCGCCACCGCCAGGGTGAGGGCCGTCTGGGAAGTCACGATGTCGCTCCCAAAAGTAACTCGGCCGCCTGCCGCGCGGCACCTACGGAAAGCGAAGTCCAGAACCCCAACAACACGCTCAGCCCGATCAGCAGCCAGGTGGGAATCAACATGGCCAGCGGCGCCTCGGCGACCTCGACCGGCGACTCGGCCGCCTCGGGTGGACTCTCAAAGTAAGCCACCTCCACCACCCCCCAGACGTAGATCAAGGCCAAGAGGGAGCTGAGCAGCGTCAGGACCGCCACGGGCCACCAGCCTCGTTCCAGGGCCGCGCTGATCAAGTACCATTTGCTGACAAAGCCGGCCGTGGCCGGCACGCCCACCAGACCCAGGCCCCCGATGACCCAGGCCAGCATCGTAACCGGCATCCGCCTTCCCAAGCCCCGCAGATCGTGCAGATCGACCGACCCCAACCGCCAGGCAATGCAGCCCATGGCCAGGAACAGGCCCCCCTTGATGAGGGCATGGTTCATTAAGTGCACGATCCCACCGGTCAGGCCGGCGACTGAGGCAAAACTGATCCCCAAGCCGATGTAGCCGATTTGGGCCACGCTGGAGTAGGCCAACATCCGCTTGATGTTCCTCTGGAAGATCGCCACCGTAGAAGCCACGAAGATCCCCACCAGGGAGAGGGCCATCAGTCCCACGTCGAACGCCAACGACTCGAAGGCAAATCCCGTTTTGAAAATGGTGAAAATAAACCTCAGCAGGATGTATACCGAGACCTTGGTCGCCGTGGCGGCCAGGAAGGCGGTCACAACCGAGGGGGAGTAAGCATAGGCGCCCGGCAACCAGGCGTGCAGCGGAAAGAGGGCCATTTTCAGGCTGATTCCCACCGAGAGAAAGGCGAAGGCGACCAGCACCGTCCGCGGACCGGTCACCGTGTCCAGCCGCGATTCCATGTCGGTCATGTTCAGCGTACCGGTCATCTGGTACATCAGGCCGATGCCAATCAGGATGAACGTGGCCCCGATGGTCCCCATCACCAGGTACTGAAACGCGGCCCGCAACGCCCGCCGCGTCTGGCTGGCTCCCAGACTGATCAAGGCATAGGACGCCAGGGCCGAGATCTCCAGAAACACGAACAGATTGAACAAATCGCCCGTGACCGTGATCCCCAGGAGACCGGCGAGGCAGAGCAAATACGCGGCATAAAACTGGTAGTGCTGGCCGTGGTCGATTTCGCGAGCGATGCTGAGGGGGGCGTAGGACAACACGACAGCGCCGATGCCTGATACGAAGAGCAGCAGGTAGACGCTGAGCGTATCGAGCCGGTATTCGATCCCCCAGGGGGCGAGCCAGCCCCCCAGCTGGTAGGTAATCGGCCCGGCCACCGACGACCCGTCCATCGCGGCGCCGGTCACGACCCGGCTGAACAAGATCCCCGCGATGGCAAAGGTGGCCCAGCACACGGCCAGGGAGAAACCACACACCCACCGCCGCTCGTGGATCAGCACGCACAAGGGGGCTGCGATCAGAGGCACGATGACCTGCAGGATCGGTAGATGTTGCTCCATCACCTCTCCAGATCCCGCGCCAAGATTTCGTCCTCTTCAATCGTCCCGTAGGCCTCCTGGATCCGGACGATGAGGGCCAGGGCCAGAGCGGTGGTGGCGATGCCCACCACGATCGCGGTCAGGATCAACACGCTGGGCAGCGGGTTGGAAAAGACCTGCATTGGCTCCCCCGTCCGGTAGTCCCGCGCCGGCATGATCGGCGCTGTGCCGCCTTCGATCTTGCCCATCGTGATGTACAAAAGGAAGACGGAAATCTGGAAAATGTTCAGTCCAATGACTTTCTTGACCAGGTTGCGGCGCGCGATCACGATGTAGAATCCGGTCATCATCAGGAAGATGACAATCCAATAGTTGTACAGACCCCACACGGTGTTCATCTCACCCGCTCCCGCCCGGCAAAGGCAAACAAGACGGTAATCATCACCGCGGCGACCGTGATTCCCACTCCCAGTTCCACCACCAAGATCCCCAGGTGCTGAGCATGCTGGGGATCATGCGGGTCCAAGGCGGTATAGTCGAGAAAATTCCGCCCGCGGAGGAGCCCGACCAGCCCTGTCCCGGCGAAGATCAAGGCCCCGATCGCCATCAACCGCTCAACCACCCTCGGCGGCGCCACCTGGCGTGCGGCGGCCAGCCCGAACACGAGGGCATACAGGACCAGGGCCGCGGCAAAGATCACCCCCGCTTGAAACCCTCCCCCCGGACCATAGTCACCGTGGAATTGGACGTAGAGGGCAAACAGGAGGATGTAGGGGATCAGCAGCTTGGAAACGACCCGCAGAATCGAGTGGATGATCATGGCCGGTCCTCCCGGGAGCGCTCAGCCGGCGGGGCGCCCAGAAGGAGCAGCACGCCCAGCCCGGCCGTGAAGATCACGATCGTCTCTCCCAGCGTGTCGTATCCGCGGTAGCTGGCCAAAACCGTCGTCACCCGGTTGGGGATGCCGACCGGCAAAGGCCGCCCCTCCACCGACGGCACCGCATCCTCCACATACTCTGGCGCCACATGCCGATGAATCGGGGCTTGCGGGTCCCCATAGTGCGGCATGTCCAGCGTCCCGTACACGAGGGCGATCCCGGTAATGGTGACGATCACCAGCGGAAACACCGGAGACGCAGCCGGACGCTTCATCTCGGTACTGGTCAAGGCCAGGGTGCCCAGCATCAACATCGTGGCGATCCCGGCGCCCACCGACGCTTCGGTAAACGCAACGTCGGGGGCGTCCAGAATCAACATCCACCCCGCTCCCAGAAAACTGTAAATCCCGGTTAACATCACGGCAGCCCACAGACTGCGCATGCGGGCCACGCTGATCGCCGTACAGGCCAGCAAGGCCAGCAGGAGGATGTCGATCGTGAGCGTCATCCTAGGGCCTCCGAATGCGCCCCCTGGCCCTCCAGCGGGCTCAGCTGCGGTTCCACCCCATGATGCAATGCCGCTTTGGCCAGAGCATGGGTGGCCGTGGGGCTGGTGATTAGCAGAAAGCCCAGGATCATCACCAGCTTGACGGTCACCAGCGACCATCCCCCCTGGAACATGAGGCCGGTCAGGATCAGTCCGGCACCCAAAGTATCGGTAATCCCGGCCCCGTGCATCCTGGTGAAGACGTCGGGGAGGCGGATGACCCCAATTCCACCGATCACGGCAAAGGCAGATCCGATCATCAGGCACAGCGTGCTGAGGCTGTCAACCAGGATTTCCATGGCTAGGACGCTCCCTCCTCCGCAGCGGGTTCTGCGAAGTGACCGTATTTGGAGAACCGCAGGACTGCGACCACGCCAATGAAGTTCAGGAGCGCATACAGCAGGGCCAGATCGAGAAAGTCCGGCCGCCCCGTGAGGAATCCGATCACGGCGATCAGCAGTACGGTCTTGGTACCAAACATGTTGAGGGCCACGATGCGATCGAAGATCGTCGGTCCCAGGGTGGCGCGGATCAAGGCCAGCCCCATCGTCACCATAATCGCCGCCATGGCCGTCACAAACATCAATCGGGCTCCTCCAGTCGCGTCACTCGGCGATCCATCTCGCCGATCCCTTCCAAGTCCGCCAGCTCGGGTGCCAGCGCGTGCACCGTGATCGTATCACCGACGACATCGATCGAGACGGTGCCTGGGGTGAGCGTAATCGAATTGGCAAAGATGACCCGCCCGATTTCTCCCTTTTGACTCGCCTTCACTCGAATCACGACCGGCTGGATGGACATCTCGCGTTGCAGAATTCGCCGAGCCACATCGATGTTGGCCAGCACGATTTGCTTGACCAGCCAGGGGGCGTAGAAGATGAAGGGTCGCAACCCCAGATGCACCGGCGCGGCTTCCGCGTCCACAATCCGCATCCGGCGTGCCAGCAGGACCACGGCCACGCAGGAGAAGGCGCCAAAGCCGATCAGCAGTGGCGTGTAATGCCCTGACCATACGAGCCAGGCGGCAAACAGGGCCAAGCCGAGCACCAAAGAGTATTTCACGTGGTCTCCCGCGCGAGGGGCGATCGTCCGTCGTCTCCGCGCCGCTGGCATCGGAGAAGTTCACAGTATAGAAACGACCGCCGGGAAGAGCAACGTTTTCCGGGGAGGAGGACCCCGCCCTGGCGGCGGCGGGGCGCGCGGGCTCAGATTTGGTAATTCGCCTCAGCCGCCAGCTCGTCATCCGCCTCGCTGCGCATCCGCAGCTTCGGTTTTTCCAGCACGACCGTGGTCCTGGGCTTGACCGACCGCGTCAGCCACACGCTGGAACCGATGACCGAGTCGTGTCCGATCACGGTCCGCCCCCCCAGGACGGTGGCGTTGGCATAGATCACCACACGGTCCTCGATCGTGGGATGGCGTTTGACTTCGTCCCCCCGCAAGAGCTTCCCTTCCATGTCGGTGGGGAAGCTGAGCGCGCCGAGCGTCACGCCCTGATAGATTTTCACCTGCTCGCCAATCTGGCACGTCTGACCAATCACCACCCCCGTACCGTGATCGATAAAAAACCGGGGACCAATCCTGGCTCCGGGATG